>JAYWEM010000014.1:0-14592 GCA_043779265.1 bacterium | reverse complement strand
CGCCGATTCCAGTTGCGCTCGCTCGCGAGATGGGGCATCGAGCGCCGATCGATGCGCCGAATCGGCCCACGCGGCCGCCTCCTCGAATCGCCGGACGTGCCGACTCTGCTCGGCGATGCGAAGCGCCCACCGGCTGCGCTCGGAAACCGGCGCGATGCCGCGCTCGCGCTTCATGCGGCGCACCGCCGACTGGCGATCCCCGCGCAACACGTCGACGTCGATGGCGGAGCGCTCGTCGGCGGCGCTCAAGCTGTCGCCGCGAGCGCGCTGGATCGACTCGATCAGTCGGACCATGGGGTTCGAAGGCGCGAGTCCCGGGTAGAGCCGGATCGTCAGGCGCGCCAGTTCAAGCGCGCTCGCGGTATCGCCACGCCAGGCGCGGGTGCGGGCGCGAAGCGCGGACCACGCGGCTCGATCCGCCAGCGTCCACAACGAATCCTCGAGCGATGCGAGCCAACGATCGGCACCCGTCGTGTCGCCTCGCTCGAGCGCGAAGTCCGCTCGTTGCCACGCACTCTCCCACGCCCACACCGAGCGGCCGAGCACGGGGCTCGCCAGCACCGAGTCCGCTCCGAGCGTGTCGGCCCGCGAGAGCCGCTCGCGAGCCTCACGCCGTGCGTTCGCCGCCTCGAGGAGAGGCGCGTGCGCCGCAGCAGCCGCCGGCTCGGACAGCGCCGCGCTCCATCGAACGCGCCCGGCTGCCGAGGTGGGCGAAGCTGCTCGCGCATCGACCGAGACGCAAAGGACGAGCGCGCCGATCACGAAGCGCGCAAGCGGACGCATCACTCCCACTCGATCGTCGCGGGCGGTTTGCTCGTGATGTCGAACACGACGCGATTGACGCCGCGCACTTCGTTGGCGATGCGATTGGCGACGCGTCCGAGCAGCGCGTAAGGCAGCTTGCTCCAGTCGGCGGTCATGCCATCGACCGAGTCCACCGCCCTCAGGGCGAGCACCTTCTCGTAGCTGCGCTCGTCGCCCTTGACGCCGACCGTGCGCACCGGCAGCAGCACCGCGAACGCCTGCCAGGTGCGGCTGTACCACTTCGCACGACGCAGCTCCTCCATGAAGATGGCATCCGCCTCTCGCAGCACTTCGAGGTCATGCGGCTCGATCGCCCCCAGCACTCGCACGGCGAGGCCGGGGCCCGGGAAGGGATGTCGATCCACCAAGTGATCGGGCAGGCCCAGTTCACGTCCCACTTCGCGCACCTCGTCCTTGAACAGCCAGCGCAGCGGCTCCACCAATCGCAGCGCCATGTTCTCCGGCAGCCCGCCGACGTTGTGGTGCGACTTGATGACCTGCGCTCCGAAGCCCGCCGAAGCGCTCTCGATCACGTCGGGATAGAGCGTGCCCTGGGCGAGGAACTCGATCGGACCGAGACGCTTGGCCTCCTCCTCGAAGACGGCGATGAATTCATGGCCGATGTGCTTGCGCTTCTCCTCGGGATCGGTGACGCCGGCGAGGCGATCCAGGAACCGATCGCGCGCATCGACGATCGTCAGGTTCAGATGACGGCGCTGCCCCAACTCGCGATCGATCTCGAGCGCCTCGTCCTTGCGGAGCAGCCCGTGGTCGACGAGCACGCAGGACAATCGCTTGCCGATGGCACGGTGCAGCAGCGTCGCAGCCACCGTGGAATCGACTCCGCCCGAGAGCCCGCACAGGACGTGGCCCTCGCCGACCTGCACGCGGATGGCGCGGATGGCGTCGCGCACGAAGTGCTTCATGGTCCAGCCGCCCTTCAGCCCCGCCACCTTGAAGAGGAAGTTGGAGAGCACCTGCTTGCCGTAGGGCGAGTGATGGACCTCGGGGTGGAACTGGATCAAATGAAACGGTTTGCTCTCGTGCTTGGCCGCCGCGAAGGCGCAGTTCGCCGTGTGCGCGACCTTGATCCAACCGGGACCCAGCGCCTGCACTTCGTCGCCGTGGCTCATCCACGCGCGGAATCGCTTGGGCACACCAGTGAACAGAGGCGATGGCTTGTCGACCAGGAACGTCGCCAGACCGTATTCGGCGTGCTCCGCCTTGGCGACGAGTCCGCCCATCAGCTGCTGCGTGACCTGGAAGCCGTAGCAGATGCCGAGCAGCGGCTTCTTCATCGCGTAGATCGCCGGGTCGGGCTGCGGTGCGCCGGCGCGATAGCCACTCGAGGGCGAACCCGACAGGATCAGCGCGCTCGGTCGGCGGGCGCGGATCGCCTCGATCGTGGCATTGCCGGGGATGATCTCGGAGAAGACGCCGAGCTCGCGCACCTTGCGGGCGATCAACTGCGTGTACTGGGAACCGAAATCGAGGATGAGGACGAGTTCACGAGGCAAGGAGGACTCCATTCGCACGAGCGTCGTCGACGCAGCGATTCTTGTAGGCGGTGACCCGATCCGTGTGGGCATGGGTGACGTCTTTGAGATTGAGCGGTGGCCGTTCGCGTGCGAGCACTGCAAGTTCGCTCTCGAATGCCTCGACCGAGACCTCGACCGAGACTCTCAGATGCGTGGCGATCCACTCGGTGAGCCGATCCTCTCCCGCGGGGTCGAAGCGGAAGAGATGCGGATCGCCGGCCCCGCCGAGGTACGCGGTGAGGGCGAGCGGCTCGCGAAGCAGCGCACCGAGCGTGCGGCGGAACGTCGACCCACTCGTCTTGTCCGAGCGGGCATGCGCCAGCACGCGCGTGCGGACGCGCCGGCCGCGGCCGACATAGAGGAGTGAGCCGGGCTCGAGCCCCAACACCGTGTCCTCGGCTTCGGGGCCGAGCCAGATCCGGTAGAGACCCGGGCGCTTGGGAAGGTCGAGTTCATCGAAGCGGGCTCTCGCCTCCGACGTGCCGCCCGTCGGCAGGCCGCTCAATGCCGGAACACCCGGCGGTCGGTGAGGATCATGGCGAGCCCCAGCCGGTCAGCCTCGGCGATCACCGCGGCATCCTTCACCGAGCCCCCCGGTTGCACCAGAGCGGTGATGCCCGCCTCGGCCGCATGCGTGACGCCATCGGCGAACGGGAAGAACCCATCACTCGCCAGGACGGAACCCTTCGTCTCATGCCCGGAGCGACGTGCCTTCATGAGTGCCACGTCCACCGCATCGACACGCGACGTCTGACCGCTGCCGAGCCCGATCAGGGACTCGCCCCTCGCGAGCGTGATGGCATTGCTGCGCGCGGCATCGCACACCTCCCACGCGAACATCAGCGCCGCCATCTCGGCGCCGCTCGGCGCGCGCTTGCTGACCGTGCGCCACGGGGGTGCCTCACCCTTGCCCGATCGCTGCAACAGAGCCCAGCGACCGACCGGGCGCGCCCGCCATGCGTCCACCGACTCCAGATCCGCGGCACTCAGCGGCACCAGTCGCAGGTTCTTAAGGCCACGCAGCGCCTCGTCGGCTTCGGGGGTGATCGACGGGAACGCGACGCACTCGACGAAGCGGGTGCCGATGAGGCGCGCGGTCTCCGCATCCAGCGGCCGATTCAGCGCGACCACGCCGCCGAACGCCGAGAGCGGGTCCGAGGCGTGTGCGGCTTCATACGCTTGGGCGATCGATCCGGCGACGGCGGCGCCACAGGGCTGGTTGTGCTTCACGATCACGCACGCGGCAGACTCGAAGCGTCCGACCAGCGAGACGGCCGCCTCCAGGTCGAGGAGGTTGTTGAACGACAGCTCTTTGCCCTCGCGCCACGCCGAGAGCGTCGCCGCCTCCCCGGCTCGTGTGTAGAGCGCGGCGCTCTGATGCGGATTCTCTCCGTAGCGCAGCGTGCGTGAGCGCTCGAGGATCGTCGCATGGAAGCGCGGCGGCTCCCCCGCGCTGCCCATGCGACGGGCCAGCTCGCTCGCGATGGCCGCGTCGTAGCGCGCGGTGCGCGCGAATGCGGCGAGCGCCAGTTCTCGTCGGAACGAGGGGCTCACGCCATCGCGCAACGCCTCGATCACGAGCTCGTACTGCGAGGGATCGTGCAGCACGAGCACTCCCTCGTGGTTCTTGGCCGCACCACGCAGCAACGCCACGCCGCCGATGTCGATCTCCTCGATCATGTCGGCATCCTCGAGGGTCACGCCGCGCGACTCGAACGGATAGAGCGAGACGGCCACGAGATCGATGGGTTCGAGGTCGCGCTCGCTCAGCTCCGCCATGTCGGCAGCGGCATCGCGCCGCGCGAGGATGGGTGCGTGCACATGCGGATGCAGCGTCTTCACGCGGCCGCCCAGCAGTTCGCTGAAACCCGTCCAGCGCTCGAGCGGCTCCACCGTGAGCCCGGCCTGCTCCAGATGCTTCGCGGTCCCGCCGCTCGCGAGGATCCTCGTACCATGCTCGGCGAGCGATCGTGCGAACGAGACGGCCCCCTGTTTGTCCGAGAGCGACAGCAGGGCCGCCCTCGGCCAGCCCTGCGGCACCGGCCGCGGTTGCACGCGGGCGTCCTCGATGCGCGCGCTCACCTCGGCGCCTGCGACAATCGGGTGATCGCCTCGAGGTAGCGCTCCTGGGTCTGCCGCACGACGTCGGCGGGCAGGGACGGCGCGGGCGGTTCGTGGTCCCAACCGCTCCGGTCCAGCCAGTCGCGCACATACTGCTTGTCGAACGACTCGAGCCGGCCCTGCTCGTAGGCGTTTCGGTCCCAGTACCTCGAGGAGTCGGGTGTCAGCGCCTCATCGATCAGCACCCACTCCTCGCCGATCCGTCCGAACTCGAACTTGGTGTCCGCGAGCACGAGGCCGCGCTCCCAGGCCCACCGCCTCGCCTCCTCGTAGATCGCAAGGCTGCGGGCCCGCAGTGCACGCGCGGTCGGCTCACCCACCTGCTCGACCATGCGCTCGAATGGGATGTTCTCGTCGTGACCGTGATCGTTCTTGGTGGCGGGCGTGAAGAGCGGCGATTCGAGCGCACTGCCATCGTGAAGCCCTTCGGGCAGCGCGATGCCGCACACGGTGCGACGGTGCTGGTACTCACGCCAGCCGCTGCCGGTCAGATAGCCGCGCACAACGCACTCGATGTCGACTCGCTCGGCGCGGCGCACCAACTGCGCCCGACCACTCAGGTGGGCGATGTGCGAGCGGAATGGTTCGGGGAACTCGGCGGGATCATCGCTGACCAGATGATTCGGCTGCGCGGCGCGCAGGCGCTTCATCCAGAAGGCCGAGATCGCCGAGAGCACGGCGCCCTTGCCCGGGATGGGCGTGGGCAGGATGCAGTCGTAGGCGCTCAGACGATCGCTCGCGACGATGACCAGGTGATCGGGGCCGGCCTCGAAAACCGTGCGGACCTTGCCGCGCCGGAGCGTCGTGGCACCGGGCACGTCGGGTTCCATCACGGCATGAGCGGCTTCGAGCCACTCGGACGGGATGACGATGGGAGCAGCCGCGTTCATGTCCCCTCCTCCGCGGCCTCTCGGGACCGCGCGTATGGGTACGTCAGGACGATCGAACCGACGCGGGCCCGTTGGCCCCGCCCGGCGTCGCGAAGTGTCTCTCCAGGTACTCCGGGAGCAGCGAGATGTCACGGATGCTGCGCCGATCCTCGGGCACATAGTCCCCGAACGGGTCGAGGATGACCACTGACATGCCGGCCGCCAGCGCCCCCGCTTCATCCACGCTGCGGATGTCGCCCACGTAGAGCGCGCGCTCGGCCGAGATCCCCATGCGTTCCAGCGCGATTCCGAAGATCCGGGGATCGGGCTTCTCGATGCCGACGATCTGCGAATCGACCACGAACTCGAGCCCGTCGCGGACGTCGCACGTGACGAGGTGATGCTCGGCGCGACCATCGCTGTTGCTGACGCACGCCGCGCGCAATCCCAGCCCCAGCACGCCCGCGATCGCCTCGCGCGAACCCTCGAGCGGGCGTCCCCACAACAGCGAAGGCGGACGCTGCTTCTCGCTCATGCGGTCGATCGCCTCCTCGAGCAGCGGATGGCGGCATCCGGCCGCTTCGAGCATGCCCGACCAGTACGCTTCGACCGGCGCCACGCTGCCGAGCGTCGGATGCGCCTCGCCCTCGGCGAGGCGCCGCGGCCGAGTGGCCGCAGCGTCGTAGAGCCGCCGGCCTCTCACCTCGGAGCGGCGCACCTGTTCGACGCTCGCCTCGACGCCCAGTTCGGCCAGCATCTCACTCACCCACTCGTAATCGATTCGCACCAGCGTGCCGCCGGCATCGAACAACACGGCTTCGAGCGTCGGCCTGACATCAACCACGCGCCGCCTCCTGGGTGGGTGGGAGCTGGAGTCCGTCGCCTGCGCCGAACACGATGCGTCGGCCATCGAGTCGCCACGGCAGCTGCACGTACTGCCTCACCGCTCCCGGGTAGAGCGCATGTTCGGCGGCGTGGATGCGCTCGGCGAGTGAATCACGCGTGTCGTCCGAGAGAACCTCGACCGCCGCTTGCGCCACGATCGGACCCGAGTCGATGCCCTCCTCCACCCGATGCACGGTGCAACCGGTGACGCGCACGCCGTGGGCGAGCGCATCGCCGATGCCGTCACGCCCCGCGAAGCTCGGCAGCAGCGAGGGATGGATATTGAGCATGCGACCGGCGAAGGGTGCGAGCAGCGTGGTGTGCAGACGGCGCATGAATCCGGCGCACAGCACGACCTCGGTCCCATGATCGAGCAGGGCCTGGAGCCAAGGGGACTCGTCCTCGATCCGCGTGCGGAAGCGTCCGGTCGGAAGCGCCAGTGCGGGGAGGCCGCGTCGTCTCGCGCGCTCGAGTGCGAACGCATCGGGGACATCACTGAGGACGGCGACGATCGGGCCCCCCAGCGTGCCGCGTTCAGCGGCATCCGCGAGCGCCTCGAGGTTCGAGCCGTTGCCGGAAGCCAGCACGGCGAATCGGACGGGCCTGGACGCGAGCACGCCTCACCATAGCCGTGAGTTCGTACTCGCTCAAGTGCAACACCAGCCGTTCATTGCGAGCGCGCGCCCGAGCACGGACCGGCGGCCGCGAGCTTCGGTCCGACAGGCCGCATCGCGCCGCCTCGCCAGTCGAGCACGGTGCGTCCGCCCGGGCCGAACTCGTGCACGAAGCTCCCCGCGAGATCGGTTCGCTGAGTCGCGACGCCGAACGTGGCGAGCCGTACGAGCACGCCCCGCTCCGGATGTCCGTATCGATTGCGCCGACCGCAGGAGAGGATCGCGACCGATGGACGGACGCGAGAGAGCAACGAGGCGCCGCTCGAGGAGCCGCTGCCGTGGTGACCGGCCTTGAGCAGCGACGTGGGTGTGAGCGCGAGTTCCGCCTCGACGAGCGAATCCACGTCGGCGAGCAGGAGCGCCGAGGCGCGGCCCTCGCCGATTCGCAGCACGAGCGATGCGGCATTGTCGCCGCGACGAGCGATCGACTCCCCTGATTCTCCCGGGCGAGGCGGCCACAGGACGACGAATCGAGGCGTCGCATGCCGAAGCGTGTCGCCCCTCGCCTGTTCGAACGCACCGAAACGCGCCGCGAGTCCGTTCACGCCGGGCAACGCGATCGAGGCGTGCGTGCGCGCGATCGCGATGCCGCGCCTCGTCGCCTCGGCCCCTCCCGTGTGGTCGCTGTCGTCATGCGTCAGGACGAGCCCGGCGAGTTCGCGCACCCCCGCCCACCTGAGGAACGGCAGCACCACGCCTTCTCCCGCATCCCACTTGGGCGAGCGCGCACCGGTGTCGATCAGCCACCAGCCCTCGCGCGTCCCGATGGCGATGGCGTCGCCCTGTCCGACATCGAGCGCAACGCACCACCATCGATCGCGAGGCGGCGACAGCGGCCGCTCACTGGCGATCGACACGATCGACAGCGCCAGCGCCAGCACGCCGGCCGCAGCCGCGCTCTCGCGCCAGCGTGCGGCGCGCGCCAGCGCTACCGCACGCTCGGGACTCAGCGCCATCATCAGGAGCGTGGCGCCGATCGCGGCGGCCGTCGCGGCCCACGCGCCATCGCCGCACGGCAGCAGCGCGAGCGGCACGCGCGCCGCCGATTCGCTCACGGCCCGCAGCGCCGCGGCGAGTGGGACGCAGGCCGAGAGCCAGATGGCACCCGCGCCCGGCAGCACGACTTCGGCGAGCGCACCGATCCACGCTCCCGCCAGGAGCAGTTCGGCGATCGGAACGGCGAGCAGGTTGGCGAGCAACCCGGTCCACGGCACCGCATGGAAGCGCCAGATGAGCAGCGGCAGGGCTGCGGTCTGCGCCGCGATCGTCGCGGCGAGCGGGGTCAGGAGCACAGCCGGTAAGCGGTGCGTGAAAGGCGCGGCGATCGGGCGGGCGAGCGTGATCAGCCCGAGCGTGGCGGCGCACGATAACTGGAAACCGAGGTCGTCCGCCCATCCGGGCGAGAACATCAGCAGCGCGACTGCGCTGACGGCGAGCGCCTGGATGGGATCGACCGATCGCTGCGCACGCTGCGCCATCGCCGTGACCAACTCCGTGGCCGACGCCCGCCACAGCGACGGGATCGGCCCGGCCAGCAGTGCGTAACCGATCGCACACGCCGCTCCCGCCAGCGCACGACTGCGCGCCGAGGCGCCCGCCGTCGCGGCGAGCCCTCGCATCACCGCTGCCATCCAAGCGACATGCAGACCCGAGAGCGCGAGCAGATGCACAAGCCCCGAAGCGCGCAGGGCCGCATCGACCTCGGTGGACATCGCACTGCGATCGCCGAACAGAAGCGGCGCCACCAGTTCGTGCGCCTCGGGAGGAAGGGCGCGCGTCAGCGCCCGCTCGCAGGCACGGCGGAGCCGTGTCGCCAAGGCGACCGGGATGCGGGCCCAGCCGCGCGCCGGTCGGAGCGTCACGGTGAACGCATGCGCGTGCGCCGCGAGTCCCTGGGCACGAACGGCGGCCGCGGCATCGAAGCCGCCCGGGGACCGCTTCGGGCTCGGCCGATCCAACCGCGCCAGCACCTCGAGCGTGTCCGCCCACTCGCCGCCCCCCTCCTTCGGCCATCGCAATCGCAGCCGCGTGCCGGCGGCGAATGTCGGTCGAGAGCGGACCACTCGAACGGAGGCCACGGGCTCACCTCCCTCGCGCCTCGGTGGCTCCTCGATCACCACGACGAGGCGGGCCACGACGCTCGACTCGCGAAGCCATGCCGACTCGGCGGCGAGCCTCGCCTGATGCGCGCCGCCACGCGCGAAGGAAGCACTCATGATCGCCACGAACACCAGCGCGCGCGAGGTGAGAGGCGGCGCACGCAACGCCAGGAGCGAGGCGGCGACGGCGGCCGCCGACCAGGCCGCCACCGCGCCGACTCGAAGAGACGGCACCATGAGCAGCGCCGCCCAGATGAGAACAGCGATCGGAACCGCGATCCGTCCACCCATGCCCGGACCTCAGGCGAAGGGCGTGCCGCTTCGGTCATCGCGCACTCGCGCCTTCGCCTCGCCGCGGGCGGACACTTCCGCCACCGATGCACACGGCCCCGACCACATCGTGGTCAGGGCCGCAGGGAACTCCGGAGGCGAGGGACTCAGGGCGGGTCCGAGGCCGCCGTTCGTCGAGGCGTGCTATTCGACACCTGCACGCGCTGCATCTCGGTGAAGTACTCGTCGCCTTGCAGCGTCAGGGCGCTCATGTACCACCTCGTCTGCGTCTGGCCCTCGAGGGTGTTGAATGGGAAGACGGCCGAGAGCACCACACCCTTGGGTGCGCGCATCACGCTCATCGAGGAGCGACGCCACAGGCCCTCGCTCGTGCGCACGTGCAGCCACGCCTCGCGAACGACGTTGGCGCTCATGCCATCGAGTGCCGCGGACACCGTCGTCGGTTCGGTCGCATCGATGCTGCGCGGCAGCGAGAGCGGCTTGAGGATGGGCTGATCCATGTCGAGTCCGAAGGCGAACATCGCGAATCGCTGGTTGCCACCCGGCAGGTCGATGACCTGGACCGGAGCGGTCTCGCCTCGCCAATGCACGCGGATGCTGTGCGGGCCACGCGCCATCTCGACCGAGAGCGGCGTGACGCCCTTCATCTCGCCATCGACGAAGACCTGAGCACCCGAGAGCGGCGAGGAACCCTGACTGTCGTCGAGACTCGCCTGCACCTGCAGCACGCCGGTCGCCGGCGACGTCATCGGATGCGCGACGACCTGCGCGGTGCGACGGATGCCGACCTGCACGGTCTGCGCCCACGCCGGCATGCCGGGGCCCGAGAACATCACCTCGTGCAGCCCCGGTTCGATCGATTCGACCGAGATCGGCGCATAGCCGAGCGGCTGACGATCGACGCTCACCTGGATCGGCACACTCGTGTCGGAGGGGATCACCTCGAGCGTGCCGTGCAGGGACTCGTTGACCCTGACGCTCTCGCCCTTGCGGCCCGAGACCGTCACGACATGCTCACCCAGATCGGGCATCGAGAACGTGACCTGATGATCTCCCGGCGACAGCTCGATCGACGCGGGCGTCCGGCGCTGCAGCTCGCGGCCATCGACCGAGATCCATGCGCCAGGAGGCTGCGTCTCCATCTCGGCGGTGAATCGAGGCGCTCCGAGCCCGACCGACCGCAGCAGGCGATCGGCCATCGAGGGCTCACCCGCCCGCTGTCCCTGCCAACTGCCGACCAACCAACCCGCGCCGAACAGAATGACCAAGGCCGCGCCGAGTCCGATCATGGCGGGAGAGACACGCGGCCGCAGCCTCGACTCCTCATCGGGCGCTGGCCACGCACGCCGCGAGACGACCGGCTCTCCGGGCACTCGCACACTGCGATCGCGATCGTGACTCGGCTCGAGCCAGGGCAGGTCGAGCAGCGCCGCATGCGGATCTTCGTTCGCCAGCGGGTCCTCGAGCGTCGGGCGCGACAGCCCGAGTCTGCGATCGGCCGGCAGTGGCGCGATGTCGAACTGCTCGGAGTGCGCGCCGATGGGTTCATGCTCGACGTGGATCGGCAGGTCCGTCGACTCAGGCGGCAGCGGCACCGACAGCTTGGGCAGCACGGTCGCATCCGACGGCATCTCGGTGTGGGCGCGCGGCGCGACGGGCTGCGGTGAAAGCGGGTTCGGCGGCTCGGACGAGCGGCCGCGGCCGAGGATGTCCTCGAAGCCCGCAGGCGCGAGCGTCGGCCGATCGGCCGCGGCGGCGGGTGCCGATGGCTCGATCGCCGGCGGCGTTTCCTCGTGATGTGGCGCGAACGCCGTGGGCGACTCGGGCGTCACGCTCTGCGGCTCGATCTCCGGTGCCGGAGGCGGCGGCAGACTGGCGGATGCCTCGCTCCACTCGGGGATCGACGCCGCGGCGTCGCCCGGCTCGACGACCTGCATCTCGGGAGCCAGGTCCTCCTCGGGCGTCGTCAGCAGCAGATCGTACTGGGACACCGGCGCATCACCCGGGGACTCGGGCGATGCCGTGGGTGCCGCTTCGGGTACGAGCGCGGGTGCGGGTGCGGGCGCGACCTCGGTCGGCGCGCTCACGGCCTCCGTGGCGGCCTCTTCGATCGTCTCGTCCTTTCGTCCCCACTGCATGAGGCGGCCGAGCCAGCGTGCGACCGGATGCGACCTGGGAGGCGCTACCGCAGGCTCGCGCGCGAACCCCGATTCTGCGGGTGCGATCGACTCCAACGGCTCGATGGTCGAAGCGATCGGCGGCTGGGGGGACGTTTCCACGTGCGTCTGCGACGAGACAGCGTCGGCCCCCGAAGCCATCAGACTCGGCTGACCGACCGGAAGCGACTCGGGCAGCGGCGGCAGTTCGGCGATCGGCGCGGCGGCGAGGTGCTCGAGCTCGAGCACCATCGGCATCGCTGCTGCGGCCTCGGCGGGAGCCTCGGGACTGGCGGCGGTGAGCGGCGCGGGATCGGTCGAGGGAGCGGAATCGGTGAGCGCACTCGCTCCCCACTCCGCTTCGACCGTGATCGGCGCGTGTCCGGAGTCGCGGCCACCGGGCCAATGCTCGACCGAGACCTCGGCGCGCACGCCGGGCGGCAGCATCGCGGCGCGCGCCTCGCGGCCCTCCTCGTCTCGGACGATCACCCACTGCGGCGAATAGTCGCGGCCTTCGATGCGGACCCGTGCGTTGGCTTCGCCCACCCAGCCGAACGACGCGCCATCCGGCGTGTCGATGAACACGGCGGAACAGGGCACCGGGTCGTCGCCGCGGGTCCACAGCTCGGCGTGCGAGAACAGAAGCCCCGTCAGCGTATGGTGGAGAAGCGACGGGATGGCGCGTTGACGCGCATCAGTGGTGGAGGTCTCGAACGCGACTCCGGCCAGGTCGCGGAGCCAGCCCTCGATCTCGGCGGCCGTGAAGCCCACCGGAATGCCAAGAAGGACGAGGTCGGCGTGATCGCCGGTGACGCCGGCGGTCAGGACCTCGCCATCGGTATGGGTGGATACCGCCCAGCTGGGGGCGGACGAACTGGCGATTTTCATCGAGGGGCTCCCTCCCGGTGGCCTACGAGGGCCCGCGGACATCCGTGTACGGGAACGAGCGGCAAGCTATCCCTGCTCGCTGCAAGTGTCAACGAGATAGCGGTTTGTGGCATCGGACTTGCGTGACTCCTGGTGGCTCCGTTGGTCGACAAGGGTCGGTGGGGCGGGTCGAGGACGACCTGCGTGCAAGTTGACAATCCATTTCATTGCAGCGTGCATGCCATGGCCGATAGATTCCCCGAGCTGGTTGAGCCACGGATGGTCCCTTCCGAGGAGAAACCCCACATGAAGTTCCGCCAGACCCTCCGGCGGGCCGCTCTGGCCGCCGCGATCTGTGCCGGACTCCTCCCGGGAGTCACGAGCGCCGCAGTTGCACCCGCCGTGCCGCCGGACTCCGCGGTCACGACACCGCCGCCGCAGCCCCGGTACGGCCCCGGCACCGCCCCGCTCGCCATCCCCGAGAAGGAGAGCGTTGGCAGCGCCGCCGAGCGAGCCGTGCTCGAGCAGGTGGCGATCGAGGACATCGAGCTCCAGATGAACGCCGACGTCGTGAAGTGGATCGGTTTCTTCACGGGCAACGGCCGCAGCACGTTCGAGCGTTGGATGACGCGCTCGGGCCGCTACATGGAGCTCTTCCGCAATGTGCTCCAGAAAGAGGGCCTGCCCCCCGATCTGGTGCATGTCGTCTTCGTCGAGAGCGGGTTCAATGTGCACGCGCGCTCGTACGCCGCCGCCGTGGGCCCGTGGCAGTTCCTCGCGAGCACGTCTCGCATGTTCGGCCTGAACGTCAACCAGTGGGTGGACGAGCGCAAGGACCCCGAGAAGTCGACGGTCGCCGCGGCGCGCTATCTGCGTCACCTGTTCGGCATCTTCGGTGACTGGCCGCTGGCCCTCGCGGCTTACAACGCCGGTGAGGGCCGCGTGCTGCGCGCGATGAAGGCGCAGGGCACCACGAACTACTGGAGCCTGCGACTGCCGCAGCAGACCGAGGACTACGTTCCCAAGTTCATGGCGGCGCTCGCCATCTCACGTGATCCGGCACGCTACGGGTTCACCGAGGTCGAGTTCGAGCAGCCGATGGCATTCGATGAGATCGGCTTCAAGGGCGCTGTCGACATGCGCAGCATCGCCCGCCTGGCCGGTTGCTCGATCGAGGAGTTGAAGCTGCTGAACCCGGCCTACACCGGCGCGACGGCGCGCGGCGGCACGGGCGTCACGACGCTGCGCGTTCCGGCGGGTCGTGGCGAGAAACTGATGCAGCGGATCCGGTCGGGCGAGAAGTTGCCCGCCGCCGACCTGACCATGCGCCACAAGGTGCTCAAGGGCGAGACGCTCGCCGGCATCGCGGGCAAGTACAGCGTCAGCGCCCGTGAGCTCGCGCGCGTCAACGGCATCAGTAAGCAGCGTCCGCTCAAGCGCGGCACCATGGTCACGATCCCGGCGAGCGTGCGCTCGCCGACGCCCGAGGTGCTCGATCCCGACGTCGACCCGCGCGCCTCGACCGCCTACGTGCCTCCGCGCGTGATCGGCCTGCCCGCGAAAGTGAACGGCGACAGCAGGACGCTCGAGCGTGTCTCGCACACGGTGCGCCGCGGACAGACGCTGGCGACGGTGGCGAAGCTCTACGGCGTGAGCAGTGCGGACCTGCGACAGTGGAACGCGCTCAAGACCGACCGTCTGAGCCCGGGCCAGCGCCTGCGCGTTCGCGGCGTCGCGGGCCCTGCGGGCACGGTCGCGGCGACGACCGCTTCCTCCTCCCCCTCGGCCACGGTCGTGACGCCAACGGAACCGGCGCCACTCGCACCAGTCACGCGCACGCACATCGTCCGCGCCGGCGAGTCGCTATCGTCGATCGCCGCGGCCACGGGCACCAGTGTCGCCGAGTTGCGCGAGTGGAACTCGATCACCTCACGCAAGGGTGGCGTTCAGCGCGGTCAGCGATTGATCATCCAAGGCGGCCACGCGCTCGCGCCGGGCGACTCGCCCGCGATCGCCGATGCCCCCGCGGTCGAGCCGGACAAGCGCTCCAAGCCGAAGGCTGAGCAGGTTCGCGCCACCCGCCACACCGTGCGCCGCGGCGAGACCCTGAGCGCGATCGCGAGACGGCACGGCGTGAGCGTCGAGTCGCTGCGCCGCGCCAACAAGCTCGAGTCGAGAGCGATCCAGGCGGGCCAGCCGCGACCTACGATGGCACGGCGATGCGGCTCTACATCAACGGCGTGCTCGAAGGCACGGCGCTCACGACGCTCGTGCCCGCCAATACCGCC
>JAYWEM010000013.1:0-14633 GCA_043779265.1 bacterium | reverse complement strand
CGACGACGTCGTCCAGGCCGTCACGTTCGCACGCAAGCACAAGCTGCTCGTGTCGATCCGAGGCGGCGGGCACAACATCGCCGGCAATGCCCTGTGCGACGACGGCCTCCTGATCGATCTCTCGCTGATGAAGGGCGTCAAGGTCGACGCCAAGGCCCGCACAGCGAAGGTCGAGCCGGGCTGCACGCTCGCCGACTTCGATGCCGCGTCACAGATGCACGGCCTTGCCACTCCGCTCGGCATCAACTCCACGACGGGCGTCGCGGGCCTCACGCTCGGGGCCGGCTTCGGTTGGCTCAGCCGCAAGTACGGTATGACCATCGACAACCTGCTCTCCGCCGAAGTGGTCACGGCCGAGGGCAAGCAGGTGCATGCCAGCGCCACCGAGAATGAGGATCTCTTCTGGGGACTGCGAGGCGGCGGTGGCAACTTCGGCATCGTCACGAGCTTCGAGTTCCAGTTGCATCCGGTCGGCCCGGAGGTGCTGAGCGGGCTCATCGTGTTCCCGTTCGACCAGGCGAAGTCGGTGATCACCAAGTTCGCCCGCTTCACCGAGACGATGCCGGACGAACTCAATGTCTGGATGGTCACTCGCAAGGCCCCGCCGCTGCCGTTTCTGCCGGCGGAGGTTCACGGCAAGGAGATCGTCGTGCTCGCGCTGTGCTATGCGGGCGACCCCGCCACGGGCGAGAAGGCGATCGAGCCCCTGCGAACGTTCGGCAAAGTGATCGGCGAGCACGTCGGCGTGCAGCCCTACACCGCGTGGCAGCAGGCGTTCGACCCGCTCCTCACGCCGGGCGCTCGCAACTACTGGAAGTCGCACAACTTCTCGAAGCTGAGCGATGGCGCGATCGACGCCATCATCGAGTACGCCGGCAGGATGCCCTCGCCCCGTTGCGAGATCTTCATCGGCACGATCGGCGCCCAGACCGCTCGCGTCGCGCCCGACGCGATGGCCTACTCCAGTCGCGACGCCAACTACGTCTTGAACGTGCACGGTCGTTGGGACACGGCTGCCGAGGATGAGCGTTGCATCGCCTGGGCGCGCGAGTTCTTCGCCAAATCGAAGCCGTTCGCAAGTGCGGGTGCGTACATCAACTTCCTCACCCAGGACGAGTCCGACCGCGTCGAGTTCGCTTACGGCGCGATGTACGACCGGCTCCGGGCGCTCAAGATGAAGTACGACCCGACGAACTTCTTCTGCATGAACCAGAACATCAAGCCGGCCTGAGGGCAGGTACAGGGCTGGGGGGTGTGGCGAACGCAGCCGCACACCCTCAGCCCTGACGCCTCACCAACTCGTTGATCCAGGTCGGGGCGAACGGCGAGGTGCAGTCCTTGGACGTGGGATAGTCGCGATAGATTCCCAACGACTCGCCGATGGCGAGCGCGCGCTTGCGATGCGCGGGGAAGTGGATCCCGATTTCGGCAAGACAGCTGTTCATCGTCCACTTCACCTCCGAGGCGGCTGTCCCCATCTCGGCCTGAATGCGATCCAGGAGTGCGGGGAGCTCCAGCCCTTTCGGGTCATTCACGACGCGTGATGCCGTCAGGCTCCACGCGGCGCGCGCGGCCATCGGGTGCGGATCGGTCATCCACCGCTGGCGCAGAGTCTCCTTGTCGGCGTGGAGCTTGAGCACGTAGGCGTTGAGCCAGTCCGCCACCTGCACGAACGTGACCGAGCGCACGAGCCGATCCATGTCGTCAGCGGACAGGGACTTCGGCTTGATCACGAGCGTGGCCAGTAACTGGGCGTCGATGCTCCCGGTGTTCCAGAGTTCCAGCGCCAACGCGTGATCGGTCTTGATCGTCTTGGCCAGCACGCGGATGTCGCCGAGCTTGACGCCGTACTGATTCTTGCCTGCGCCGTGATTGCAGTTCTGCGCGCGCACTTTGTCGCTGCCGAGCGCTTCGAGTTGCTTGAGAGCTTCTTTCAGGGTCATGGCGGTGAGAGTAGAAGCTCTGGACCCCCACTTCAATCGGTTCGCGTGGCCCCACTGCACGTGATGGAGCATGATGCGAGCGATGAGTGTCCGAGTGGTTCCCCACGATCCGCAGTGGCGGCTCAGCTATGAGCGAGAGGCGCGCGCCCTCGCTCTAACGCTCGGTGACGAGTTGGTGGCGGCTCATCACATCGGGAGCACAGCTGTCGCTGGCATCGCCGCCAAGCCGATCATCGACCTGCTGCTCGAGGTGCGGTCCCTTGCCGCACTCGATGCGGCGAACGACTTGCTGCGTGACCTGGGCTACGAGCCGATGGGCGAGTACGGCCTGGCGGGTCGGAGATGCTTCCGCAAACTAACGGGCGACGGCGTACGTACTCATCATGTGCATGCGTATGAGCACGGCAATGACGAACTCCATCGGCACCTGGTATTCCGAGACTGCCTGCTCGCCCACCCGGTGCGAGCGCAGGAGTACTCCGGCTTGAAGCAGCACTTGGCCCGTACGTTCGCCAACGACTCTGAGGGTTACGTTGCGGGAAAGGATGCGTTCGTCCGAGCGCTCGAGGCCCAAGCGCTTGCTTGGCGACCGGCAAGATGATCCCTCCATCTTTCGCCGCCATCGTCCACCAGCAGGGCCTCACATCGGTTCGAGCCGGGGCAGCCGACCGCGCGTTCCTCGAGATCTGGGTGGTCGCCGTGCAGGGCCGATTGTTCGCGCGCTCATGGGGCCTGTCGGAGCGCAGCTGGTACACGGCCTTTCTCGGCGGCGCGCGAGGCACGTTGCGATGCGATGGCACCGAGCTCGAAGTGCTCGGGATCGTCCCGCCTGACCTCGAGGCGATCTCGGAGTCCGTCAGCGCCGAGTACCTGCGCAAGTACGACCGCGGCGAGAACTCCGAATACGCTCACGGCATCATCCGGCCCGAGCACGTCGCGAGGACCATGGAGTTCGTCGCAGCGCCCGAGTGACTCGAACCGGATCATCGCGAGGCCCCCATATGCAGCTCCTGATCGCGTCACTCGCGCTGGCTTCGCTGCTCGCGGCCCCCGCGGGGGCCGCAGCCGACACGCGCGACATCTCGAAGCAGATCGAGAGCGTCGAAGCCGCACTCCCCGCGGTGTCCAAGGGCGAGCGCACGCTCGAGCTGTCGCTTCAGGCTTGGATGGATTCGCTACGCGTGCCGGGGCTGAGTGTCGCCGTCATCGACGACTACAAGATCGCATGGGCCAAGGGCTACGGCGTGATGGTCGCGGGCGGGAGTGGCTTGCCGGTCGACCCACAGACGCTGTTCCAGGCCGGGTCGGTCAGCAAGCCGATCGCCGCGCTCGCGGTGCTGAGGCAAGTCGAGGCCGGTGCGTTCGACCTCGATGCGGACATCAATCGATACCTGCGTTCTTGGAAGATGCCGGCCGATGCCGAGGCGGGCGAGGCGCCGGTGACCGTGCGACAGCTTCTGGCGCACACCGCAGGGATCACGCCCGACGGATTCGCCGGTTACGCACAGGGCGCCGCGCTGCCGACGATCGCCCAGATCCTCGAAGGGACGCTGCCGGCCACCAATCGGCCTGCGCGCCGAACATCGGCGGCCGACTCGGCGGTCAGCTACAGCGGGCTCGGGTACACGATGCTGCAACTCGCGCTGACGGATCGCCTGGGCAAGTCGTTCGAGTCGGTCGCGCGCTCGTCCGTATTCGATCGAGTCGGCATGCGAAGCAGCACGTTCCAGACGAACCTGCCCGAAGCACTCGCCAAGCGTGCCGCTAGTGGCCACCGGGCGAGCGGCGCGACGATCGAAGGGGGCTGGTACCGGCATCCCGAGTCGGCCGCGAGCGGGCTGTGGACCACGCCGACGGACCTGGCTCTGCTGTGGATCGAGGTGGCGAATGCGGCCCGCGGCCGTTCCAAGCGGATCGTGTCGCCTGGCATGGCGCGCCGGATGCTGGCGCAGCATCGAGACCAGATGGGATTGGGTTTCGTGGTGCGGCCGGGCGAGGCGCACGGCCGCTTCGCTCACTCGGGCGGCAATCAGGGCTACCGCGCTCACGTCGAGATGTTGTCGGGCACCGGGCAGGGCGTGGTGGTGATGACCAACTCCGATGCGGGACAGCTCCTGTCCGCGCTGCTTATCCGGCGCATCGCACAAGTGCATGAGTGGCCGACCGATCAGCAGCGACCGGTCTCCGAGGCGCTGAGCGAGTCGGTCCTCGCGCAGATCGATCAATCGAAGGCGGCGAGAGGCAGGGTGGAGCTCGATGACGACGTGCTGAAGCGCTATGTCGGCCGCTACGAACTCGTTCCCGGACTCGAGTTCGCCGTGACCCACGAGCCGGGACAGCTCAGCGTGCGATTGGGCGACCAGCCTCGATTCCCCGTGTTCGCGGAGTCCGAGTCGAAGTTCTTCTTCGAGGTGGTCGACGCGCAGGTCACGTTCGTGGCGAACGAGGTGGGACATATCGTCTCGCTGATCCTGCATCAGGGTGGACGCGACCAAGTGGCCAAACGGCTGGAGTAGCGCGGCCCCAAGGCGCGCTTCGCGGGATCGAATCTGGCGGAGGACATGAATGACTGTGCTGGTGGTGGGAGCGACCGGGGCGACCGGACGGCGGCTCGTCGGGCAGTTGCTCGATCGGGGGCTGAGCGTCCGGGCGATTGTGCGCACAAGTGGCAACCTGCCCGAGGCGCTCGAGCGCGACAAGCGGCTGTCCGTCATCCGCGCGGACGTGCTCGCCATCGGCGATGCGGAACTGGCACGGCACGTCGAAGGCTGTGGAGCGGTGGCCTCGTGCCTTGGGCACAATCTGACCTGGAAGGGCTTGTTCGGGCCCCCGCGGCGGCTCGTGACCGACGCGACGCGTCGCCTCTGCGCGGCCATACGAACCAACAGGCCCACGACGCCAACGCGGTTCGTGCTCATGAACACGGCGGGCAACAGCAACCGCGACCTGCACGAGCCCATGTCGTTCGGGCAGACGTGCGTCATCGGGCTCCTGCGACTGCTGCTGCCGCCGCACACCGACAATGAGCAGGCGGCCGACCATCTGCGGGTGTCGATCGGCCAACGCGACCCTCACATCGAGTGGGCGGTTGTGCGGCCCGACAATCTCATCGATGCCGAGCAGGTCACCGAGTACGACGCGCACCCGTCGCCCACGAGAAGCGCGATCTTCGACGCCGGAACGACCAGCCGGATCAACGTCGCCCACTTCATGGCCGAGCTGATCACCGACGACGTCATCTGGAAGCGATGGAAGGGCCGGATGCCCGTGATCTACGACCGGGCGTAGGCTACAGCGCCCCGACGCTCGGGGACCTGAACGAGGGGACACACACCATGAACTCACCCCACATCATCGATGCGATCGGCCGCACACCGCTCGTCGAACTGCGGCGAGTGGTCCCAAGCGGCTGTGCGCGGATCGTCGTCAAGCTCGAGAGCCACAATCCGACCGGCAGCATGAAGGACCGCATGGCGCTCTCGGTGCTGAACGGCGCGATGTCGTCGGGGCGCCTGGGGAGCGGCGGGACCTTGGTCGAGTACACGGGCGGCAGCACGGGCACGTCGCTCGCGTTCGTGTGCGCGGCGCGTGGGTTCCCGATCACGCTCGTCACGTCGGATGCGTTCAGTCGCGAGAAGCGCGACCACATGCGTGCGCTCGGGGCGAGCGTCCTCGAGCTCCCGAGCCACGGCCGAGGCACCACCAAGGAACTGATCCAGAGCATGATCGCCAGAGCCGCCGAGCTGAGCGCGCAGCCCGGATGCTTCTTCGTGGACCAGTTCAACAACCCCGATGCCGCGGCGGGCTATGTGCCGTTGGCCGACGAACTGTGGGTGCAATCGGCGGGTGCGCTCGATGCATTCGTGCAGTCGGTCGGAACCGCTCAATGCCTAGCGGGAATCTCGGGCACTCTACGGGCCCGGCATTCCTCGATCCACATCGTCGCGGTGGAGCCGTCCGAGTCCGCGGTGCTCTCGGGTGGTGCGCCCGGTGCCCACAACATCGAAGGCGTCGGACCTGGATTCGTGCCCCCGAAGTGGGGAGAGGGACTCGCTGATGACGTGCTGCAGGTCTCGACCGCCGAGGCCAAGGCGATGACGCGGCGACTGGCGAGCGAGGAGGCCTTGTTCGCCGGAACGTCCTCGGGTGCCAATGTCGTCGCGGCGATTCGGATCGCCCAGCGCCTGGGGCCGGGCCGCACGGTGGCGACGCTCGTGTGCGACTCGGGCCTCAAGTACCTCTCAACCGACCTCTATTCGAGCGACACATGATCCTGGGCACTGTCGCTGAGATCCACCGCTACCCGGTGAAGTCGATGAGTGGCGAGGCCATGTCCGCCGCGCAGGTCTCCACGCATGGCATCGCGGGGGATCGCTCGTTCGCCTTGTTCGATCCGAGCGAGAAGCGAGTGATCAGCGCCCCGAACCCCCTGTTCCCTCGGCTGTTGGACTTCAGCGCCCGATACGCCCAAGGCGTGGATCCATCTGCCCACCGGGCGCTCATCGAGATCACGCTGCCGGACGGCCGCCTCGTGCGCAGCGATGATCCTGCTTGCATCGATGTGCTATCCGCGTGGTTCGAACGACCGGTCGCGCTCGGCTGCGTCAACGATGATGACTCCGCCCGGCCCGCTTCGTGCGAGCACTCGATGGCCGGCACGTTCTTCGACTACGCGCCGCTCCATGTCGTCACGCTCACGGCGCTGGCGGAGATGGGCCGTGAGGGGGCGAGCTCGACGTTCGCAACGCGTCGATTCAGGCCGAACCTCTTGCTCGAACTGACATCGGGCGACGGCTTCCCGGAGAACGAGTGGGTCGGCAAGCGGCTTCGCATCGGCGATCAAGTCGTGCTCGACGTCACGGATCCGTGCCCGCGGTGCGTCATGGCCACGATGGCCCAGGGCGATCTACCACGTGACCCGGAAGTGCTCAAGGCCATCGCCCGGCGGAACATGCGGTTCAGCCCTTTCCTCGGCAACGACCAGCCTTGCCTCGGTGCGTACGCGTTCGTGAGTCAGAGTGGACTCGTAAGCGTCGGCGATCCGGTCCGGTTGGAGTTGTGAGCATGAGTGTATCCTCGATCCGTCCGGGAACACGTTCTGCCTGATCAAGACAATGGTGCACGACGAGGTCGCTGAGGCTCTAGAGGAGCCCACGACAAAATGAAGAAGACGCTCTATGTCGACATGGACAACGTGCTCGTGGACTTCGGCAGCGGAATCGCCCGGGTCCCGGCTGAGATCCAGGCCCGGTACGAGGGCCGAATGGACGAAGTGCCGGGGATCTTCGCGCTCATGGACCCATTGCCCGGGGCGGTCGAGTCGTTCCAGGAGTTGTCGGCGCTCTTCGACACCTACATCCTGTCGACGGCGCCGTGGGAGAACGCTTCGGCCTGGTCGGACGAACTGCTTTGGGTGAAGCAGCACTTGGGCGAGCGGGGGTACAAGCGCCTGATCCTCTCGCATCACAAGAACCTGAACGCCGGCCACTTCCTGGTGGACGACCGCAAGAACAATGGCGCGGAGCGATTCGCCGGGGAGTGGCTGCACTTCGCCAGCCCGGCGTTTCCGGACTGGACGGCTGTCGTCGAGTATCTTCGTCAGCGGGTCACCTGATCGCCTCGAACCCTCAGCGATACGCGGTCTTGATGCGGCCCCACGACCCGGGCGTGACCGGTACCGGCTGCTCTCCGGTCGCGTTGAAATTGTTGAACGCGAGCCCGATGCCGTTGGTCTTCGACCCGATGAAGTCGATCGTGATGCGCGCGATGCCCGGTGTGCCCGAGAAGTCGAAGGTCCATGGCTTGCCATCGAGTTCGGTGTTCAGGCAGCCGCTGTCCTGGGTGCTGAGCGGCGAGTCGATCGTGGCGAGCAGCACGTTTCCGGTATCGAATGCCCGCACGCGATACTGTTCGGTGCCATTGGTGAGTCCGTCGATGTCCCAGATCTCGCCCGAGGCGCCGTTCACGACACCGCCCGCATAGTCGATGATGAGCAGGCCGAAGTCGGCACCGGGGTTTCCGCGCAGGAAGAAGCCGCCCAGCTGCGGCCCTAAGCCCGTGGCGGCGACGTCGCGGCCATTGCACCCGACGAATCCGTCGATGACATCGGGGCCCGTCCGCTCGAAACTCGCGGTGGTCTCGGGGATCCCGTTCAGATCGCCGTCGAATCCGAACGTGATGCTCAAGGCTCCCACCGTGAACGCGGAGGCGAGTCCGAGCACGGCATCATCCACCGCGGTCGCTCCGGCCGGATCGGTCTCGAATGTGATGATCTGCGCCTGCGGGGCCGATGCGAAAACGATACTCAGCGCGAAGCTGGCGAGTAGCCGACGGATCATGGAGGGCCTCTCTGGCACGTGAGGGAGCGGGCTTCTGAGGCGGTCGCCAGGACAACGGCGACTGAGTGAGCGATTCTAGCATCGGGCAGAACCGGTCCAACCCAGACATTTCAGGCGAATCCGCGTGTGCCCAGCACGGCACGGATGTGCAGTCGCGCGGTCGCCCCAAGTGTCCGATGGTCCAGGGGTCGGCGGCCCTCACCTGGCTTCCCCCGGGCTGCCATCCCTCCAAGGAGCGTCATCCGTGAAGCGACTGTCCATCCGCATGCTCGTCCTCTCGCTCGTGGTGATGCTCGCCGCGCCGCTCGTCAACGCCCAGGCCCCGACGCTCAAGACCACCGAGCTCGGTCGCGGGCCCACCGTGGTGTTCGTGCCGGGGCTCGGGATCACGCGGTCGCAGTGGATGCCCACGGCGCGCAAGTTGGTGGGGACGAATCGGGTCGTGATGGTGGACCTGCCGGGGCAGGGCGACAGTGCGCTGCCGGACCCGTTCTCGTTCGATGCCTGTGCGAAGGCGCTCGATGTGGTGCTGGCGCGTGAGAATCCCGAGAGCACGATCATCGTGGCGCACAGCGTCGGCGGCGTGATCGCCATGCGCGCACTCGCGGTCAATCCCTCAAGGGCTCGCGGACTTCTGATGATCGATACGCAGATCAAGTCGCCGATCCCGGTTCCCGATCAGCAGCGCCAGCAAATGGTGAACTTCATGGACGGCAGCTACGACACGTTCCTCAAGATGGCGTTCTCGAGCATGGGGCGTGATTCCACCGAGAGCGCGATGCTCTTCACGAGCATGGCCCAGACGCCTCCGGTCACGATCAAGACCTACTTGCGCGCGTTGCTCGCACTGGACGCCAACAAGGACGCCAAGGCGGTGCAGGGCATCAGTCGCATGCTCGTCACCGAGCGCGGGTGGCGCGACGTCCGCTCGCCGGGCGTGGTGATGCAGTCACTGGGCTTCGATGACACGACGGGCTTCGTGCCGAGGCGCTTCGACGGTGCTGGATATCTGGCGATGAAGGATCAGCCCGATACACTGGCGGCCATCATCCGTTCGTTCGCGGCGGAGCGACTGGCTCAGGCGAAGTAGTCGAGTCCTTGGGCGGCCTCGCATCGAGTGCGGTGCGCGTGGCGTCGGCCAGCGACACCAGGTCGAAGGGCTTGGGCAGGAACGCGTCGGGCCTCGTCTGGGGCGAGGGGTCCCAGCGCGGTTCATGCCAGCCGCTCATCATGACGATCGCCAGGCCCGGTCGCCGCGCGCGCAGCGCGGCCACGGTGGCCGGGCCATCCATGCCGGGCATGGTCGTGTCCACGATCGCCAGGCGGATCTGCTCGCCGTGCGTCTCGAACACCTGAAGCGCCTCGGCGCCACTGCAGACAGCCATGGGCGTCGCTCCCATTCGCCGCAGCATCGCGCTCGCGAGATTGCGAACCGGTGTCTCATCGTCCACGACGAGCACCGCTCCGCTCAGAACCCAACGCGACGGTGAACCGCCCTCGTTCGTGTTCGCGACGGGCATCGCCTGCGCCGGGAAATGCACCCGGAACGTCGTACCGTGTCCGGGGGCGCTGTCCACCTGCACCGCGCCATGGTGCGCGTGCACGATGCCGAGCACGGCGGCCAGCCCGAGACCGCGTCCCGTGAACTTGGTGCTGAAGAACGGGTCGAAGATGCGGGCCAGCGTGCCCTCATCCATCCCGACGCCCTCATCTCGCACCTCGAGCGTGACGTAGAGCCCGGGCCTGAGGGACTCCGACGCGTCCGCCAACCACGCCGACGAGAGGTCGGCGACGCCGAGTTCGCGGGCCGAGAGTTGCATCACGATCGTGCCACCCGCGTGATCGAGCGCCTCGGCGGCATTGAGGATCAGATTCATCACCACTTGCCGGAGCTGCGCCGGATCGCCCTCGACGGGGGGCAGCGCCGGAGCGAACTGATAGCGCAACCGGTTGCGCCGCGAGATGCTCACTTGCAGCAGATGCCCCATCTCGGCGACGAGCTGCGACAGGTCGATGAGCCGCGACTCGACGCGGCCGTGACCGGCGTAGGCGAGCATCTGGCGAGTCAGCTCGGCGGCGCCTCGTGCGCCTTCGATCACGCGGTCGATGTGCGCACGTGCGATCGAGCCGTCGCGGATCTCCTCGCGGGCCAGATCGGCGTGCCCCAGAACGCCGGTCAGGATGTTGTTGAAGTCATGCGCCACACCGCCCGCCAGCAGGCCGAGGCTCTCGAGCTTCTGTGATTGGAGTCGGCGCGCCTCGATCGCCCCTCGCTCGGCATCGGCCGACTTGCGCTCCTGGATGTCGGTGAGCGTTCCGCTGACGATCAGGGGCATGCCATCGGGCGAGCGTTGTGCGATCCGGCCCCGGCACAGCACCCATAGCCACTCGGCATCAGGGCGTGCGACGCGCAACTCGACCTCGAAGCCGGCCGTGCGACCGGCGGTGTGGTCGTCCACAGCAGCCGTGACACGCGCGCGATCCTCGGTATGGACGAAGCGCAGGGATCGATCGGTCGGGAACGACGTCACGCCATCGGGCAGGTCGATCATCCGGGCGGCACGCTCGTTGATGTCCACCCGGTCCAAAGCGGCATCCCACTCCCACATCCCATCGTTGCTCGCCTGCAGCACGCGCTGTAGACGAGCCTCACGTTGCTGCAACGCGCGCTGGGCGTTGCGCCGACCCAGTTCGAGCGTGTGGATCAGGATCGCGGCGATCCCGATGGCGCCGCCGAATGTCTGCACGAGGAAGAGCGACTGAGGAACTCCCAGCAGCGCATAGGGCCCGCGATCGAGTGCGGTGTTGTAGGCGGCGATGCCGATCACGAAGGCGGATGCGAGCACGCCCATGCCATCCCCACCGCGAAGCGCGATCCACATCAGCAGCGGGATCACGGTGAACGCGACAACCCTCATATGCTCGACGCCGATGCCGCGCATCGAGAAAACATAGGCGGTGATCGCGGATGCGAGCACGGACAGGGCGACCGTGCCCCAGGCCTTCCGGTCCGACGTCCGTAGTCGCGCGAGCCAGCCGGCGGAGGCGAGTGTGGTCACTGCGGGCAGTCCGACCATCACGCCGACGGTCTGGCTGACCAGCACGAAGCTCAGCACCTGACCCGAGTGTGCTGCTCCATAGAAACTCGCCGCCGTCATGTTCTCGGCGGCGGCGCGGACGAGTCCTCCCAGAAGACTGGCGCCTACGTGGATGAACAGCTCCCGGGGCCGCGTGAATCGAGGGTCGACTCGATAGACCCGAAGCGCGGCGATCACGATGGCCGCCTGCAGCACGGTCGCCGAGCCGACGATGCTGGCATCGAGCAACGGGGCTCCGAGTTGCATGCGCCCGAGCGTGATGCCGATGCCAAGGGCGATCAGGAGGGCATCGCCTCGAAGCAGGATCCAGGCGCACAAGAGGCCCGAGCCGAAGGCGATAGGAAGCCAGGGGCCAGCCGACAGATTCTCGCGCAGGCCACCGGCGAAAGCCGTGGCCACCACCAACATCAGGATGGATTCGAGTACGAGCGATAGTGCGCGGCGGGGCATGCACGGCTCTCCGGGGCGGAGCGTGGTACGAGGCGCCGAGGCCATAATATGCCGAATGGGGGCCGGGAACACGCCCTGTCTTCGTGAGATGGGGTCCATCAGGCCAGAAGAAACGCCCTCGAGCGGCCGATACCACAGGTGTGGTCGCCCTGTGGGACCCCATCCGCCATGTCCCGACGACTCCTGCCCTTGATCCTGATGCTGCCGCTCGCCGCACTTCTGGCCAGCGGTCAGCTTTCGCCGCCACCTGCCGACGTGCTCCCGGGCGCGATCGGAAGGGGGCCGAGCGTCGTGCTCGTGCACGGGCTCGGCAGCCGCTCCACGCTTTGGCTGCCGCTGACGCGCGACCTCGCCCGCGATCATCGTGTCGTCGCCGCCGATCTGCCGGGGCACGGGCTGTCCTCGATGCCGAGCCGACTCACGCTGGATCTCGCGGCCGCCTCGCTCGAGCGCGTCATCGCGGCCGAGCCGGGCCCCGTGGTTCTGGTCGGGCACTCGGTCGGCGGCCTCGTCGCGACACTCGCTGCTCTGCGCTCGCCCGGTCGTGTGCGCGCGCTGGTGCTGGTCGAGACCGCGCTGGCTCCGGCCTCGAGCGCGGATGAACGTGCCGGTCTCCGCGCCGCGCTCGATCGCGACTTCCCGGGAACGGTGGCCGCGGTCTATCGCTCGTTCGGCCGCGACTCGGTACAGGGCGAGATGCTCGCACGCGAGGTGCTCGAACTCGACCCCGCCATGGTACGCGCGTGGATCGACGTGGCACTCGACGCCGATCTCTCGCAGGCCGCAGCGGCGCTCACGTGCCCGGTGCTCGCCGTGGTCGCGCCGCACACGTGGGTGACAGGTGAGACGTGGGAGGACTGCGCCCGCGCGCTCGGCCTCTCCCGGATCCGCGACCTGCAGCCGCTGCGCGTCGCACACAGTGGTCACTTCGTGTTGCTCGATGAGCCCGGCGTCCTGGCCGAGGCGGTACGCCGTCTGGGCCGGGCCGAACCGGGGATCCCGGCAGTCGCCATGCTCGCACCCGGAGAGGGGACGCGGTGAGCGAATCGATGGGAACAGCGCTCGCGCGCGAAGTCGCCGAGTCACTGGATTGTCCGCCCGAACTGCTGCCCGAGGCGGTGCGGCTGTTCGCAGGGCTCGATGCGCTCGGCAGCGAACCCGAGACGCTCGCCTCGGCGATGCGCGTCTGGGGCGACGAGCTCAAGGACAAGATGTTCCTCGAACTCGGCTGCGGCTTCGGTGCGCCCGGCCGTGCGCTTGCACGCGAGTGTGGCGTCCAGGTGCTGGGCGTCGATGCGATGAGTCCGTTCATCGACGAGGCGAGACGCCGCGCCGATGCCGCCGGCGTCGCCGATCGCTGCCGCTACCGGCTCGATGACCTGCGTCGCATGTTGTCGGCCGAGGGGCGATTCGACGGCGTGCTCTGGCTGGCGATGGGGCAGCGGCTCGGAGATCTGCGCGACACGCTGCGCCAGCTGCGGCGTCTGGTGAAGCCGGGCGGTTGGGTGGTGATCCAGCATGATTCGAGGCAGAACGACGGCTCGAACGACCCATCGGTCGTGCGCGCGGCGCTCACGGCATTCGGCGACGAACTGGCGCGCGAGGTGAGCGTGCCGCACTGGCAGGTGCGCGAGGCCGATCGCGCGAGGCACCGCGTGCTGCGTGAGGCCGGCGAGTCGATCGCCTCCGAGGACCCGTTCCGCGCCGCGATGGTGATGCTGTTCCTCGAGCGTCAGGAGCGTGCGGCGAGCGAGGGCCCCAAGCGCGAGACCACCATGTGGGTGCTGCGGCGTCGGGAGTCGGCACAGGCGGCTCGAGCGCCGTGCACTGCGGCGGATGTCAGGCCGCGGGTTCCTCGGGAATGGCCGACTCGCCCTGGGTGAGCGAACCGCGCAGGTCGATGATCGCCGAGTGGCCGGGATAGGGCCGCGACGTGGCCTGGATGAGCGTCGCCATGCGTCCCGTGACCTGCTGGATCCGGCGGCCCGCTTCGAGCATGCGCTCGATCTTGATGCGCAGGTCGGGCTCGAGATCGGTGCGGCGGAGCAGCAGCTGCGCCGAGCCGACGATGGTGGCGAGCGGGTTGTTGACCTCGTGGTTCAGCGCGCCGACCGTCTCGGTCACGCCGCGCACGCGCTCGGATTCGAGCAACTGGTTCTGCGCCTGCGACAGCTCCTGGTAGGCCCGTCGCGCGGTATCGAACAACTGGGCGTTGCGGATGGCCGCACCCGCTTGATTGGCAACGATCCCGAGGACGCCCAGCTCGTGCCGGCCGTAGCGGGCGGTGTTCGAGTAGTCCTGCACCGCCAACACGCCGACCGCTGCGCCGTCCGACAGGATCGGCGCACCGATGAACGAGTTGCACACGCGGCCGATGCGCTCGACACCGAGCTGGTCGAGCTGCCCGAGCACATCACCGGACAACAGCAGTGGCTGTTTCGTCAGCAGGATGTGCTCGGTGAGGCCCTTGCCGAACGGGCGAGACGGCGAGCCATCTTCGATTTGGGCATCCTCGACCCAGATCGGAAACGTGATGCGATCGGTGTCGCGGTCATGCAGCGCGATGAAGAAGTTGGAGTGATCCATGATGCGGCCGGTCTGTTCCCAGATCCGGCGCGCGAGGATGTTCATCTCGAGCGTCGCGGTGAGTGCGGTGCCGATGTCGTTGAGCACCGTCAGCTCGCTGTTGCGCAGGAAGAGCTGGTGCCGCCACGCGACTTCCTCGGAGAGGTCGATCAACAGCACGGCGAGCGTGCCGTCCTCGCTGCCGCCCCGCACTTCGAGCCGGTAGCCACGACCCGAGT
>JAYWEM010000012.1:0-6189 GCA_043779265.1 bacterium | reverse complement strand
TCTCGGGAACACGTTCCTCGCGAGCGGTCGGTTGAGAGAGGCGCGAGCGGTGCTGGAGGAGCGCCTCGAGCTGATCCGCGTGCGGCGGTGGCACGCCGACCAACGCATGATGGCGCTCGATCAACTGGGAGGCGTCGCGGCGCTCGAGGGGCGACTCGATGAGGCCAGGGGCCACTTCGAGGAGGCGCTCGAGATCGCGCGTCGCCGCAGCGGTCACGAGTACGAGCCGAGCGTGCTGCTCCATTTGAGCAACCTGCATCGCGACACGGGCGACGATGCCCGGGCGCTCGCGATGATCGAGGAGGCGCTCCATGCCGCGAGGACCATCGGCAGCCGGCGCATCGAGTCCATGTCGATCGCGCTCAAGGCCGACATCCTCATGGACCTGGGCCGCCGTGAGGAGTCGGTCGAGCTGGCGGCCGAGGCCGCTCGGCACGCGGCCGCGCATGAGCCGCGCAATCTGCCGATGGCGCTGCGAACGTGGAGTCACTCGCTGGTCGCGCTCGGGCGGATCGCCGAGGCCCAGGCGCCGATCGACTCGCTGCGCGCGTATCTCGCGCTCGCGCCCGACACCATGCAGCAGGGCCGGCTCGAGCGATCCGATGCCGAAGTGGCGCTGGCGCGCGGCGACACTGCACGCGCGATCGAACTCTCAAGGTACGCGTTGGATCTCGCGCGAGCGTTGGACTCCCGCGAGGAGGTCTCGGCC
This sequence comes from bacterium, assembly GCA_043779265.1. GTDB lineage: Bacteria > Eisenbacteria > RBG-16-71-46 > RBG-16-71-46 > RBG-16-71-46 > CADEFY01. The sequence goes on along the minus strand of JAYWEM010000012.1, from coordinate 5,480 downwards.
GCATCGCTCAGCCTCGCGCTCGCACTCCAGAGCGCCGGGCGGCTCGCCGAGTCGGTGGCCCCGCTCGAGGCGGGGCTGGCCCACCGCGAACAACTGCTCCTGACCAGCGCCTCGGGCGATGAGAGGAGCCGCGTCCAACGCCGCTGGCAGGCGTACTACGGCGACCTCGCACGCGCCTACCATGCGGCGGGCCGCACGGCCGATGCGTTCGCGCTCCTCGAGCACAGCCGGGCGCGCGAGATGCGAGCTCAGTTCGCCGGAACGGGCGTCGGAGTCACGAGACACGTGCCGGCGGAGCTGGCGCGCGAGATGGGTGAGCGTGAGACCGAACTGGCGACGCTGCAGCAGGTGCTGCTCGAGGAGTGGGCGCGGCCGCCCCGAGCCCGCAATGCGGCACTGCCGCGGCTCGAGGCGCGCGCCGATTCGCTGAAGCGTGGGTGGGACGACCTGCAAGTGCGGGTGCAACGCGCGGCGCCCGAGTACGCGCGGGCGAGCGGCCTGGCCCAGCCGATGACGCTGGCCGAGGTGCAGGCGCAGCTCAAGCCGAACGAACTGCTCATCGCCTACATGATCGGTTGGCAGCGCCTGCTGCGATTCGATGTCACTCGGACGGACTGTCGTGTGCACGAGATCGCGGGCGACGGCGAACACGTGGCCGCTCGCATCCGAACGTGGGTGGCGGCCTGCCAGAACGGGTCGAGCGAGGCGTGGCGTGCCGGGGCCGCGGCCTTGGCGGATACGCTGCTCGCGGATCTCATACTCCCGAGAGGGGACGCGGCCGCGCTGCTGATCGTTCCGGATGGCGTGATGCAAACGATGCCGTTCGAGGCACTGCTCGTTCGCGAGTCCGGACGGCGCGTATCGCTTCTCGAGCGGGCAACGATCGTCGTGGCCGAGACTCCTGGGTTTTTCTTCGCTCCGCCTCATCCGGCGCGCGTGAGCGGGGGCGCTGGCATCGCGGCGTTCGGCGACCCGCTGTTGGCCTCCGCCGAGGGCACGGCGAGCGAGCGAGCCGCCACGCTCTCGCCCCTGCCGCATGCGAGGCGCGAGGTGGAGAGCGTGCGCGAGGCGTTCCCCAAGGCGCGTCTCTACACTGGGGCGCAAGCGACCGAGCCGCGACTGCATGAGGAGATCGAGCGTGCGAGCATCATCCATGTCGCCGCCCACGGTTTCTACGATGACCGCTTCCCGCGCTTCTCGGCGCTCGCGATGGCCCACGGCAATCGCGCCGGAGATGCCGCGGCGGATGGCATGCTGCAGGCCTGGGAGGTGCTCGAACGCCGAGGGGATCTCGAACTCGTCACGCTGTCGGCCTGTGAGACGGGCCGCGGTCGCGTCGTGGGAGGCGAGGGGCTCGATGGCCTCTCGCGAGCCTTCCGAATCGCGGGCGCAAGGCAGTTGATCGCGAGTCTGTGGCGAGTCGACGATGCCGCGACCGCCGTGCTCATGCGTGACTTCTACCGACGGCTCGCAGCAGGCGAGTCGGTGGCGAGCGCATTCCGGGCAGCGCGGCTCACGCTGGCGAGAGGGACCGCTTCGGCGAATGGCGCGAGTCGCGGCATCGGTCGCACGAGCGAACGTGCGGTCGCCGCGCATCCCAGGGTGTGGGCGGCCTTCGTGCTTCGCGGCGCTCGCTGAACGAAGCCTCAGCGACCGACAGCGGCTTCCGCCTGCTCGATGCGGGCTCCTGCCGAGGCGAGCGCGCGATACGCTGCCCGCAGGGCCTCGGCCCGATCGCCGGGCGCGATCGTCGAGAGCGCCGCCGCAACGGCTGCGACATCCGGTGGGCCGGCGAAGGTGGCGATCAGGAACGTCTCCGTGCCGGGCTCACCCTCGAACGTCCAGCGCACGCCCGCACCCTCGGGAGGCAGTGTCACGAGGCCGGGGCCCAACACAGGCGCTCGCGCGCCCGCTGAATCGGGAACGAGCAGCGAGGCCGCGCCGCGAGGGTCGAGATGCACCACGATGACCGGCGATCTCGACTCGAGCGTGAAGTCGATCGTGAATGCATCGCCGGTGTGCCACTTCGATCCGACGCCGCCACGAAGCCCCGGGCCCGGAGCGATGAGGAGTCCGTGCACCTCGGCTGGCAGCGAGAGGGGCGGTGTCGCCGGCGAGGTGATCGGCCCCGGCGTCTCGATCGGCGAGGGCGGCGGCGTTCGGGTGGTCATCACGGCCATGATCACCGCGGCCGCCGCTGCGGCGGGCACCCACCAATGGAACGCCGGCCGACGGGCGGGCCGCTCGCGTCCACGGTGCGCCTCGCGCTCGAGGAGAGCGGCAAGACTCCGGCGCTCACCCGCCCGCGAAAGGTCATCGAGGGCGAGTGCGTCCCAGCGCGAAGGAGGCGGCAGCGAACCCGCCGGTCGCGCCTGCGCCTCTCGGGCGAGGATCGCCTCTCGAAGCGAGCGGCACTCGGGACACGTCTCGAGATGCGCGAGAGCGGCCTCGCGGTCGGGACCTTCGAGGTCCTCGAGTGCGAGCGTCCGCTCGCGCCAGTCTGAGTGGGTGTCCGTCATGGCGGTCTCTCCTCCAACACGGGGCCGGGGGCCTCCGCGTTACGATTCTTCTCCCGGCGCGGTCAGCCCCCAGCGATCGGCCAGGCATCGCCGCAGCGCGACTCGGCCCCGCATCACCCACACCCGCACGGAGTTGACGGGTGCGCGCAATGCCTCGGCGATGGCGGCGTGATCGAGTTCCTGACCGAGCATCAGCGACAGGGCGCGCTTCGGCTTGTCCGCTGCGATGCGCGACAGGCAGTCCTCGACCGCCGCCGCCAGTTCGACCCGCTCCAACTCGGCCGTCGGGTTCGACACGACGCCGAACTCCTGCAGATCCAGCGATTCGTCGTCGCCTTGCCTCTCGCGTGCCGTCTGCTTCAGATGCCTGCGGCGCTCATCGAGCAGCCGGAAGTAAGCGCGCTTCCTGAACCACGACCAGAATCCGCCGGCATGCCGGAACACGAAGCGCCCCTGCTCGACATCGGACAGCACGCCGAGGAGTGCCGTGTGAGCCCAGTCCCGGCGCAGGTCGGGGTCGCGCGTGACGCGGCATGCGAGGCAGTAGACGGGATGATGGGTCGCGGTGAGGAACGCCTCGCGCGTGCGCAGGTCACGCCGCTCGAGACCCTCGAGCAGCGTTCGTTCGTCATGGAGGTCGATCGTCGGCGGGGCCACCATCTGACGAGACTACCGCCGATGAGGGGGCCGCAGCAGCCCGCTCAACTCGCGAAGGCGATCGGTTGAGCTGCCACGGACCCCGGGGGGCGCAGGCGCCTGAGGATCTGCTCCACTCGTGCGAGTCGCTTGAGGGACCAGCCCCATTCCCCGTTGTTCCTTGCGCCGGTCTCCAGGGAGAGCTGGTAGAGGACCGCGGCCTCCGCCCAGCGCGACTCCGCCTCCATGCGCCGCCCCACCCAATGGAACACCTCCGTCCGCCGCTTGGATTCGCGAGCGAGCGAGAGCGTGGGTCCCGGGTCGCCGCCATGGAGCAGGTAGCGGGCGATCGCCAGGTAGTCGCCTCCGGTCTCGGCGTTCAGTGTCGCCGCGAGCGCGGCACGCTGAGGATTCACCTCAGGAAGCGCAAGGGCGGCGGCTGCCTGCACGAGCAGCGAGAACTCGCGATGGACCGGGTCGGTGGGCAGTGGTTCGGCGAGCGCCAGGGCGCCGTGGTCGTCGGCCGCAAGTATCTCGATCGCCATCGCGCGTTGCGCTGGGTTGCCGAAGCGCTGGGAACCGAACCACGCCATCGCCCGTGCCTCGCCCTCGGCGCGCGACAGCATGTCGTATCCCACGGTCAGGCTGGACAGCACATTGCTCCCTGGCTGCATCGACGTTTCGCAGATGCGGAAGCCCGTGACCGGGTCCCCTGACGAATCGAACGCCATCGCGAGCCGGATCAGCATCGGGCTGTCCTTCAACAGGTGCGAAGCGAGCGCTCGTGCGGCGGCAACGGCTGCATCGGAGCGTCCACGGAATACGTCCAGGAAGACGGGCGCGATCGACTCGTCCCAGTCGGCGGCACCGCGGGGCCCCAGCGAAGCGATCGCGATCGCCGCCGCATCATCGCGTCCATGCCGCCAGTGGAGCTCAGCGGCGAGCGCCGTGCTCTGCACCCATTGTGGGTAGCGAGAGCGAAGTGCGCCCGCGAACTCCATCGCCTCGGATTCGTGTCCGAGAGCATCGAGTGCCCGGGCGTACTCGGCGACCAGGGAGAGTTTGCCGACGTTCATGAACGGCTCGAGCAACTGAAGCGAACGAGCCGGGCGCCCCTCGCGCCGGTAAAGTGACGCCATGCGAATCGCCACGGAGATCGTGTCGAAGTAGGCCTGATCGGTGTGGCCGCCACCGCGCCAGCTCTCGAGCACCTTGCGAGCCAGGACGAGCCTGCCGCTACGCTCGAGGTGGGAACTCAGAGACAAGGTGGCCTGGCGCGCCGACGGGTGGGTCGCGAGCACCACTCGGAAGTCGCTCTCGATATGCTGGTCGTGCGGAAGTGAGGACTCGCGAACGGCCAGCGCCGCGAGCTTGCTGCGAACCGGCACGCGAGTCGAAGCCAGCGCTGCTCGCCAGGCCTCCGGGTCCGGATGTTCGATCGCTCGCATGAGAGTCGCGAAGGCCCCGACGTCACCACCTGCCGAGACCAGCGGCGCCAGCCATCGCGCTCGTACCGCCGGAACGCGGGCCATGCCATCGGCTTCGAAGAGCAGCTGGCTCAGGTGTTCCGGGCGGGAATCCATGCGCCGGAGCAGCGAACGGAGGGTTCGGGTGCCATCGGTCGCCGAGGGAGCCACTCGAGGGCGGAACTGGGAGCCCAGCACGCCGGAGGCGAGGTGCGGCGAATCCAGGATCTCGCGCCGATAGCGGTCGCTGTTCGGCGTCCCCCAGTGGTCATCGCGGACGTGCTGCATCCAGACCACCAGCTCGCCTGCGACCGGATCATCCGATGATCCGAGGGCGGCGAGCAGTTCATCGGTCGCGGTCCGTGAGCCCAGCGAGAGCGTCACATGGACGAATCGCGCCTGGAGCGCTGCGTAGGTGAGGGTGCGGGCATGCGCGAGCGCGATCCCCCTCGCGAGCCATGGTCCCTTCACCGAGGGCTCGCACGCAGAGAGCCTCAGCGCCAGATCACTCGCCACCGTCCCTCGTCGAAGCCCTTCCCACTTCAGCGAGCCCATCTTGCCCACCCGCGTGGCCTCCGACAGACCCTGGTCGAGCAGGCCCTGCATCAGTGTGTCGCTCAGCTCGAAGGATCGCCCGAGCATCACGATCGTCGAGAAGGCCAACGAGCGGGCCGCATCCGAACGACCGGGTCGAGCCATCAGGCTCCACCACCTGTCCTTCTGCGAAGCCTCCGCCGTGGAGGCCAGGAGGAGCAGGTCCGGCAGGGACCCGGGCGCGGATCGCGCGGACTCGCGTTCGAGCGTCTCCGTGTCCCGATCGAGGAATGCACGCACGGCACTGCCCTCGGGAAGGGCGCGG
>JAYWEM010000011.1:0-30591 GCA_043779265.1 bacterium | reverse complement strand
GCCATCGGCTCCTCGGTCTACAAGGTCACCGTCTCGACCTACACGTACGACTCGCTCACGTACCGGCGCCCGGCGCTGGTGCGGGTCGAGAACGGCGGCGCGCCGCAGGTCGTGGCCTACAACGTGGACGGTTTCCGCGTTCACTATGTGCTGGACGATGGCAGCTGGAGTCGCAACCCGTTGGACCTGACGAGAATCAGCATGATCGTGCCCGTAGTCGCCACGCGTGTCAGGGATGCGCGCCGCCCGACGCTGCAGGACAGCGTCTGGGCGATGATCCGTCCGCGTACCTTCTAAGAAGAGGAGACTTCCCATGACCCGCATCCCCGATCCTCTCTCGGCCACTCGAAGCGAACGCGGCATCGCGCTCGTCGCGGCGGTGTTGGTCGTGCTCCTCTCCAGCGTGATGGTCGTGACGTTCATGAGCACGACGATCGGCGAGCGGGCGGTCTCCTCGAACGTCCAGACCGCGAAGGCTTCGCTCTATGCCGCCGACGCCGGCGTGCGCACGCAGCAGCAGCAGCTGGCCAACTACGCCGGCACGCAGCTGGCGACCAAGATCACGCAGTGGACCAACGGCGGCGCCACTGGGCCGGTGATCCCGCAGCCCGACAGCCTGTTCAATGGCGCCCCGCTGACCGTGAGCTCGACGAACCCTCCGTTCAATGCGACAGGGAGCATCCGCTGGATGAACAGCACGATCGCCGACTCGCAGCAGGTCTACAACTACCTCTACACGATCCAGTCGACCGGCGCGATCGGCAACACGGGCCGCCGCAACGTCCAAGCGCAGGGGATCCTGCGCGTCAGCGCGACGCGAGGCAACTTCTCCAACTACCTGATCTTCACCAACACGCATAACTCGGCGAGCGGCTCGGCCATCTGGTTCACCTCGAGCGTCACGTTCGACGGCCACGTGCACACGAACACGAAGTTCCGCTTCGCCTACAAGCCGACGTTCCAGGACTACGTGACGAGCGTCAGCTCGACGGCGGACTACTACAATGGCGGCGGCACCGTGAAGACGCTTAACGCCAACAACAACGGCACACTCGACGCGCCCAACTTCTACGGCGGGTTCGACCGCAACCAGCCCAACGTGCCGCTGCCGACCAACTCCTATAACCAGCAGGCGGCCGCGCTCGGAATGTCCTCGACCGGATCCGCCCCGACGAACTCGCAGATCAACACGGCCATCGGCGCCTCGGGCAGCGGAACTCCGGCGAACGGCATCTACCTGCCAACCTCGGGGACCAACCTGACGGGAGGTCTCTACGTCCAGGGCTCGCTCGACCAGTGCCGGATGTGGGCGGACACGGCCACGGGCGTTCAGTACTACCGCATGGTGCAGGGCTCGACGACGAAGACCATCACCGTCAACCAAACCACGAACACGACGACGATCCAGGTGGGTTCCGGCTCGGTGACCGCTTACACGGGCACGCCGCGAGGCGTACTCTACGTGACGGGCGGCATCAGCGACCTTCGCGGTCCGGATCGTGTCAGCGGGCTGCCGCCGCCCGCGATCGCCACCGGGACGAAGCTGCTCATCGCCACGATCGGCGACATCGTGGTCCAGCGTGATGTCACGATGCAGAACTACGATGCCGCGAACAACGTGCTCGGTCTCTACTCGACCAACGGCAGTGTGCGCGTCGGGACAAGCGCTCCGAGCAACTGCAATCTCGATGCGTACGTGATGGCGACCGGCAGTTCGGGTGAGTTCAGTGTGGACAGCTACAACTCGGGCTCGCCGCGCGGCACGTTCAATCTGCGTGGTGGCGTGGTCGCCAGCTACTACGGCGCCTTCTTCACGTTCAACAGCTCGGGAGCGCTGCAGACCGGCTTCGCGCGTAACTTCCGTTACGACCGCCGCGGCCTGATCCCGCCTTACTACCCCACGACCACCCGCTTCAACGCGAACATCCCGTCGGCCCGTACTCTGGCCTGGAAGGAGATCTGAGCATGTCCGAACAGTCCTCGACCAGCGGAAGCCGCTTCTTTCTGATCGCCGCTCTCACCGTGATGGTGCTCGGTCTCTCGTGGTCGGGCTGGCAGTGGCAGCAGGCCAAGCGTCAGGCGGCTCCGCCTGCCTCGACGGCGCCGGCCTCCACGCCTTCCGAGAGCGAAGCCCCGACGGAGGAGCCGGCTGCACGCCCGGTCGAGGCACCAAGGGGCGGTGGCGAGATCCTCAGCGGCTAGTCAACGGAACCGAGACGAAGCAGAAGGGCCCGGCCTCTCGCGAGAGAAGTCGGGCCCTCTCGCATTCCTGCGTCAGTCGGTCCGTCGTGCCTCGGGCGACTGCAACAGGATCAGCCCGAGCAGCGCGAGGCTCCAACTGCCGAGGCACTTGGAGCCCTCTTCGGCTGCTCCCACCCACTGCTGCTGGTCGTGTCTGAAGGCCTGCCAGGGCAGCAGATCGATCCCCTGCGAGAGCGCGAAGAAGACGATCGCGAGGAGTGCGGGGAGTGCCAGATCGGGAAGCCGTCCGAGACTCGGCCGCAGCTTCAAGGCCAGGACCGCGGCGATGCCGGCGTAGGCCCCGAAGATGTAGAGATCCGAGTCGAGTCCGAACGGAGCAGGCACTCCCGCTCGAACCATCATCGCGGCGGCCCCCTCGTGGAGTTGGAGCACCTCGTCGAACGCGAGCATCACGCCCAGCAGCCCCACTCCGATCCAGGCGAATCGGTTCGAGCGTGCGAGAGGCGAGCGGCTGACCGCCAGGAACGACCAGCCGAATGCGAGCAGGGCGAACCCGCTGGCAAGCGACATCAGGCCCGAGAATCGGCCAGTGCCGTCGCGGAGGTCGATGTAGTAGTGGAGCCCCTCTCCCGCGTACGCCGCGATCGCACAGACGGCGAAGCCGCCCAGGTAGGCGGGCAGCAGAAGCGAGCGGTGCCGCTTCCAGGACGTCGAGAGTGCGCCCGACCAACCGCTCATGGACATGCGTCGCTCCTCCCCGGGGGATCGCCCCGATCGAGGTATCGGCCGACGCTCCGCCTCCGACGAGCGGCGGCTCGATCCGTCAGGCGCCTGGGGTTGGTACCGGGAGCAGGACTCGAACCTGCACGGGCTTGCGCCCAGCGGATTTTAAGTCCGCTGCGTCTGACCATTCCGCCATCCCGGCACAGGCCATCCCCAAGCAGAGACGCCCGGACGCTCCTCGGAGGGAGTGCCCGGGCGCCTCGGGAGCAATCGAAGCTCAGTGCCCGTGGCCTCCGGGCGCCTCTAACGCGTCGACCACCTTCACGCACGGGTACTTGGTCAGGAAGCCCTGCACCTGCCATCCGAACAGACCGAGGAAGCCCAGTGTGACACCGATCTCCGGCAGCCCCACCCAGACGATGTCGGGATTGAGCGACGGCATCACCAGCACGTGGCGCTCGACCCAGATCCCGACCAGCACGATGAGCGAGAACGTCATCAACAGCAGCGGATGGGTCTTCGACGTCTTGTTGAGCATCCCGAAGAACGGGATCACGAAGATCAGGCTGAAGGCCAGGAATCCGAGCCCCCGCCACGGTTCCTCGAAGCGCAGGAACACCCACCACGTCTCCTCCGGCATGTTCGCGTACCAGATGGGCAAGTACTGCGACCAGAAGAGATAGGCCCAGAAGATGCACCATGCGAACAGGATCTTGCCGCAATCCCAGAACATGTTCGACGTGATGTAAGCCTCGAGCCGGTACTTGGTGCGCAGCTGGGTCGCGAGGAACGCCATCACGGCGATGCCGCTGATGAATGCACCCGCGTAGATCCACCAGCCGAACAGGCCGCTCACCCAGTTGGGGGTCAGCGCCATGATGAAGTCCCAACCGAACACGGTGAACAGCGCGACGAACAGCAGTGCGAGCTGCGGCGACAGATGCGCCGTCTCGTGCCGGTAGGACGCCGCCTCGGCCTCGTCGCCCTTCCATCCCCCGGCGATGCGCTCGTAGTCGGCCTTGAGCGAGTCGGCCACGTAGGGCTTGAGCAGATGGAGATCACGACGCAGTGAGACCCGGACCAGCTTGCGCGACAGCCACCAGAACAGCGCGAGCCCGCCGAGCGTTCGGATGAACAGGAACGGCACATTGAGGAATGCCGCCTGCCTCGGCTCGACATGCGTGGTCCACGGCAGATAGGTCCAGATGCCGGCGATCAACAGGACCGCCATGGTGGCGATGCCCGCCGGCAGATACGACGCGAGCGACTCGCCGATGCGCATGATCGGCCCACCCCAGCGCCCATTGGACAACCGGATGGCGGAGGCGATGGCGATACCCGCCATCGAGATGCCGAGGAAGTAGAGCGTGTTGATCGCCCACGCACCCCAGGCCCGCAGCGGATTGGTGAACAGCAGGAACGCGAACGCCGCGATGCCGATGGCCAGGCAGGCCATCCAGATCTGACGCTTCCGAACGTTCGGCGTGACGGGCAGCTTGCTCGCGATGTCGCGGAGAATCGCCTCGTGACTCATCGCGGACTCGTCTTCTGCATGTGGCGGATGTAGTTCACGAGGTCCCAGCCATCCTGCTGTGTCGTCGCGTTGCCGTAGGACGGCATGATCGCGCCGCCGTGACGGATGTACATGTAGATGAAACCGTCCGTGCGACCGCGCGAGTTCTCCGCGAGCAGGTCGGGCGGCGGGATGAACTTGGCCGCGACCGGGCCATCCCCCGCCATCGAGCTACCGTGACAAGTGGAGCAGATCGTCCGGAAGAGCGAGTCGCCACGCGCGACGGAGCCCGCGCTCGTCGCGATCGGGTTCTTCAGCTTGGCGCCCGCGATCTCATAGGGGGCCGGATCGGCGAAGTAGACATCTCGACCGATCGTGGGGACCGAGAGCGAATCGGGCCCGCGCGCATTGGTCGGCAGACCGGTGACCGGGTCGACCTGCTGCGGGTCGAGCACGATGCTGCGGCGCATGTCGCGGATCGGGTAGTACTCGAAGTGAGTCAGGGAGCGCTGGGCGTCCTTGCAGCCCTGCTCGAACGAGGCCGACCACAGAGCGAGAAGTCCGACGAGGAACCATCTAGGCATGGACCTGGACCTCCTCGGCCTCGTGGCCCTTCAACATCTCGGCGACGCGCGGCGCGACATCCGGGGCACACGGCACCCAGATGCCGATGCGGTCCTCCTGGAAACGCGGATCGTAGGGCGCAACGGCTTTGATCTGCGGCAGTCGAGCCAGCGCCAGCATGCCGAGCAGGTTGCTGAGACCGGCGATCAGGATCATCGACTCGTATCCGATCACGACGAAGCCGGGGATCGAGACCAACTCCTTGCCGCCGATGACCAGTGGCCATGCCTGCACCGTGTAGATGCACAGCGCGAAGCCACCGATGCAACCGAGGATGCCGCCGACCAGCGTGATCCAGCGCACAAGCGATGGCCCCTGCTCGAGCGCATGCTCGATGTCGTGGTGCGGCACCGGCGAGAACACGGTGAGGCGCGTGTGCCCCGCCTTGCGGAGCGCCGTGACCGAACTCGCCGCATCATCGACGAAGTAGTAGATGCCCATGACGCCATGGAACTTGGGCGGCTTGGGATTCAGGAGTGGCGCCAGCAGTTTGTCGATCATCCGTGCGTCCTCCGTCGCGGGGGTGGCAGCGTCTCCTTGATCTCGGCGACCGAGAACGCGGGGAGCGCGCGGACGAACACGAGGAAGAACATGAAGAACCAGGCGAAGGATCCGACGATGAGTGCCACTTCGGTGATGCTCATCTTGTAATAGAACCAGTTCGCCGGATTGAACGAGCGTGTGAGCGACGTGACGATGATCGTGAATCGCTCGAACCACATGCCGATGTTCACGAAGATGCACAGAATGAACATGGCGAGCATGTTTCGCCGGACGGGCTTGAACCACAGAGCCAACGGGATGATCACGTTGCACGAGAACATGATCCAGAACGCCCACCAGTAGTGGCCGAACGCGCGGAACACGAACACATCGCGCTCGGCCTTGCTCGGCCCGTACCAGGCCATGAAGAACTCGGTCAGGTACGAATAGGCGACCATGGTGGAGGTCAGCAGGACGAGCTTGGCCAGCTTCTCCATGTGATCCATCGTCACGATGTGCTTGAGATTGAACACCGATCGGATCGGGATCAGCAGATTGATGACCATCGCGACACCGGAGAAGATCGCGCCGGCGACGAAGTAGGGCGCGAACAGCGTCGAGTGCCAGCCCGGCGTCTGGGCCATCGCGAAGTCCCACGAGACGACGCTGTGCACCGAGAAGACGAGTGGCGTGGCGAGGGCGGCGAAGAACAGGTAGGCACCGTAGAAGTGCTTCCACTGGTAGTTCGCGCCGGTCCAGCCGAACGAGATCACCGTGGTCAACAGCTTGCCGATGGGATTCTTGGTCCGGTCACGCAGCGCCGCGACATCCGGGATGAGACCGACGAGGAAGAAGATGCTCGAGACCGTCAGGTAGGTGTTGACGGCGAACACGTCCCACTCGAGCGGGGAGCGGAAGTTGACCCACAACTGGCGCTGGTTCGGATAGGGGAACAACCAGTAATCGAACCACGGACGGCCGGTGTGGATGGCCGGGAACATCGCAGCCGTCAGTACCCCGAACACCGTCATCGCCTCGGCGACGCGGTAGACCGCGCGGCGGAAGTGGGAGCGGAACAGGAAGAGCACGGCGGACACCAGCGTGCCGCAGTGGGCGATGCCGACCCAGAAGACGAAGTTGGTGATGTCCACGGCCCACATGACCGGCCGGTTGAATCCCGAGACGCCCCATCCGTGGACGATCAAGTTGCGCACGAATCCGAGCGCGATGCCGAGGATGAGCAGGTCGATGAGGAAGATCGTCCACCACAGCTTGCCCGGCTTGCTGATCATCTTGAAGACGTCGTCGTTCAACGACTTCTGGGTGATCGGCTTGTTCTCCGGATCCGCCGGATCGAGCACCGCGACGTTCGACTTCGGGGCGCTCACGCGTGGCCCCCGTTCATCGTGTCGCGCTGGATGCGCTGCAGGTACGTGACGCCCGGCTTGGTGTTGAGCTCCTCGAACACCCAGTACTTGCGCTCACCGAAGCTCTTCAGGTGCACGGCGCTCTCGGGGTCGGCGAGGTCGCCGAACGTGATCGCCTGCGTCGGACAGGACTGTGAACAGGCGGTCTGGATCTCACCGTCACGCACCGCGCGCGACTCGTCCTTCGCCGTCCCCTTGCCGTCCAGGATGCGCTGGATGCACATCGTGCACTTCTCCATGACGCCCTTCGAGCGCACCGTCACATCCGGATTCAGCTGCCAGTGGAGCGGCTGCGGAAACGCGAACGTGGTCTTCTCGGGCGCCGAGTAATCGAAGAAGTTGAACGAGCGCACCTTGTACGGGCAGTTGTTCGAGCAATACCGGGTGCCGACGCAGCGGTTGTAAACCTGCGCGTTCAGTCCCTCGGGATTGTGATACGTGGCATAGACCGGGCACACCATCTCGCACGGCGCATCCGAACAGTGCTGACACATCATCGGCACGAAGCGGACGTCGCTGTGGCCTGGCTCCAGCTTCTCCTCGAAGCGATCGATCCGGATCCACGACATCTCGCGCCCGCGCTTGACGAGCTCGGGGCCAACGACCGGGATGTTGTTCTCGGCGTTACAGCCGACGACGCAGGCGCCACAGCCGGTGCAGGTGTTCAGGTCGATCGACATCGCCCAGCGGTGCTTGGCGTTCTTGTAGTCACCCTGATCGACAGGATTGCGCCGCGGGCTGCGGACCTGATGCTTGCCGACGTAGGCCGACATCGCGTGCACCGGCTCACGGTAGTCCTCGGGACGGGCCATCGGCTCGGTGTACTTGCCCGGGCGCGTCTGCGACGGGTGCACGTGGTGGACGCCCTCGCCCGCCGGATAGTGACCCGGATAGTCGCGTGCGGGCTTGCCCGCCGCCGCGCCCTCGTGACCATGCGCATCCGGAGCGGCATGTCCGGTGTCGCCATGCGCGCCGCCAGTTGCCGCGCCGCCAGTTGCCGCGCCGCCCATCAAGGCCGCGACCGGGATGATCTGCGCGATCGCACGGCCATGCTGATTCTTCTCGTGCTGCTGCTCGTAGAGCGGCATCGCCGCCGTGCCGCGCGACAGACGGGCGTTGGCCGACTGGAAGGCGAGCGCGCCGGAAGCTGCGTCGGTCGACTGCGGAACGAGCGCGAAGGCGTTGACGCCGCGATCCTTCGCGTAGCGTCCATAGCCGGTATGGCCCTGGCCGAGCGCGATCGAGACCGTGTCCTTGCGGATGCCGGCGTAGAGATAGGCGGGCGCCTCGACCGAACCGGCTGCGGTCTCGATCTTCACGGCATCGCCATTCGAGACGCCGAGCGCCTTGGCGGTTTCGGGGTGCAACTCGACCCACGATCCCCAGACCGTCTTGCTGGTCATGTCGGGCAGTTCCTGCAGCCAGCCCTTGTTGGCTCCGCGACCGTCGTAGAAGTTGTTCGACGGCGTGATCACCAGCGCGAAGTCGCCCTCGCCGATGCGCACCGGAGCGTCGAAAGACGGGGCGCCCAACCAGCGCACGGACTGCGCCGAGGCGGCCTCGTGCACACCGCCCGACTGGAGCGCCGCGTTCCAGAACGTGTCGAAGTCACGACCGGCGCCGAAGCGCCCGTACTGCGACTGCCACCTCGAACGGAGGTAATCGTGGAACGTGTCCGGCCAGTCCGACGCCTTGCCGGCGCCCTTGGCGATCGCGATCAGTGCGTCACCCGACGGGCGGGCATCGAACATCGGCAGCGCGCGCATCGCGGGCTGCTGCAGCGACCACACGCCGCGAACGTGATCGGCATCACCGAAGCACTCGATCGCGTGGCTGACGGGAAGCACGACATCGCACAGCGCCGCGGTCTCATCGAGCGACGTCGCGAGAGCCACCTTGAACGGCACCTTGCCCATGGCATCGGCGACAGCGAGCCACGCGGGCGTCGCGTGTACGGGGTTCGCACCGTTCACGACGAGCGCACCCACCTGACCGGAGCTCATCGAGGCGACGAGGTCACCGAGCTGCGCGAAACTGGCGAGACCGCTGTAGTCGAGTGTCCGCTCGAACTTGAGCGTGCGTCCGACGTTGCCGGCCGCGTGATTCAGCAGATGCACCGCGGCGACGAGTGCGGTCGCCTGCGAACCCTGTGCCGCGATGCCGCCGGCGATCGCGAGACTCGGCGACTGCTTGGCGAACATGCGCGCGAGGCGCTGGATGCTCTCGGCCGGGACGTCGGTCTGAGCCGCGACCTGCTCGGGCGTGAACGCGCTCACCGCCGAGGCCAGTGCACCGCGATCGGCTGCGGGCCCGAGGCCCTCGGCGACGATGACGTGGGCCATGCCGAGCGCCAGTGCCATCTCGCCACCCGGCTTGACCGCCACCCACTCGTCGGCGTTCGCGCCCGTCAATGACAGTCGCGGTTCGACGGCGATGAAGTGGCCGAAACCATCGTCGCGCTTGGAGCGCATCGCGGCGAACCCGCGCGCCTGCGCGGTCGGCTCGGCGAACGTCTCGAGGAAGTCGGTGCCGAACGACACGATGCAGCGGGCGGCCGCGAGGTCGTACTCGGGCACCGCATCGATCCCGAACGTGCGCTTGGCTGCAGCGCGAACGGCTTCATAGCCGAACGGCTCCCACATCACGTGGCGACCGCCCAACAAGCCGGCGAAGCCAGCAGACAGTGCGCGCTGCGAACCGGACTCGAATCCGGTCAGCGCCACAACGGAGCCGCTCGCCGCGCCGAGCTTCTCGGACACGAGAGCGATGGCCTCATCCCAGGTGATCGTCTTCCACGCATCGCCCTCGCGGACCATCGGCGACTGGATGCGATCGGGATCGTAGAGCCCCTGCAGCGCCGCCTGCCCACGGGGGCACAGTCCGCCACGACTGATCGGCGAATCGGGGTCCCCTTCGATCTTGATCGCGCGGCCCTCGCGCGCCTTCACCTTCACGCCGCAGCCGGCCGGACATTCGCGGCAGGTGCTCTTGTACCAGTACGCGACGCCCGGGAGGATCGACTCGGGGGCGACCAGGTACGGCAGCAGCTTATCGGCGGGCGGCTTGGCGCAGCCGGCGGCCGCGCCGGCGACACCGAGGCCGACGAGCTTGAGGAAATCGCGACGTGGGAAGACGTTCGGCTCCGACATGCGCTCCTCTAGTGGTGACAGATCAGGCAGTCCATGCTGGTCGGATGCGTCGGATGGTCGAGATTGCTGCGGTGGCAGTCGATGCACCAGCCCATCTTGAGCGAGCTGTACTGATACACGACCGGCATGGTCTCGATCGGCCCGTGGCAGGTCTGGCATTCGACGCCGGCGAGCACGTGACGCTTGTGGTTGAACTTCACGTGGTCGGGCATCTCGTGCACCTTGACCCACGGCACCTGCTCGCCGCGCTCGAAGAAGCCCGCGAGCTTCTGGATCTCGGGTTTGTCCGTCGCGACGAACGCGTGACAGCCCATGCACGTACTGACCGCGGGGATGTTCGCCCACTTCGACTTGGTGGTGCTGTAGTGGCAGTACTTGCAGTCCATCTGGAGCTGACCGGCGTGCAGCTCATGGCTGTACGCGATCGGCTGCACAGGAGCTTTCTTCATCCCGAGCTCGACAGCCACGCTGCGCGTGGACTTGTAGGACTGGGAGAGCGCGACGGCCGCCATGGCGATCGTCGTGAGCGCAATGAGAGCAGCTATCCTTGTCTTCATGACGGGCGGCAACCTAGATGCGCGGTCCGCAGTGTGTCAAGTGAAGCAAGGTGCAAACGTGCGGCGAACGCGAGCGCGCACAAGCGACTGGACCACGTCTGGACGCCTGTGAGAGCGTGGCGGCTCGATCAAGGGGACGCACGACGCGCCCCGGGAGGCAGGTCCCGGAGCGCGTGTGGGGAGTGTCCCTCTTCAGGACGAGCGAGGACCTGCCTCGCGCGGGTTCACCATCCGGCCTTGCCCAGGTTGCGATTGCCGACTTCGTACTTCGAGAAGTGATGGAGCGGCGCGCTGAGCACCCCGGTCACCGGGTCCACACTCGATTCGGGCAGCAGGAGCCAATCCCCGGTCCCCTCATCGACGAAGAACCAGCCGGCGTTCGTGCGCGCCGAGGTGGGCATGGCGCTCAGGTCGGTGCGGAGCTCGATCGGGATGAGGAAGTTGTTGAGCGACTCGGGGTAGATGTGGAGTTCCACACCGCGCCCATTGGGACGCACCTTCATCTCGATCGTGGCCTCGCCCGCGATCGCGCCGGGCGGGATGCGCAGCTGCAGACAGCCCGCCTGGAGGACCGCACCCAGCTCTCCGGCGACCGGTCTGATCACCGAGATGACGGTATCGCGAGGCGTGGGCAGCGTGGTCGAGGTCTGGCCCTGGGTGGTATCCGCGCGGATCCCCTCACTCTCGGGAGCCCACTTGGCGACGGAGGAGCGTTCGAGACTCTCGGGCGCCGTGGGGATGGAGAGCGTCGAGGTCGAGCAACCCCACAGAGTGAGAGCCGAGAGGGCGATCAACGTCCGAAGCAGCGACTTCCGATGGCGGTGCATGGAGGTCTCCAGTGGGTCGGGGCGTCGAGCGCCCAGTCGAATCACCTGGATACCAGTGCACCGGACGTGCCGAGCGCGCGTTCATCGCGAGCGTGCCGCCTGCACGGTCGGCTGAGCCGAACTTCGCTTCAACCATTTATTTGGCAACGACTTACAAGAACCATGCAAACAGCATCGAACCGCCGGGCATCGCGCCTCGCGAGCACTCGCCACGGGCCCTCGGAGCTGGGGCTTCTGCCCTCGGGCGCTGGGGCGAAGCCCCCGTCGTCGGCCGGATCAGCGCAGTCTCGCGGGCTCCACGACCTTGATCCAGACGCCCGCCTGGACCCCCTCGTCGGGTTCCACTCCATTGAGGAGCGCCGCCTCCGCCAGGGTCAGTCCGTTCCCCCCGATGCGGCCGTGGATGCTCTCGAAGCTCCCCGCCACTGGGGCTGGCACCAGCCCGAGTCGTGCGGGCAGTGCCCGGGCCCGCGCTGGATCGATCAGTGGCCGTAGCGATCGGACCGCCTGCAGCATCTGCCGCTCCCCGGCCTCGTCCGGGACCCGCGCGATGAACTGGACGAGTCGGTCGGGTGCCTGCCGCACGAAGGCGGCGGGGATCGTGACCGTCGTGCCGTCCTTCGCCGGCAGCGCCAGCCGACCCGTCCAGGCGGGCCAGCCACCGATGGTCTCGGAGCGGCCGTGTGCGGAGGCGATGCGGCCGTCGCGCTGCAGCGCCGCGACGTACTCCGCGGGAGACAGCGCGCGAGCGTCAGTGGCGAGTGAGAGCTGCATCATCGACTTCCGATCCTGCGACTGCGCCGAGACCGCGGCGCGCGAGTTCTGGGTCTGCCATCCCGCGGGGAAGCCCATCTCGAAGCCAAGCGTCGGATGGAAGAAGCGGGACTCCTCGAAGTAGCCCTGGCGCGGGTCCTCGCCATAGGCGAGGCCCTTCAGCCGCTCGAGGAAGGCCCGCTGGCGGATGAGTAGACCCGTCTTGCCTGCGGCGGCCTCACGCGCGAGCGCGGCGGTACGCACCTCACGATCGCCTGGATCGGGATGCGTGCTGAGGAACGACGGCAGTCGCTGACCGGATCGCTCGCCGATGCGGCGCAGCATCGCGTAGGTCGACGGGATCTCACGTGGGTCGTAGTTCGCCGCCGTCGCATAGCGCACTCCGAGCAGGTCGGACTGGTTCTCGTCGTCACGGCCGTACTTGAGCAGCAGGAGTCCAAGCGCCTGTTCCGCGGCGCCGCCGTATCTCCGGAAATCCTCCGAGACGATGCTCGCGATGCCGATTCCGAGTCCGGTCAATTGCTGCTGCGTGATCTGGCGAGCCGCGTGCCGCGCGGTGACATGGCCGATCTCGTGGCCGAGCACGCCCGCCAACTGCGCCTCGCTCTGGAGATGCGCGAGGATCCCGCGCGTGATGTAGATGTACCCACCCGGCATCGCGAAGGCATTGACGACCGGGTCGTCGAGCACGGTGAAGTGCCAGCCCAGCTCCGGCTGTTCGGAACGCTTCGCGAGCGCCTGCCCGATGCTGTCGACATACGCGAAGAGCGAGGCATCCTCGAGGAGTCCGAACTCCGCCACGGTGGCGCCGTATCCGTCACGGCCGATGGCGAGTTCCTGGTTCGCGCTGATGAGCGAGAGTTCGCGTTTTCCCGTGACCGGATTGACCGCGCACCCGGCGATCACAGCGACAGCGATCACGGCAACCGACAAGCGCGAGAACGTGGAGAGGTTGTGGACCATCGAGACGTCTCCTCGGAGCGGGGACTCAGTAGCGCGGCACTTCGGGGTCGACTCCGGAGGACCATGCATCGATGCCGCCGGTCAGATTCTTGAGTCGCGCGAAACCCTGTGTCGCCAACCACGTGATGGCGCGACGACTGCGCACGCCGTGATGACAGTAGACGATGGTGGACACCGTGGGGTCGAGCTCCCCGACGCGCGTCGCGAGTGCGCCCAGCGGCACGTGCGTCGCGCCGGGAAGGTGCCCGATGGACCACTCGACGTGCTCGCGCACGTCGAGCAACACCAACTGCTCCCCTCGCGCCAATCGGTCGGACAGCGCGCGGGCCGTGATCTCGTCCTCGAGAATCGTCTTGCTCTCGCTCACGCCGCAGATCTCCTCGTAGTCCGGCAGTTCGGCCTCTCGCCCACCCGGTCCGCACGCCGGGCACGCGGGGTCCCGGCGGATGCTCAACTCCCGGAACCGCATCGCGAGCGCATCGTACAGAAGCAGCCGACCGACGAGCATGCCCTCACCGCCCAGCAGATGCTTGATGGCCTCGGTCGCCATGATCGAGCCGATCACGCCCGGGAGCACGCCGAGCACGCCCGCCTCGGCGCACGAGGGCACCGAGCCTGCTGGGGGCGGTTCGGGGAAGAGACATCGATAGCAGGGGCCTCGCGAGGCATCGAACACGCTCGCCTGCCCTTCGAATCGGAGGATGCTGCCATGCACATCCGGCTTGCCGAGCTTCACGCACGCGTCGTTCACGAGGTAGCGGGTCGCGAAGTTATCCGCCCCATCGAGCACGACGTCGTAGTCCGCGAGGATCGAGAGCGCATTCGTCCGATCGATCCGGACGGCATGCGGCACGACGCGCACCAATGGATTCAGGTCCGTGAGGCGCGCCGTGATGGATGCGAGCTTCGGTCGACCGATCCACGATGTCCCATGTGCCACCTGCCGTTGCAGGTTGCTCTCCTCCACGTCATCGAAGTCGGCAATGCCGATCGTGCCGACGCCCGCGGCCGCGAGATAGAGCGCGGCGGGAGAGCCGAGGCCGCCCGCACCGATCATCAGCACGCGACCCTGCTTCAAGCGCTGCTGTCCCTCGAGACCCATCTCGGGCATCACGACGTGACGGCCGTAGCGGCGGAGCTCGGCGTGGTCGAGCGGCGGTGCAGGGGTGCGTGCCATGCTCGGACGTTAGGCGCGAGCGCGATCCGGGACAACCGGCCACTGGCTCATGGGGTGGTGCGCCAGTAGGATGCCCAACGTGATCCTCGCAGGCGACATCGGCGGCACCAAGGCGCAGCTGGCCCTGTTCGAGCCAGGCGCATCCGCGCGCGCTCCCAAGTTCGAGGAGCGGGTGCTGACGCGCGGTTCGGCGTCGCTCGAGTCCTTGATCGAACCCTTCCTCGCACGCGCCCGCGTCATGCCGACTCGCATGGTGCTCGGAATCGCGGGTCCGGTCGCCGAGAATCGCTGCATCACGACCAATCTGCCGTGGCATGTCGATGGGCCGGCGATGGCCGAGCGATTCGGCGCCGAGGTGCTCCTCCTCAACGACCTCGAGGCCACCGCATGGGGACTCGAGACGCTCGGCGAGCGCGACCTTCTCGTCCTGCAGCCGGGCGAGAACCTGCGCTCGAATCGTGCGCTGATCGCCGCGGGCACCGGCCTCGGCGAGGCGCTGCTTCCGTGGGATGGCGCGCGCTGGCACCCGAGCCCGTCGGAGGGCGGCCACACCGACTTCGGGCCGCGCGACTCACTGGAAGACGAGTTGCTCCACTGGCTGCGCGCCAAGTACGGCCGCGTCAGCTACGAGCGCGTGCTCTCGGGACCGGGTCTCGCCGATCTCTATCGCTTCTTCCGCGAGACGCGGCGCGGTCACGAACCCGAGGAGGTGGCGATGCGATTCGATCGTGCCACCGAGCCGGCCGCGATCGTCACCGAGACCGCCATCGAGGGCTCGTGCGAGCGAGCCCGGCTGACACTCGAACGATTCGTCGAGATCTACGGCGCCGAGGCGGGGAATCTCGCGCTGAAGGCGCTTGCGATGGGCGGACTGTTCATCGGCGGCGGCATCGCTCCCAAGGTGCTGCCGTTCCTCGAGCGCGGCGGCTTCATGCAGGGCTTCATCGACAAGGGACGCCTCTCCCCCTTGCTCACGCGCATCCCCGTCGCGGTCGTCCTCGACCCCAAGACCGCGGTCTGGGGCGCCGCCACCTGTGCCCTCTCGTCCACGCGATTCCACGCCACTTCCTCACCCGGAGGATCCCTTTGAGCCCGATCTCCACCGATCCCGCCCTCGAGAAGCGCTGCGCGAACACGGTGCGATT
Organism: bacterium; assembly: GCA_043779265.1. Classification (GTDB taxonomy): domain Bacteria; phylum Eisenbacteria; class RBG-16-71-46; order RBG-16-71-46; family RBG-16-71-46; genus CADEFY01. The sequence continues at coordinate 15,027 of JAYWEM010000011.1, read as the reverse complement.
CCTCGCGGTGGATGCCGTGGAGAAGGCGGCCTCCGGGCATCCGGGCATGCCGATGGGCATGGCCGACGTGGCCACGGTCGTGTGGACGCGCTTCCTGCGGCAGCAGCCGAACGACCCGGCGTGGCCGGATCGCGATCGCTTCGTGCTCTCGGCCGGCCATGGCTCGATGCTCCTCTACAGCCTGTTGCACGTTGCGGGTTACGACCTGCCGATCGCCGAACTGCAGCGCTTCCGCCAACTCGGCTCACGCACGCCGGGGCACCCCGAGTACGGCATGACGCCCGGGGTCGAGACCACGACGGGGCCGCTGGGTCAGGGACTCGGCAACGCGGTCGGGATGGCGCTCGCTCGCCGCATGGCCGCGGCACGGCTCGCGGATGCCGAGTGGTCGCCGGTGTCCTGGCGCGTCTTCGCCATCGCGGGTGACGGCTGCCTGATGGAGGGCGTCTCGCACGAGGCCGCCTCTCTCGCCGGGCATCTCGGGCTGGGCGAATTGATCGTCTACTACGACGACAATCGCATCACGATCGAGGGCGGCACCGACCTCGCACTCTCCGACGATGCGGCCAAGCGATTCGAAGCCTACGGCTGGCAGGTGCTCCGCTGCGACCCGTATGACCACGAGAGCATCGCCAAAGCCACGTCGGAGGCGCTCGCCGACTCCTCGCGGCCGAGTCTCGTGATCTGCCCGAGCCACATCGGTTACGGCGCGCCGCACAAGCAGGACACCGCCCACGCGCACGGCGAGCCGCTCGGCGCCGAGGAGTTGAGCGGAGCCAAGCGCGCACTCGGCTGGCCCGAGTCGCCGACGTTCCTGGTGCCGGATGACGTGCGCGCGCGTTTCGCCGCCCGCGCCGCCGAGCTGAAGTCCGAGTACGACGCGTGGCAGAAGAACCTCGCGGCGTGGCGCGCACGTCAGCCCGAGAAGGCCGTGCTGCACGATGCGCTCGCCAGCCGCCGCGTTCCGAGTGATCTGGTCGAGCGCCTCTGCGAGAGCGCACCCAAGGGCAACTTCGCGACGCGCGCCCACGGCAACGCCGTCCTCCAGAAGGCGGCCGAACTGGTGCCCACTCTCATCGGCGGCAGCGCCGATCTGGAGCCGAGCACGAAGACGTGGATCAAGGGTTCGCCCGGCGTCACGCGTCAGGACTTCTCCGGACGCAACCTCCGCTTCGGCGTGCGCGAGCACGGCATGGGCTCGATCGTGAACGGCCTGGCGCTCTCGGGCTGGACGCCCTATGGCGCCTCGTTCCTCGTGTTCACCGACTATGCCAGGCCCGCGATCCGGCTCTCGGCGCTGATGCACCTGCCCTGCATCTGGGTGTTCACGCATGACAGCGTGTTCCTCGGCGAGGACGGCCCGACCCATCAGCCAGTCGAGCACCTGGCGTCGCTGCGACTGATCCCCAACCTGCTCGTCATCCGTCCCGCCGACGGACTCGAGACGGCAGCGGCCTGGGGCATGGCGATCGAACGCCGCGACGGCCCCACGCTCATCGCGCTGTCACGCCAGGGCATGCCCGAACTGCCGCGGCCGAGCACGTTCCACGGATCGATGCTGCGCCGTGGCGCCTCGGTCGTGCTCGCCTCCGATGCCGCCGACGCCATCACACTCGTCGCGACCGGCAGCGAGGTCGGTCCGGCACTCGATGCCGCCGAGCGACTCGGGACGCTGGGACTCTCGGTGCGGGTCGTCAGCATGCTCGCGCCAACGCGGTTCCTCGAGCAGGACACCGCCTGGCGCGACCAGGTGCTGCCACCCGGCGGCCGCCGTGTCTCGATCGAGGCGGGCGTCACGCCGCTGTGGCGCGAGATCGTCGGCGAGAAGGGCCTGACGCTCGGGATCGATCGCTTCGGCGAGTCCGCGCCGGCGCCGCAGTTGGCGGAGCACTTCGGACTGAGCGGCGAGGCCATCGCCCGCCGGGTGAAGGAGTGGGCCGGCCGCTGAGGTCGCGCTCTCGTCGTGCCCCGGCCCGCGTCGGTGGGATGCTCCCATCCTCCTGACGTGGGCCGGACACATTCTGGGAGTCGAAGACGGCAGGCTGTTCGGATGCGACTTCTCCTTGCGATCCTCGTGCTCGGCGTGCTCACGGGCTGCACGCCCGGGGCCGAGCGTGCCCCGGCCGTCGCTGCGGTCGATCCCGCGGGTCCTCCCGTCATCGCCTCCACCGGCGCGAGCCTGATGCAGCGCGCTCGAAACGGCGCGGCCGAAGTCACGATCGTCAGTGTCTGGGCGACGTGGTGTGCACCGTGCCGCGAGAAGTTCCCGGCCATGCTCGCGACATCCGCACGCCACGAGGGACGCGTCCGGCTGTTGCTCCTATCCGCGGACTTCGACGACCAGGTCGCTGAGGCACGGGCCTTCCTCGCGTCGCAGGGCTATGCGGATACCAGTTGGATCAAGAGCGAGAAGGACCAGGAGTTCATCGATTCGGTTCATCCGCAGTGGAGCGGGGCGCTTCCCGCGACGCTCGTGTTCGACCGTGAGGGTCGACTGAGCGCGTTCTGGGAAGGCAGCGCCGACTCCGCTCGATTCGAGAACGCAGTCCAGAAGGCACTCACCCCAGAAGGAGGACCCTCATGAGGAATCCGCTGCTCACCGCTTTCGCACTCTCGGCACTCCTGGCTGTGCCCGCCTCGGCGCAGGAGACGGCCGCGCCGACCGCGCCGACCGCGCTCGAACTCGGCGCCTCGGCCCCGATGGCCGATGTCCCGATGCAGGGCATCGATGGCAAGTCGCTCACCATCGCCAAGGCGACCGGCAAGAAGGGCACGCTCGTCATCTTCACGTGCAACGCCTGCCCCTGGGTCAAGAACTGGGAGACGCGAATCGCCGAAGTGGGCAACGCCGCCGCCAAGAGCGGGATCGGCGTCATCGCCATCAACCCGAATGATCCGGCGCAGAATGCCGAGGACGGCTTCGACGAGATGAAGAAGCGCGCCAAGAAGCTCGGGCTTCGCTTCCCCTACGTCGTCGACGCCTCGTCCGACATCGCGCGTGCTTTCGGTGCGACACGCACGCCCGAGGTGTTCCTGTTCGATGCCAAGGGCAAGCTCGTCTACCACGGCGCCATCGATGACAACGCGCGTGATGCCAAGGCCGTCGAGGCCCGCTGGCTCTCGGATGCCGTCGTCGCGGTCGCTGCGGGCAAGCCCGTGGGTGAGTCGAAGACCAAGGCGCTCGGCTGCACGATCAAGTTCCGCAAGACCGCCAGCTGAACGATCCCTCCACGGGTTGATGCGCCCCGCGAGCCGAGCGCTCGCGGGGCGTCGTCAATCGTGCGAGGGTGACCGGAGCAGCCCCGCGACGACTTCCCCACCTCCTCCGAGAGACGCGCTGAATGCGATTCCCACGTTCGAGCGGCATCCTGCTCCATCCGACCTCGCTTCCCGGTCGCTTCGGCATCGGCGACCTCGGAGCCGAGGCCCATCGCTTCGTGGACTTCCTGCACGCCGCAGGACAGCGCATCTGGCAGGTCCTGCCGCTGACACCGACCGGCTACGGCGACTCGCCCTATCAGAGCTTCTCCGCGTTCGCGGGCAATCCCTTCCTCGTCTCGCCCGAGCGACTGGTGGAAGACGGGCTGCTCCGCCCGACGGATCTCGAGGGTGTGATCGTCGCCGCCTCGGACCGCGTGGACTATGGCGTGGTGATTCCGCAGCGCTGGGCCTGGCTCGAGCAGGCGAGCGGAGCGCTCGCCTCGAACCCGGCGCTCGAGGGCGAGTTCGACGCATGGCGCGCCGCCCAGCCGTGGCTCGCGGACTACTCGCTGTTCTCGGCTCTGAAAGACGCGCATGGCGGCCGGTCATGGGAGCACTGGGACGACACACTGAGGCAGCGCGAGCCCGCCTCGCTCACGCGCGCGCGTCATGAACTGCACGCGCGCGTCCGAGTGCACGAGGTGGCGCAGTGGTTGTTCCATCGCCAGTGGGCGCAACTCCGGGCGCACGCCCACTCGAAGGGCATCGCCATCCTGGGCGACGCGCCGATCTTCGTCGCGCACGACAGTGCGGACGTGTGGTCGCGTCCCGAGCTGTTCTTCCTGGACGATGCAAGCCGACCCAGCGTGGTGGCCGGCGTGCCGCCCGACTACTTCAGCGAGACCGGTCAGCTGTGGGGCAATCCGCTCTACCGCTGGGATCGTCTCGCCGACGAGGGCTACGCGTGGTGGATCGAGCGCCTGCGAACGCAGCTCACGCTCGTCGATCGCGTTCGACTGGATCACTTCATCGGATTCCACAACTACTTCGAGATCCCGGCCGATGCCCCGGATGCGCGCAAGGGACGCTGGGTCCCAGGGCCGGGCTCGGCGCTGTTCGACGCGCTCGAGACCGCCCTGGGCCCCTTGCCGATCCTCGCCGAGGATCTCGGCGAGGTCTCCCCCGAGGTCTTCGCACTGCGCGATCGGCATGAGTTCCCCGGCATGCGCGTGCTCACATTCGCGTTCGGATCGGGTTCCGAGAACCCATTCCTCCCGCACCGATTCGAAACCGCTCATTGCGCCGCCTACACCGGATCGCATGACAACGACCCGGTCGCGGGATGGTGGGCGACCGCATCGGATGCCGAGCGCGATCATGTCCGCAGCTACCTGGCCCGCGACGGATCGGACATCGCGTGGGATCTGCTCCGGCTCGGCAGCGCATCCGTGGCCGACAGTTTCGTCGCCCAGATGCAGGATGTGCTGGCACTGGGAAGCGACTCGCGTATGAATCTGCCCGGTCGCGCAAGCGGGAACTGGCAGTGGCGCCTCATCTCCGGACAGGCCTCGCCGGAGCTCGCCGAGCGACTGCGCGCATTGACCGGCATTTACGGTCGCTGATCCACTTGCAGCCTCGCCCGCTGCGCCGCATCCTCGCCGAGACGAAGGTGCGCACCGCACTGCAGCGGGCTCGGCTGTGGGCCGATGACACGCCATGGGAGCCTCGCGCACTCGCGCGCGCCGCACTCGCCTGCTCGAACCCTCGAGCCACCACCTCACGGAACACAGGAGGTTCCCATGTCCAGCCGCGCCCATCAGTTGCTCGCGCTCGGCCAGAGCATCTGGCTCGATTTCATCCGTCGCGGGCATCTCACTTCGGGTGAGTTCGATGCCCAGCTGCGCGACGCCGGCGTCGTCGGCGTCACGTCGAACCCCACCATCTTCCAGCAGGCCATCGCCAAGAGCAGCGACTACGACACCGCCATCGCCGCCGGCATCGCCCGTGGACTCGAGGGAGAGGGCCTGTTCGAGGCGCTCGCCATCGAGGACATCCAGATGGCCTGCGATCGACTGCGGCCGTTGTACGACTCGAGCCATGGGCTCGATGGCCGCGTGAGCCTCGAGGTCAGCCCGCGACTCGCCGAGGACGCGGCGGGCACGACCGCAGCCGCCAAGCGACTGCATGCCGCCGTCGCGCGCGACAACGTCATGATCAAGATCCCGGCGACCGCCGCCTGTCTACCCGCGATCGCCGACACACTCGCCGCCGGCATCAGCGTCAATGTCACGCTCATCTTCTCGCTGACCCGCTATGCGGAGGTCATGGAAGCTTACGCCAGCGGCCTCGAGCGACTCGTGGCCGCCGGTGGGGATCCCTCGCGTGTCCGCTCGGTGGCGTCGTTCTTCATCTCGCGCGTCGACTCCAAGGTGGACGCTGCGATCGACCAGCGCATCGCGACGCTTCCCGCGGGCTCGACCGAGCGCAGCGAACTCGAGGGCCTGCGCGGCAAGGCCGCCGTCGCCAACGCGCGGCTCGCCTATGCGGCGTTCGAACGTGCGAGCGTGGAGCCCCGCTTCCGCGCGCTCGTCGCCAAGGGGGCCCACGTCCAGCGGCCGCTGTGGGCCTCGACCAGCACCAAGAACCCCGCCTATCGCGATGTGCTCTACCTCGAGGAACTGATCGGACCCGACACGGTGAATACCGTGCCGCCCGCCACGCTCGAGGCCTTCAATGACCACGGTGAGGTCGAGACCCGCATCCGTCGTGGGATGGACGAGGCGAACGCGCTCTTCCCGCGTCTCGTCGCGCTCGGCGTCCCGGTCGGTTCGCTGATCGCCGAACTCGAGGGCGAGGGAGTCGCCTCGTTCGCCAAATCGTATGACGACCTGCTCGCGACGCTCGAGTCCAAGCGGCGCGAGCTGGCGGCCGGTCAGGGCGGTGCACGATGAGCGCACTTCGGATGAGCCTGGGCGTCCACGAGGCGGCGGTCCGCGAGACTCTGGGACGACTGGTGCAGGCGCAGATCGGTCGCCGTCTCCTGGCGCACGATGACCGCATCTGGGGTGACGACCCCGCGCACCGCAAGGTCGCCGCCAACCGACTCGGTTGGCTCGATTCTCCGGCGGCGATGCGTCCGGATGCCGAATCGCTCGCGGCGTTCGCACGCGAAGTCGCCTCCGAGGGCTTCACGCACGCCGTGCTCCTCGGCATGGGCGGCTCGAGCCTCGCGCCCGAGGTGCTGCGACTCACGTTCGGCGTCGCCAAGGGCGCGCTCGAGCTGACGATCCTCGACAACACATCCCCGGCTGCAGTCCGCGCCGTGGCCGACGCGCACGACCTCGAGCACACGCTGTTCGTGGTCGCCTCCAAGTCAGGCGGAACGCTCGAAGTCGTCTCGTTCGAGAGCTACTTCTGGGAGCGGGTCCAGGCGGTTCGCGGTGACTCCACGGGCAAGGCGTTCATCGCGATCACGGATCCCGGCACATCGCTGGCGGCGCTCGCCACGAGCCGAGGCTATCGCCGGACCTTCATCAATCCCGCCGACATCGGCGGCCGCTACTCCGCACTCTCGCGCTTCGGGCTCGTGCCCGCGGCCCTGCTCGGCATCGATGTCGCGAAGCTGCTCGATGCGGCGATCTCCGAACGGCGTCATCTGGAGACCGATTCCGGTGCGGGCATCGAGCTGGGTGCTGCCCTGGGGACGTTGGCGAAGGCGGGCCGCGACAAGCTCACGCTCGTGCTGCCGCCCGCGCTCGCCTCGTACGGAACGTGGATCGAGCAGTTGGTGGCCGAGAGCACGGGCAAGTCCGGCGTCGGCATCCTGCCGGTGACCGAGGAGCCGCTCGCGGCACCCATCCACTATGGCAACGACCGCGTCTTCGTCGCGATCGGCGCCCCCCACCTGCCGGCTTCGACAGCGACCGCGCTCGATGCGCTGGAAGCCGCTGGGCATCCCGTGCTGCGCGAGAGCCTTCCGGACCTGCTGGCACTCGGCGCCGACATGCTTCGCTGGGAGATCGCGACGGCGACGGCGGCTGCCGCGATGGCGGTCAACCCCTTCGATGAGCCCGATGTCTCGGCGGCCAAGGCCGCGACTCAGCGCGTCCTGGATGTGACCGCGCAGACAGGGCGCTTCCCGGAGCGCGTGGCCTCGGCTGTCTCGGATGGGCTCTCCGCCTACCTCCCCGAGTCCGTGACGTTGACGCTGGGAGCCTCGGCCGAGCAGTGGGCCGATGCCGTGGCCAGCTGGCTCGAGCCCTCCGACTACTTCGCGCTCCTCGCCTACGTGCATCGAACCGATGCCCGGCATGCCGCGCTACAGACACTCCGCCTCGCCATCCGCGACCGGGCGCGTGTCGCAACGACGCTCGGCTATGGCCCGCGCTTCCTCCACTCGACCGGTCAGTTGCACAAGGGTGGGCCCGCGACGGGCGTGTTCCTGCAGCTGACCTGCGACGAGGGGGAGCTTGCGATCCCCGGCTCCACGTTCAGCTTCTCGGTGCTGCGAGCCGCGCAGGCCGCCGGCGATTTCGACGTGCTCGCCGAGCGTGGTCGGCGCGTGCTCCGTGTGCACTTGGGCTCCGAGGTCGATGCCGGGCTGGAGCGACTGACCCGGGCCTTCGCGGCCGTCCTGCGCTGATCGGACCGACGACCGAGGCATCCGAGCCGCGGGTCGGTTGTGGGCTTCACAGGCTCCGGACTCCGCCCACAGGGTGGAGTCCGGTAGACTGTCCGCCCCCGATGTCCGTGCCACCTCAGATGAGGACCACGATGCGCACCCACCTCGCCTCGCTGCCGCTGCTCGCCCTGCTCGTGGGTGGCCCCGCCGATGCCGCGCCCGCCAAGCGGTCCGCTGCTTCGAGCAGGCTCGACGCCTCTGGTGCCGCACTGCTCGACACCGCCTTGGCGAGGCACCACCGGACGGATCGCTACCGGATCCAGGTGGCACTGTCGCAGCACCTCCTCGGCGGCCAACTCGACCAGAAACTCGAGGTACCCATGCTCATGGCGGCCGACCGGACATCGGCTCGCTCGCGCAGCGAGATGGCGAATCCGCACATGACCACCGTGACCCTCTCCGATGGCGACACGCTCTGGAGCCACGCGCCGATGCTCGCTCAGTACACGCAGAAGTCGATGAAGTCGGCGGCGTCCGCTTCGAACATGATCGGCCAGCCCAATGGCTCACCCCTCCACCCGTTGCTCGACATGGCCCCGCTCACTCAGGGCATGCGGAGCAGCCGACGTTCGGGCCGTGACACGCTCCGGCTCGCCGATCGGGTGCTGCAGTGCGACCGCGTCGATGTCCGCTACGAGCCCGACACCAGCGCCTCCGGCATCTCGACCTCGACGCGCACGCACTGGATCGACCGCGCCACCGGACTCGTCGTGCGCGACTCCGCCGAGATCACACTCGAACATCCGCAGCGTGGAACGATGTCGTCGGTGCTCGATCGACGCATGGTGACGCTCGCGCTTGGTTCAGCGCCGCACGACTCGCTGTTCGCCTTTCGCCCGCCTGCCGGCAGCGTTCGCGTGCGCAAGCTGGGAACGGACTCGAGCGGACCTTCGCTGAATGGGCAGGTGGCCGCGGACTTCCACCTCAAGGGTCTCGATGGCGAATCCGTCGATCTCGCCGGGCTCAAGGGCCAGGTCGTGGTCCTGGACTTCTGGGCGACCTGGTGCGGACCGTGCCGCCGTTGGATGCCGATCGTCGACCAGGCGCATCAGGCGCTGAAGGATCGAGGCGTCCGGATCTTCGCGGTGAACCTTCGCGAGGAGACGCCCAAGGTCCAGCAGTACCTGACCCAGACCGGAGTGCGCGTGCCCGTGCTCATGGACCGCGACGGGTCGGTGGGGGACCGCTACGGCGCCCGATCGATCCCGCTGACCGTTGTCATCGGCCGCGACGGTATCATCGTGGACACGTTACTCGGCGTGCACACCGAGTCGGATCTTCGTGAGTCGCTCCGACTGGCGGGGATCGAGGACTACTGATCCGCACTGCAACTCAGGCGGCCGCGCGATCCTCGCGGCTGAGGAGCAGAGCCGCCACCAATCGATCGAACTCCACGAGCATGGTCGGCGCGAGTGCATGAGCCTCGTCCGAGCGGCCCTCGTGTGCCAGGTTCTCGATCGACTCCGCAAGCTCCGTGAGCCGCGTCGCTGCGAGCGTCCCGCCCGCGCCCCTCAGGTTGTGCGCTGCGCGCAACAGCACGGCGAGGTCCTCGGATGCGACTGCAGACTCGAGCCTCGAACGCATCGAGTGAGCCTCCTCGAGGAACAGCTTGCACAACTCGTGCATGAAGTCCTCATCCCCATCGAGCCGACGGACGGCGGCCTTCCAATCGAGCACGCCGGCCAGCGCCTCGGGGCAGCGAGCCTTCGGGGATTCGGACGGGACTCGGGAGTTGGGAAGGTCTGGCATGCTTCGGTCGACCTCGGCCCTTGGGGCGGAGTGGGGCGGTGGCCACGACCGGGTGGAGGCCACCCGTCGCTCAGAGTATCGGTCGATCGGCCGCGGATTGAAGCCCCACCGGGCTGTCTGGCTCCCGCGCAACCTTCAGGAGAGCCCGGTCTCCCGGGAGAACCACTCTCCTGCGGCCGCCAGGTCGACGTTACCGCCCGAGATGACCACGCCCACGCGACTTGCGCCTCGCGGCAGTCGGCCCTCGAGGAGCGCGGCGATACCCAGCGCCCCCGTCGGCTCGACCACGAGCTTCATACGCTCCCACAGGATCCTCATGGCTGAGATCAGAGCGGGATCCGGCACGGTCGTCACACCCGTGACGTAGCGTTGGACCAGCGCGAACGTCAGCGGGCTCAACGAAGGCGTTCGGGCCCCATCGGCGATCGTGTCAGGCGATTCGACTCGCACAAGTCGGCCACTCGCGAACGACCTCGCACCATCATCCCCCGCTTCGGGCTCGACGCCCCACACCTGGCAGCCCCGCCCATCCACAGCCGCGGCGAGTGCGCTGCCCGAGAGCAGCCCCCCGCCTCCGAGCGGCGTGACGAGCAAGTCGAGCGGGCCGACTTCCTCGAACAGCTCCGCAGCCGCGGTGGCCTGACCGCAGACGATGTCGGGATGATCGAACGGCGGGACCAGCACGGCTCCGCGTTCGGCCGAGACGCGCTCGGACAACTCCTCGCGGCTCACGCCGATCAGGTCATGGAACAGCACCTCGGCTCCATAACCGCGCGTCGCCGCGATCTTCGTGGCGGGAGCCGACGAGGGCATCACGATGGTGGCGGGGATACCGAACTCGCGTGCCGCGAGCGAGACGGCCTGCGCGTGGTTCCCCGAGGAGTACGCCACGACGCCACGCGAACGTGCCGCCGGTTCCAACCTCGAGATCGCATGCCATGCGCCTCGGAACTTGAATGCCCCGCCACGCTGGAACAACTCGCACTTGAGGAACACCTCGGCCCCGAGACGATCGTCGAGCATGCGAGAGCGCATCACCGGCGTCCGGTTCGCCGCGGATGACACGATGCTGCGAGCCTCCGACAGCCGGTTCGCGAGCCACTCGTGATCCGGCAACCGGTGGGCGGCCAACCAATCCATCGTGCTCAACCGCCCGCGCCGCCGCCCAGATCGAGCCCCGGTTCGGTCTGGCGCGCCGGGTCGAGCGCGGCATCGATCTCGGCCTTGCTGAGCGAGGTCATCTCGCTCGCCAGCTCGCGCACCGGGCGACGCTCGCGGAAACTCCGCTTGGCGATCTCGGCGGCCTGGTCATAGCCGATCAGAGGATTCAGAGCGGTCGCCATGCTCGGCGAGATCTCGACGTAGGCGAGGCAGGCCTCCGCATCGGCCGTCAGCCCGTCGATCGCCTTGCCAGCGAACACACGCGATGCGTTCGCGAGCAGGTGGATACTCTCGAGCAGGTTGCGCGCCATCATCGGGAGCATGGTGTTGAGGTCGAGCTGTCCCCACTGCGCGCCGACCGTGATCGCCATGTGATTGCCCATCACCTGCGCGCCGACCATGATCACCGCCTCGCACACGACGGGGTTCACCTTGCCCGGCATGATGCTCGATCCGGGCTGGATCGCGGGCAGCTGCAACTCGCCCAACCCGCAGCGCGGCCCCGAGGCCATGAGCCGGATGTCATTCGCGATCTTCATCAGACTCGCGGCCACCGAATTGAGCGCGCCGCTCGTCCAGCACGCGCCATCCTGGGCCCCCTGCGCCTCGAAGTGGTTCGGCGCCTCCGAGAACCGCGTGCCCGCCATCGCGCCGATCTCCATCGCCATCCGACGACCGAACTCCGGGTGCGTGTTCAGCCCCGTCCCAACGGCAGTCCCGCCGATCGCCAACTCACGCAGGTCGGGCAGCGTGGCCTGGACCCGCGCGATTCCGTGCTGGATCTGCGAGGCGTAGCCCGAGAACTCCTGACCGAGCCGGATGGGCGTGGCATCCATCAGATGCGTTCGGCCCGACTTGAGCACGTCGTGGAACTCGCGCGACTTCGCATCGAGTGCTTTCCACAACTGGGCGAGCGCCGGTAGCAGGTCGCGCTCGATGCGCACCACGGCCGCCACATGCATCACCGTCGGGATCACGTCGTTGCTGCTCTGTCCGAAATTCACGTGGTCATTGGGATGGACCGCGAGCCCCGACTGCCTCGAGGCGAGGCGGGCGATGACCTCATTCGCATTCATGTTCGAGCTGGTGCCGCTCCCCGTCTGGAACACGTCGATCGGGAACTCGGCGTCCCACTTGCCCTCGGCCACTTCGAGTGCTGCCTTTTCGATGGCCGCGGCAACGCCCGGATCGATCGTCCCGAGCGAGGCGTTGACCCGGGCGGCAGCGGCCTTCACGAGGCCGAGCGTGTGGATGAACGAGGGAGGCAGCGGCGCCCCGGAGATGGGGAAGTTCTCGACGGCGCGCTGCGTCTGCGGACCCCAGAGGGCGGACGCCGGCACCTGCATCTCGCCGAGGCTGTCCTTCTCGATGCGGAACTCGGACATGGTGGATCCCGTGGACGTGAGCGCTAGCCTACCGCCCGCGCAGGTGATGGACGCGCGCCCGGGCAGCAGGTCGGGAGCGATGCGATTGGACCGGGGGCGACTGTAATCCCCGCCGCCTGCCGGCGCGAGGCTGGCCGGACTCAGGCCGGATGCACCTCGATGCGATGTGTCACTCGCAGCGCGGGATCGAGCGTGTGGCGAACCGAGCAGTACTTCTCATCGGAGAGCCGCACCGTCTCGGCCACCGTCGCGGGATCGATCGCACGGCCGGTGACGTGGTGCACCAGCGAGACGGACGTGAAGCGCTTCGGGTGCGTCTCCGAGCGCTCGGCCAGCATCTCGACGCGATAGTCGGTTACGACGAGCCGCTTCTTGCGCAGGATGCTGACCACATCCATCGCCACACAACCGGCCAGGGCCTCGAGCAGGGCCATCAGGGGCGATGGCCCCACCGCTTGCTCGCCGCTGTCGAGAATGTGGTGGAACGAGCCGAACTCGGCGCGGAATCGCAGTCCCGAGTCGATGGACTCGAGCGTCAGTGTTCCTCGGACGTCTCCCATGTGGTCGGCTCCGGGCGCGACGAGCTCTGGGAGGCGGCTCCCAGGTCGCGCAGTTTGTTGAAGCCATCGAGTGCGGCCACTTTGTAGCACTCCGCGAGCGTCGGGTAGTTGAAGACGTTCGAGACGAAGTAGTCGAGCGTGCCGCCGAGCGCCATCACCGCCTGCCCGATATGCACCAACTCGGTAGCCTGGGTTCCCATGCACCATACGCCGAGGATCTGGCGAGTGTCGATGTGGAACACGAGCTTCAACAGACCATTCTCGTCGCCGAGGATGTGCCCGCGCGCGATCTCCTTGTAGCGCGCGACGCCAGTCTCGAACGGCACGCCCTGCTGCGTCAGCTCGGCCTCGGTGGCGCCGACCCAACTGATCTCGGGGATCGCGTAGATGCCGAACGGGAACAACTTCGGCATGCTGCGCGTCTCGACGCCGAACATGTGACACGACGCGTGCCGGCCCTGCTCCGCACCGGTCGAGGCGAGTGCCGGATACCCGACCACGTCGCCCACTGCGTAGATGTGCGGTACGACTGTCTGATAGTGCTCATCCACGGAGATGCGACCGCGGTCATCGGAGGTCAGTCCGCACTTCTCGAGTTGCAGTCCGGCAGTCGCTCCGACGCGCCCCGCGGAGACGAGCACCATCTCGGCCACCGTGCGCTTGCCGCTCTTCATCGTCACGACCGCATGGCCGTTCGTGCCGGTCTCGATGCGATCGACTTCCTCGCCGAGCCGCAGCGTCATGCCGTTCTCGCGGGCGTGGTAGCAGAAGGCATCCACGATCTCGCGATCGACCATGTCGAGCAGCTGCGACCGCTTGTCCACGAGCGTCACCTCGACTCCGAGCGCGGCGAGCATACTGCCGTACTCGAGGCCCACGATCCCGGCGCCGACGACCAGCATCTGCCGCGGCAGATCGGTCATCGTGAGGAGATCGTCACTTGTCAGCACGACACGATGATCGACCTCGATCCCGCTCGGGAGTCCGGGCACCGTGCCCACAGCGATCACCACTTGCGCCGCCTGGAGCGTGTGGATCTCTTCGCCATCGACGACCTGGAGCGTGTGCGGCGCCGCGAAGCGCCCATCGCCCTCATAGAGCTTGATGCCGTTGCGCTTCAGCTGGGCGCGGATGACCTCGCGCTCGGCGCTCATCACCACCTGCGCGCGTGCGAGCAGGTCGGACATCGTCGGCCGCCGCTGCGGCGCGAAGTCCTCACCATAGAGTCGGCGCTGCCGGTTCCCCGACAGGTCGAGCACCGCCTCGCGAAGGCTCTTGCTCGGGATGGTGCCGGTGTTGATGCACACACCACCCATCTCGTGGCGACGCTCGACGATCGCGACGCGCTTGCCCAGCTTGGCCGCTTGGATCGCCGCGCGCTGTCCGCCGGGGCCGCTGCCGATGACCACGAGATCGAAGGAATCCATCGAATCCCCTTGGGAGTGTGTGTGTCGAAGAGTCGGAGAATGCATGGCAGGCGTCCGCCCGCCGAGGCCCCGGTCCCTGCTCAGTCTCGGCCGGCGGGGGCTCCGGCATGAGGACCAGGGCGGCCCGAGGGCTCGGGGGCGGGCCTATCCTGCAGCGGGACCGTCCGTTGCGGGTCCGAACCCGACTCCCCAAGAGAGAGATCCAATTCGTCGTCGGAGAGCACCGCGCGACGATTCAGGATCTGCGACGTGTCATGCTCGAACACGGTGTGGGTCAGGTGGTCGAGCCCGACTTCGATCTGCTTGCGCAAGCCCACCATCTTGGCCAGGTACGTTCCCGCCCACAGGAGCCAGGCCAGCTTTCCCGAAAGCGGAAGCCCGAACAGTTCGACCACCGAACTGTGCTTGCCGAGCGAGATGATGTAGCCGCTCTGATGCCAATTGAAAGCGGACAGTGGCCGACCTCGGGCGATGCGCACCAACGAGTCGCCGACACTCGCACCCATCGCGATCGCCGTCTGCGCCAACTGCGGCTGCATGACGCCCTCCGCATCGGCCGAGGCGGCGCAATCGCCCGCCACGAAAACGTCTTCCCGCACTCCGCCGTCTTCGGTCCGGGCTCGCAAGTGCTCATCGACCAGCACGCGGCCGTCGCGGTGATGAGCGACCGGAAGGCCACGGAGGACGTCAGGAGGCGCCACGCCAGCGGTCCAGAGGAGCGTGAAGCCGTCGAGCGCACGACCGTCGCCCAGATGAACGCGGCGCGGCTCCACACGATCGACCCGGGCATTGAGTTCCACCCGCACACCGCGGTGCGCGAGGAAGCGGTGCACGTACTCCGAGTGCTCGGGGCGGGCCGCGGC
>JAYWEM010000010.1:0-14754 GCA_043779265.1 bacterium | reverse complement strand
TGCCCGGCATGCAAGGATCCGGTGCTTGTCATCGCAGAGAGAGAGGGCATCGAGATCGATTACTGCCCAGAGTGTCGGGGTGTGTGGCTGGACCGAGGCGAACTGGACAAGATCATCGAGCGTGCCGGGCAGTCCATGCCGACGCCCGAGCGTCAGGTGTCCCGGCAGCACGACCGCGGGCCAGACGACCGGCGTGACTTCGACGACGACGACGATGACGACCGCGGTGGTCGCGGCAGGAAGCAGCGCGGATTCCTCGGCAACCTGTTCGACTTCGACTGATCCCGCTCGGTGACTCCGCCGCGGGCCCTGTACCATGCGCCCGATCGGCGGTGCTCGACATCGCGGCGCTTCAGCACACCCATGATCCTCCAGAGGGCATCACTCATGCACAGCCATCGCATTCTCATCACCTTCGCAGCCGTCTGCATGCTCGCCTCAGGCTCCACGTTGTTCGCGGCCGAACTGGCCAAGTCAGTCGGTCCGGACGACGCGCTCGCCCGGCTCAAGGCGGGCAACGCGCGGTTCGCCTCGCACAAGGTCACCAAGGGCAAGCCCGTCGCGGCGCGCCGCGCCGAGACCGGCCAGTCGCAGCAGCCGCACACCATCGTCGTGGGCTGTGCCGACTCGCGCACGGCGCCCGAGTTGGTGTTCGACAAGAACATCGGCGACCTGTTCGTCATCCGCACCGCGGGCAACCTCATCGGCGAGCATGCGCTGGGCAGCATCGAGTACGCGGTGGCGCACCTGGGTGCGCGGCTGATCGTGGTGCTGGGACATGAGCGCTGTGGCGCTGTCAAGGCCGCACTCGGCAGCGCCACGGCGCCCGGCAACGTCGGCTCTCTGGTGCGGGACATCCAGCCCGCGGTCGAGGCCACCCAGGGCAAGCCGGGCGACATGCTCGACCTGACCGTCAAGGAGAACGCGTCGCAAATCGCCACGCGCATCCGCAACGAGGCGCAGTTGGGAGATCTGGCCAAGAGCGTCCGCGTCATCTCGGGCGTCTACGACCTCGACACGGGGAAGGTGGCGTGGTCCGAGTAGCGACGCTCGGCAGCACCGGCAGGCGCTCGGGAGCGGTGGCGAAGGCCGCCTCCCCGCGCGCCGCGCTCGCGCCAGAACCGGTCATCCGTGTCGCCTGCCTTTGGCGCGACCGGGTTCGGGGAGCCTCTGCCGCATGCTCGACCATCCACTCGGCAGTCTGCTCATCGCGAACGGAGAGAGCTCGCCCCTACTCGCACCGCAACGCCACCGTGGGCTCGATCCGCAGGGCGCGTCGGGCGGGCAGGTAGGCGGCGAGCACGCTGGCCGCCAGCATCAGCGGCACGACGATCGCGTAGGACACCAAGTCGACGCCCGAGGTGCCGAACAGCATCGAGTCGATCATACGCTCGAGCGCGAACCCGAGCAGCAGTCCGAGCCCGGTGCCGATCGCTACCAGCGTGAGCCCATTGCCCAGCACCAGCCGCATCACATCAGCGTGGGTCGCGCCGATCGCCATGCGGATGCCGATCTCGCGTGTGCGGCGCGCCACGTTGTACGCGACGAGGCCGTAGAGGCCGGCGATCGCGAGCAGCACGCCCACCAACCCCATGGTGCCCACCATGCGGATCGCCACGGCCGGGCCCTCGGTGTTGCTGTAGCGCACCAGCTCCTCGTACGAGCGGATCTCCAGGATCGGCAGGTCGGGCTCGATCGCGTGCACCGCGGCGCGCACGGCGCCGACCATCTGCAATGGGTCGCCGGTCGATCGCACCATCATCACCATGCGGGCCGTGGGCTTCTGGGCGAGCGGCAGGTAGATGAAGTCGGCGGGCTTCTCGAGGCTGCTCGAGTAGCTGATTGTCTGCGACACGCCGACGATCTCCACCGGCGTACCGTCACGGCCGCCCAGCCGCAGGATGCGGCCCACCGCCTCGCCCTCGGGCCAGTAGTGCTCTGCCATGAACTCGCTGACGATCGCGACGCGCGTCGAGGCGGAGTCGTCGTGCGCGGTGAACGCGCGACCGCGCGCGATCGTGACGCCGAACGTGTCGAAGTAGCCATCGTCGATCGCGTCGCTCGGCGCGGACAGGCTCTCGCGGTCGCGCGGCATGTCGTAGCCCTCGGGCACGAACTCGATGCGGTCGAACGTGTCGAGCCCGAGCGGCGGGTTCTGCGTGAGCGCCGTACCCACCACACCAGGCACCTGGCGCAGGCGCTCGGTGAGCTGCGTGTAGAAGCGCTGCGTGCGCGCCGTGTCGTACTGCAGGAGTCGAGGATCGAGCCTCGCCATGAGCAGGTGGTCGGTCCGCAGCCCGGATGACTGCTCCACGCTCTGCTGGAAACTGCGCGCCATCAGGAACGACGCGGTGAGCAGCGCGAGCGAGAGCGCCACCTGCGAGACCACCAGAGCATTGCGGCCCCACATGCCACGCCGGCCGGGCGGATCGACGTCAGCCGAGCGCAGGCCGACGGTCACATCGGCTCGCGTGCTCTGCAGTGCGGGTGCGAGGCCGCACAGCACGGCGCTCGTCACCGCCAGCACGACGCAGGCGAGCAGCACGCGCACATCCATCTGGAACGGGACCGTCACGGGCAGGTCGGCGGGGATCGAGAAGCGCCGCAGCGCCTGGATCGCGGCATAGCCCAGCACCACGCCCGCCGCGCCGCCGGCGCCGGCGAGGATGAGGCTCTCGGCGAGCAGGAAGCGCACGAGTCGGCCGCGACCGGCGCCCAGCGCCAGGCGAACGGCGATCTCGCGTGTGCGTGCGCGGGCCCGCGACAGCAGCAGCCCGGCCACGTTGGTGCAGGCGACGAGCAGTGTGCACAGGCCGAGCACGGTGAAGATCGCGCCGAACTTCCAGTTCACGTCATCGGCTTGGGTGCGCATCGCCAGTTGCGTGTGCACCGAGGCGCCGCGGCCCCGATTGAGCACGGGGTGACTGCGCTCGAAGGCGCTGGCGATGCCTGCCACCTCGTGGCGCGCCTCGGCCAGGGTGACACCGTCTCGCAGTCGGCCTCGCACGGTGAGGACGCGGGCGTCGCGATCCTCGAGCAGGTCGCGCTCGGCCGTGGCCTCGAACAGTCGGCCCATCGCGAGCGGCAGATAGAAATCACTGCGCGAGAAGATGAACATGCCGGGGAACGTCTGCGGCGCCACGCCGATCACGGTGAAGTCGCGGCCGTTGATGCGCAGATGCCGCCCCACCACGTCCGGGTCGCCGGCCAGTTCCCGCTGCCAGAACGCGTGCGCCAGTACGACGACGGCGTCTCGGTCGGGGACGCGGTCCTCCTCGGCGCGGAAGCTGCGGCCGAGGTGCGGCTCCACGCCCAGCACGCGGAAGTAATCCCCCGAGACGAGCATGCCCCCCTTGACGCTCGGACTCGTGCGCGAGTCGGGGCTGTAGCCCACGCCGAACACGGTGCCGCTCGCCACCAGGCCGTCGTAGCTGCGCGCGGACTGCTGCAGGTCGAGGAACTCGCGATACGAGAACTGTTCGAACGCATGGTCACGCGAGGTGCTCACGAGCGTGACGACCTTGCCGGGATCGGGCACCGGGTAGGGGCGGAACACCAGCGCGTCGAGCATGCTGAACGATGCTGCGGTCATGCCGATGCCGAGTGCCAGCGCCAACACCACGAAGACCGTGAGCGCGCGGGCGCGCGACAGGCTGCGCAGCGCGAATCGAAGGTCGTCGGCCAAGTCGGTGAGCCACGTCAGTCCCCACATGTCGCGTGCCTCCTCCTTGCGTTGCGTGAGCCCGCCCATCGTGCGCAACGCCGCCGCGCGCGCTTCTGTCGGAGAGAGGCCGCGCGCGAGTCCGTCGTCGATCAGGTGGTCGAGATGGAACTGCATCTCGTCATCCAACTCGTGCTGCATCTGGCCGCGGCGCAGCAACGTACGGAGCCGCAGCCGCAACGTGGTCCACCAGCGCTCGAGTCGCATGGCCGATCAGCTCTCGGACAGCCGGATGACGGCGGTGATCGCGGAGGACAGCAGGTCCCACGAGGCGGCCTGGGTCTGCAACTGTCGCCGTCCGGCGCGCGTCAGTTCGTAGAACTTCGCGCGGCGGTTGTTCTCGGTGAGCTTCCATTCCGCGCGGATCCAGCCCTCTTGCTCGAGCTTGTGCAGCGCGGGGTAGAGCGAGCCTTCGCTGACCTGAAGCACTTCACCCGAGACCGCGCGCAGGCGGCGGCTGATCGCCCATCCGTGCAGCGGCTGGATCGCCAGCAGCTTGAGGATGAGCAGATCGAGTGTGCCCTGGACCAAGTCGGTGGGTTTGCTCATATCGGTGACCGAGGGGAGCATGCGCCTCGCTCCCCTCGGTAAGCAAGGTGAAAGATCGGGGGCGTGCGAGGCGCCCCGGGGTGGCGGAGCGTGAGTTCGAAGATTCCCATTGCGTTACTGTGTGCAGCACAGTAGTGTGTCCCGCATGGGTGAGACGGACGCGATCGGCAAGCTGGAACTCGAGCTGCGGCGAGGCGTGGTGGTACTGGCCACGCTCTCGCAGTTGCGGAGCCCGCGCTATGGCTACGAGCTGAAGCAGGTGCTCGCGGATCAAGGGCTGCCGATCGAGGAGGGCACGCTCTATCCGCTGCTTCGTCGCCTGGAGACGCAGGGGCTCCTCAAGAGCGAGTGGAAGATCGAGGACGGTCCGCCGCGGCGCTACTACGCACTCAATGCAGACGGTCGCAAGTTGCTCAAAAAGCTCACGGAGTCGTGGCACGGCATGAATCAGGCCATGGACCGGCTGTTGGGGGAGGACCGATCATGAACGCGAATGACGTCATCGAGGCCTATATCACCGAGATCGCCGAACGCCTGCCTCGCAAGCAGCGCAACGACGTGGCCTTCGAGTTGCGCGCCCTCTTGCAGGAGGAGCTGCATGACAAGGCCGGGGACTCGGGCCAACTCGCCGATGCCGACATGGCCACGCGACTTGTTCGTGAGTTCGGTCGTCCTGCCGATGTGGCCGCACGCTACCGACCCTCGCTCACGGTCATCGATCCCGCGGACGGACACGCGTTCGTGCGTACGAGTGCCATCGGCATGGCGATCATCTGGGTCCTCGGGCTGGTGGAGATGTTCCAGCAGCCTTCGAGCCCTGGCGTGAGCCTGCTGTCGATAATCGGGCAATGGTGGGTGCGTGTCGTGATCGCGTCCCTGTGGTGGCCGGGTGTGTTGGTCGTGTACCACGGCCTGTCGTCATGGAGTCGGCGCCGAGCGCTGCCGACGGGCGAGTGGGATCCGCGTTCGCGCGAGCGCGTCTCGGGTGGTCGCACCGCCATCGTGATGGCGCTCGTCGGCCTCTTGTTCGGCGTGTCTGCGCTCATGGATCCGCGCTTGGTGCTCGACCTCTTCTGGGGCGGTCGAGCGGCGCCGGCGGCCTACGAGGCGCTCACCTACTCCGACACCTTCCTTCGGCGTCAGGCGCCCTGGCTCCTGGGACTCCTGCTCCTGCATGCGCCGCTCTGGCTGAGCGTGATCGTGACGGGACGTTGGACGGCCGCGCTGGAACGACTCCAAGGCGTGCTCGGCATCGTCATCTCCGCGGTGTCAGCGTGGGTCGTGCTCGATGGGCCCGTCTTCAAGGCCCCGAGCAGTGACCAGATGGTCAAGCAGCTCCTGGTGCTCTTCATCGGCGTCGCGCTGTTCGCCGCCGGGAGCAAGCTGCTGCGAAGCGTTCGGCCGAGACCCGACAGCCAGGTCCGAGCCTAGTGCCGCGAGGCTCCTTCTGCGCTCGCTCCGGCGTGCAGTGAAACGGGGGCTGCACCGCCCTAGTGGCGAGGCGTATCCTGCGAGGCACGGGTGGAAAGACGACCGGGCGCACCGAATCTGGGAGGGGACCCATGAGAGCGTCTCAGTTCGCAGTGGCCCTGCTGTTCATCTCGTTCGTCAGCCTGGGCTGTGCGGAACGCGACTCGCACGTCTCCGGGCCGGCGGCTTCGTCGCTCGCTGAGCAGAACGAGCTCTACACGAGTTGGGCGCACTCGAGCGAGGAGGACCAGGGAGATGGGGCCCAGGTGTACCGCCCGGTCTCATCGAGGGACTTCCCCGCATCGCGCTTCCGGCAGGTGTATCAGTTCAGTCAGGATCGCACCGGCGCGCGCCTCGTGCTCGACCCGGCGGACGCACATCATATGGAGTCGATGACGTGGTCGACCGACCGCACACATCCGAACCGGGTGCACCTCACGGATGCCTCGGGCAACGCTCTGAGCTCATTCGAGATCCTGGAACTGACGCCTGATCTCATGCGCATCCGGATCGTGCCATAGCATCGACGTCGCAAGCGCAACGACCCACCCAGGAGCCCGACTCATGGCAGATATCGACAAGGCCCTCGCGACCCAGCTGGCCAACATCGAGAAGCGGACAGGGAGGTCGCTCAAGCAGCTCACGGCGATCGTGAAGGGCAGCGGACTCTCCAAGCACGGTGAGTTGGTCGCGATGCTCAAGACCACGCTCGGCATGGGGCATGGCGACGCCAACACGCTGGTGCACTCGGCGCTCAAGTCCGGCGGGCCGAGCGCGGTCGAGGGACTCTCGGCGACGCAAGTGCTCGACGGGCTCTACACGGGGCCGAAGAAGGCGCTGCGCCCCATCCACGACAAGTTGATGGTGGCGCTGCGCAAGCTCGGGAGCTTCGAAGAGGCGCCCAAGAAGACCTACGTCAGCTATCGGCGCAAGAAGCAGTTCGCCATGATCGGCCCTGCCACCAACACGCGCGTCGAGGTCGGACTGAACGCGAAGGGGCTCAAGGCCGGCGACCGTCTGCTGGAGCTGCCGCCGGGGCAGATGTGCAACTACAAGATCAAGCTCACCGACGCCAAGGAAGTGGATGCCGAGCTGATCGCGTGGATCCAAGCGGCCTATGAGGCGGCGGGATAGCGTGTCGCGCGTACACGCAAGCCTTCCGCCCGACGCCCCGTCGTAGTCTGACCTCGACCGCTGTTCCCGCGTTGCTCGTTCGAGCCAGTCCCAACGTCGTAGAGGAGATCCGGTCATGGCCACAGGCACGGTCCGACTTCACCGAGTGCTCCGCACCACGCCCACCAAGCTCTATCGCGCGTTCACCGAGGCCGAGGCGATGAGCAAGTGGCTTCCGCCCTACGGGTTCACATGCAAGGTGCACCACTTGGAAGCCAAGGTCGGGGGCACATTCCGGATGTCGTTCCACAACTTCTCGGCGGACAAGAGCCACTCCTTCGGCGGTGAGTACAAAGAACTGGTGCCCGGCAAGCTGGTGCGATACACCGACACGTTCGATGACCCGAACCTGCCGGGCGAGATGCAGGTGACGGTGACGATCCTGCAGGTCGCCTGCGGCGTGGAGGTGAGCATCGTGCAAGAGGGCATCCCCGAGGTCATTCCGACCGAGATGTGCTACCTCGGCTGGCAGGAGTCGCTGGAGCAACTCGCCCGACTGGTCGAGCCGGAAATCCCCGCGTAGCGTGTGGCGTCCGGCCCAGGCACCGCTCACGTCGCGACAGGAGGCAGTACCTCCCATGGAATTGGTGATCGATCAGAAGGCGGAACCAGGAATCATCGTCGGCACCGCCAGCGGCCAGCTTCGACTTCAGGACCTCAAGGCAGCGGCGGCGGCGCTCTGGCGCGAGGTCACGGCGCCCGAGGCGTGCGTGCTCTGGGATCTGCGGGGCGTCAACTTCGAGCTCAGCTCGGCCGAGGTCGCGGAATTCGCCGCCTTCGGCAAGCAGAACTCACCCTTCGCCGGGCTCCGCATGGCGTTCCTCGTCTCCGACGACCTCGCGTTCGGCCTGATTCGCATGTTCGACGTGTTCCGTGCCACGGAACGCACGCACACCGCGGTCTTCCGCATCCGGTCGCAGGCGCTCGCCTGGCTCCGACAGGACGCCGTCTGAGTCGGCGATTCGGCCGCCGGGCCCGCATCGGCCACACGCTTGTCGTGAGCCCCTAGTGGTTCAGGGCCCGGTCGCACCGCACCTCGAACGACTCCGACTCTGGGCGCATGAGATCAGGCGGGACGTCGTCGCCATCTACTTCGCGGCGCGTGATACGAGGACGCCACTCGTCGCGAGAGTCCTGGGGTGGGGCGTTGCGGCGTACGCGCTCAGCCCGATCGACCTGATCCCCGACTTCGTGCCCATACTCGGCCACCTCGATGATCTGCTCATCGTGCCTCTGACGTTGATGGTCGTGATTCGCATGTTGCCGCACGACGTGCTCCTCGACTCTCGCGCCAAGGCGAGTGCATTGCTCGCCAGGCCGGCCAGCCACGCCGCCGCCACCGCGATCGTCGTTCTCTGGTTGGGTGGCGCAGCGGCCCTCGTCTACTGGTGGTACCACCGCTGATGCCGGCGCCGAGTGAGTCCGGGCAATCGCTCGCGGCCTTCCGCAGTCAGGGACCTGTGGCTCCACCTTCACTGACGAACGCCGCCCAGTAATACGGATGCGTGCTCAGGCCTCTCGCGCGACGTTCCTGGATCATCCGCGTGCCAGCCGCGCGCGTTGCCGCCGCAGCGTCGAGCTTTCGACGGAAGCGAGCATCGTAGAGCGCCCGCATCCAGTCGGCCGACGCTGCGTCATCCACTCGCCACAGACTCATCACAAGCGCGTTCGCGCCTGCGGCGCGGAAGGCTCGGCGCATCCCCAGCACGCCCTCATTCCCATCCAGTTCGCCGAGGCCGGTCTCACATGCCGACAGCACCACCCACTCGAGCGAAGCGAGATCGAGACCCGCGACTTCCTCGGCGGTGAGGATCCCATCGTCCGCGGCATCCTGGGAATCCGATCGCTGATTGGCACCAGCAAGCGCGATCGCGCTTCGGAGCAATGGATGCCGATGCGCCAATGACGTGTGCGTGTCGCCGCTCAGCGAGACCGAGCAGTTCGTGGGCAGAAAGAACCCATGGGTGGCGATGTGCAGGGCACGCCGACCACCCGCCTGGGAGCGGATCGCACGCTCCGTCGCTTGCGCACCCGATGCCACTCGCGCCCTCTCATCCGGGAGCACGTCCGAGCCCCCCCGAGCGGCATCCCAGGTTCGGGCGACATCCGTCAGTTCCGAGAGGGACTCGGGAAGGGCCTCGAATCGGCCGCCACGGAAGATCGCGCAGGCGTCCGCGTAAGCAGCGGACGCAGAGCGCGAGCTCGACGGTGAGCGATCGAATGCCGGCGCGCCGATCGCCAGGAGCCCCTTCCCGGTCGGGTCCGGAAGCATCGTGCTCAAGAGGTCCCGCTCGGTCGCGATCGGATGGAGGAGCGGCCCATGCTCGATCAGCGTGCGTCCACGCAGATCCGGGAGTGCTCCCAAGGGTGTGATCTGCAGCAATCCGTCGCTCACGATGAAGACGCGTTCGGCCGAGTCCACGAGCCTGGCCACTGGCTCCCACACGAGTGCGCGAACGCGTCTGCCCCGGGCTGCGCAGGCCGCTTCATCCTGAGCTCGGCGAAGCGGATGGGGCTGTCGGCGCTGTGACGAAAGCCAGGCGCGGATCGCTCGATCCACCTCCGGCGCGGGCCCGAGGGGCACCATGATGGGCCTCGCCTCTTTCGAGGTGAGAACCATCGCCGCCACCTGGCTCACGGTATCCGTGGCGGCGCCCCCGATGGGCAGCTGCTCGAACCAGACGAAGGAGACCAGCGCCGCTCCCGCTGGAAGGGCGGCGCGGACTTCCGGCAGTCCGGCCTCGGCGCTGCGCATCTCCGCCCCGAACATGCGATTGGCATCGGCCAATGCCTCTTCGGCGCGACCCTTCTCTTCAGTCGCCGTGCGTCGCCGCGCTTCCTGCGTCGAGTCTCGCCACGGCCCCTGGAGCGCGAGCCGTGCCAGATGATCGCGCGCAGCGGACACGCGAGCACTCATGCGGCGTGCCGCCGAGTCGGCGGAAGCAGCACTCGACCATCTCCGCCGGGCGACCATCTCGTCGAGCACCACCGAGCGCGACCGAACGAGCGCATCCCATGCCGTGAAGACGATGGCCGAGTCCGATGGTCGGGAAGCGGCGAGACTCAGCAGCACCTGGAGACCCGAGGAGCGACTGCTCGAGAAGAGCAGTGCCTGGCTCTCGTCGAGTCCTTGGGCCGTCAGCCTCAGGTGCCCGATCGTGGCGCGCTCGGCAGCGAGCGCGAGGTCCAGCGCTTCGCCCTCCCGGCCGAGTCTCAGATCGGCCACCGCGAGTGCGATCGCCGCATCCTGCCGGAGCGGATGGTCCTTCCCGAACTGACGTCGATCCGCGTCCACGGCCTCCGACAGGACGCGTGCCGCGTCCACCGGCGAGTCGGCGCTCAGATGCAGTAGTCCAAGCCGAAGGCGGCTGCGTGCCGCCTCGGCACTGCCGGGGCCGAACAGTGAGTCGCGGATACTGATGGAACGCTCGAACATCGGGCGTGCGGTGGCCAGATCGCCCGCGCTCATGTGGGCGAGTGCGAGATTGTTGAGATTCTGGGCGACGCTTCGATGCCATGGCCCGTTCACGCGTTCATGGATCGCGAGCGCCCGCTCGTGGAGCCGGATCGCGGTCGAGACGTCGCCCCGTCGCTCCAGCGCGTTCGCGAGGTTCATCAGACTCAAGGCGACCTGTGCGTGATCGGCTCCCCAGCGCGCCTCGCGGATCGTCAGGGCCCTGCGATGCATCGACGCGGCTTCTGCGAAGTCCCCGAGATCGAAGTACACGTTCGCCAGGTTGTTGAGGGTCCACGCGACATCGATGTGATCGGGGCCCAGCACGCGCCCCCGCAGCTCGAGCGTCGCGCGGTAGGTGCGTAGCGCATCGGTGAGTCGTCCTGCGTTCCGCTGCGTCGCTCCCAGATCGTGCAGCACCAGGCCTGCTTCGGGGCTCTCGGGTCCGTGGAGTCGGACAGTCGACTCGTGCACCTGCGTCCACCAGCCGATCGCGGCGATGTCGTCACCTCGCAGCTGTGTGACGCGGGCGAGCCCCCGGCTCCACATCAGCGAGTCCGCCGCCGTCGGCTGATCGCTGGCGGCGAGGCGGGCATGGGCGAATCGCTCCGCGTGGTCGATGCGTCCATCCGCCAGGTAGACGGCCATCGAGTCGACAGCAGCTGGCGGTGCGGTCGTCGCGAGGGTGAGCACTAACGCGAGCAGGCTCACCTGGAAGAGCCCACGTCGATACCCATCCGTTCTCGCAGTGATCGAATACAGTGGAACATCCGGACACGCACCGTCGACTCGCTCCGTCCGATCGAGGCGGCGATCCGCGCGTATGGCCAACCCTCGAAGTAGTGCAGGCGGATCACGTCCCGGCACTTCTCATCCAGGTCATCGAGCGCCCGATGGACCTGGTCGCTCTCAGCCGACGCCTCGGCGAGCGCCGCGGGTCCCGGGCTCGGATCGCGGATCCCCCCGTCGAGCGTGTCTGCGCGGCGGACCCGCTGACGACGCACGCGGTCGATGGCGCGAGCGAGGGTGATGCAGCGGACGAACGCACGCAGACCATGGCGGATCTCGAATCCCGGCCGAGCAGCGGACTGCCACACGGTGCTCACCACGTCCTGCACCACGTCCTCGATGTCCTCGCGTCCGAGATTGAACCTTCGGAAGAACAGGATCTCCCGGGACCATCGTTCGATCTCGCGACAAGCCGCCGTATCCCCGGCGAGGAATCGCCGGAGGAGAGGATCGCCGTGCTTGTGAGGGACTTCGGACGCGATGTCCAGTCAGCCCTCCGGATCGGGGACGGAGCGAGGCTCGAGGGGAGGGAGCCTGTGTGTTCACTATAAACGTGGAGTCGTCTCGTGCGACGTGACAAAGTGGGAGCTTCACAGGGCGGAGGGGCATGGACCACGACAAGGCAGCCGGCCTGGTCTCCGACTGGGTGGGGGGGGCATTGGAGCCGGCGATCGCCGAAGGCGTCGCGCTCCATGTCGCCAGCTGCGCGGAGTGTCGCCTCGCGGCCGATGGCGCGCGCGCCCTGTGGGCCGAGGCGAAGCGTGCGCAAGGCGCTCCGGGGGAGCATCCGATTCCAGACCAGCTGGCCCGATACATCGCGCTACCATCCGACCTGGCCTCTCGTGAACTCGCCCTCGTGGGCGGGCATCTGCGCTCGTGCGATGCGTGCCGGCAAGAAGTCATTCTCATGCGCGATGCGCTCGCTCCCAGTGCGTTGCGGTCCTGGCGCGCAGCCCTCGCGGGGCTGCCCTCGATACCCCGAGCACTCCAGCCGGTAATCGCGGTGGTCGCGATCGCGCTCGTGCTCCCGGCATGGAACGGCCTCGTCGTCGCGCCGCGGGAGTTGGCCGATGCGCGGCTCCGACTGAGTGCGGCCGAGGAGTCGCTTGCCCGTGTCGATCCCGTGAGTCCGCCAGCGCTGAGCCTGCCAGGAGGCGGTGCCGCCGTGCTGGTCCTGCGCGGTGCCACGCGAGCAGCGTCCTCAGTGCCCATCGTGCGACTGCGCGCCGGGCAGTCGATGCTGGCGTTGCTATTGGACGTGACCCCGCCACTCGGGCCGCTCACCGTCCGAGTGCTACGGGCCGACGGGGCGATCGCCTGGTCCTCCAGCGGTCCTCGAGAGGAGTTCTGGGACGAGGCGAACCAGTTGGTCGGCTTGATGGTGCCGGTCCAAGCGCTAGCGCCCGGCCGCTATCGGGTGGAGCTCCTCGCCGCAGCGGAGGCTCCCGCCGTGCTGACGGCGGAGTTCGAGGTGATCTCGAGCCCTGCGGCTCCCTGACCCGGCCACTGTGGGGCGCGATCCGCATGCGCTCGGCTAAACGCCGCGCCCGCTCGTGCGACGGATAGGTGTAGACGCGGTCCACCTCTCCACGCGGGGGCTCTCATGGCACATCTCATTCAGTTCGTTCGCCGTCTGCTCGCCGCCCTTGCGGCCCTGTCCATGATCTCGCTTCCTGCGATCGCCCAGCCTCTCGAGAGTGGCGACATCGTCGTACCTGGGAACGTCGTGGTGGATGGCTTCGGAAACGTGAACGGATGCTTCTACCGACTGCGCAATGGCGCCGTGACGCGCCTGTTCCAATCCGGGCTCTATCGCCATCCCAAGGACATGATCGTCGACTCGCAGGGCCGACTTGTGTTCTTCGCCTCGACTTCGGGCCGGAACGTCAACGACTTCGCCTTGTTCCGCATCGACCCGGCGACCGCATCCCTCGAGAGGCTCTACTACTTCCCCTATATCGTGCAGCCGGGCGACACGCTCCCGCAAGGCGCCGGCATGATCACGCAGTTCCCGTACGGCTCTCACAATCAGTCGCTCCACTTCGAGCGAACTTTCGACGTGAAGCTCGATGACGACGTGAATGGCGGGTGGCCAGAGGTCATTCGTCACGACACCTACGCTTTCTCGAGTCTCACGTTCGCCGCATCGGGCCTGCCGCCCACGACCTTCCTCTATGACCCGATCGAGGGAGTCTGCAAGGTCGGCATCTCGACGTCGCTGCTGCCGGGGACTGGAGCGCCCTGCATGATCAGCGATGACGAGTACATCTACTACGGGAGCTCCCGGACCATCGGCCGCACCAGCGTCCCCACCACGGTCCAGCTGCACTTCGATGGGGACTGGGGAGCTTTGGCCATCACAGGGACACTTCCACCCAAGAATGTCCTGATCATCACGGGCAGCGTGCTCGACAACACGCGGGACCCCAACGGGACCGTGAATTGCGGCGCAGCGATCGACAACAACGTTCCGTTCAATCCCAGCGGAGCGTCGTTCGCGTCACTGTCGATGAGCGGTTTGGGTCTCCTCGGTGGAGCGATCTATGTCACTTCGTCATCGAGCGGGACCGGAACACCATTCGTGTTCGATATCGCCACGCGAGATCCCTACCTCAATCCCTTCAGCTGCCAGTGGTTGTCGGCGACGATCGGGACCGGGCCACTCGGATTCTGGCTTCCGGACTTCACGCCCACATCCGCCTCGCGAACGTCACCTGACGGCGATGGACTGCTCGGCGTGGGCAATGGCCGCCTGATTCGTACGGACCGGAATGGTCTCTTCGAGGTTCTCGATGCGAGCCAGCCCTATACCGGTCGGCCGTGGCGGTGGAATGGCCCTTCGTCCGTGGCCCTCACCACCACGACTTCGTCCGATAGTGGCGCGCAGGTCCTCGTGGTCCGCTCCGACTCGCTCGTCAACGTGCTCTTGACCGATGCGGATGGGCGCCGCATCGGACACGATGCCAGTGGGAACCCGATCAACGATTTCGGCGCGTCCGGTCAAGCACTGTCGGCCGGCGCGAGCGGTTGGCCACGCCTGATCATGCTTCGCGATCCGAAGGGTGGCACGTTCAGCGCCGAGATCAGTTCGAGCGAGGCAGGCGACTGGTGGGTGAAGTCATACCTCGCCCACGCATCAGGTGGCGGCCAGGTCACGACGACGACTGGTTCGGCCGCCGGCGCAGGCAGTGAGATGCGCGGTCTGCATGTCGGACAACCGACCGAACTGGCCTGGTATGCGAGCCCACTCGGCGTGGGCGATCGCACCGGGGCCGAGCAGGCAGGCTTCATCTCGATCGGTCCGGTACCCGCTCGTGGGGAAGTGAGGCTCGCGTATCGCGTGCCGGCGACCGGTGGGAACGTCCGGTTGGAGATCTTCGATCTCGCGGGCCGGTCCGTAGCAGCGCCGGTTCGCAGCTTCCACTCGGGTGGCGCACACCAGCTCACGTGGAGGGGAGAGACGCGATCCGGCGCTCGCCTCTCACACGGGATCTATGTCGTGAGACTCGACGTGGACGGGCGACGGGAGACTCGTCGGATCGTGCTGACGAACTGAGGGGCGCGGGTGGGCCCGGCGGGCCCCCCCCCCCCCCCCCCC
>JAYWEM010000009.1:0-30675 GCA_043779265.1 bacterium | reverse complement strand
GATCGCCAACTTCAATCGAACGGGATTCCGCGCGTTCGACGTCGGCATCGTCCGCTACGGCACGGGGACCGCCGCGTATCACGCCGAGGTCGTGACCGCGCCCTATCTCGGGTTCAACCCGGCCGGCATGCATGGGCCCTTCAACGTGCTCGGTGGCCGCGTGATGAACCTGCACGAGGTCTACTTCACGCCGGGCCGCTGGGAGATCGACGTGATGCCGGAGGCCGGCAGCGTGGACTGGGGCCTCACGCTCCATGGCGAGGACATGGTCTATGGCGGCAAGTCCGACGCCTTCCCGGGTGGACTGGCGTGGCTCGAACCGGAGAATCGGATGGAGTCGGTGATCGTGGATATCACGACGGCGGGCTACTACTGCGTCTCCGTGTGGAAGTCCCATCGCAATCGCTTCAGCTACAACGGCAGCTATAACCTGCAATTCGTGACCGGCACGGTGGACGCTCCCGGGACCTCGGCGCAGCGCACCAGCTTCCGCGGCGCGTTCCCGAACCCGGCGCGTGGCGGCACGGCACTCGAGTTCGAGTTGTCGGCCGAGCAGGAGGCCGCGCTCGAGGTGTACGACCTGCACGGCGCGAAGGTGCGCACGCTCTCGACCGGACGGCTCGGCGCGGGGCTGCATCGCATCGCGTGGTCGGGCGATGATGATCTGGGCCGCAAGCTGACGCCCGGCATCTACATGGTCCGATTCCGTGCGGGCAACGAGTCGACCATGCGCAAGGTGATCATGCTCGAATAGCCGAACGCTTCGAGAGTCGCAAGCGAAGAGGCCCGGGCGCTGAATGCCCGGGCCTCTCTGCTGCAACCTGCCCCGCCGTGGCGTATGGTCCGAGCGCTCGCAATCGATCGCCTGACCCGACTCACCGCATGGAGGCCGTTCCGATGACCGACAACGCCGGCCTCGTCGCCGCCTTCGTGCTCGATGGACAAGGTGGTGGTAAGCCGCTCGACTGGAACGGCATCCACCAATGGACGCCGGAAGCCGGGACGATCTGGGTCCACCTCGACTACTCGCATCCCCAGGCTGCGAGCTGGCTCGAGGAACGCAGCGGCCTCGATGAGACGATCACGCTCGCGCTGCTGGCCGAGGAGACCCGGCCGCGCAGCGTCGCCGGGCACGGCGGCCTGCTCGTGGTGCTGCGGGGCGTCAACATGAACCCGGGCGCCGAGACCGAGGATATGGTCTCGATCCGCATGTTCGTCGATGAGAGGCGCGTCATCACCACGCGCCAGCGGCGCGTCATGGCGATCGACGCCCTTCGGGCCGCACTGGCGGCAGGGCAGGGACCCAAGACGAGTACCGAGTTGCTGGTCGACATCGCCGAGGGGCTGACGAACCGCATCGGCACCGTGCTCGCCGAACTCGACGATCAGGTCGATGCACTCGATGACGACGTGGCAGACGACGATAGTCGCACGTTGCGCTCCACAATCGGAACCATGAGGCGCAAGATCGTCATGCTGCGCCGCTACATCGCTCCGCAGCGCGATGCGGTGGCCCAACTGCACGCCGAGCGCGTCGCGTGGCTCGATGATGTCAGCCGCGTGCACCTGCGCGAGATCGCCGACCGCACCACGCGCCATGTCGAGGACCTCGACTCCGCGCGTGACCGCGCCGCGGTTACCCAGGAGGAACTCAACAGCCGGCTCTCGGAGCGCATGAACCGCACGATGTACGCGCTCTCGATCATCACCGGCATCTTCCTGCCGCTGGGACTCTTGACCGGGCTGCTGGGAATCAACGTCGGCGGCATGCCCGGCGCCGACAACGCATCCGCCTTCGGCATCGTGTGTGGCATCTTGATCGCCGTTGCGATCCTGCAACTGATCGTGTTCAAGCGCATGCGCTGGATGTAGCAGGAGGTAACCTTGCCGACCATCAGGATGCTCCGTCCAGCCACACTCGCGGCCGTGCTCCTCGCGATGATCACCCCGCTCGCACACGCCGCATCACACCCCGATTCGATTCCGACGGGCGTGCAGATGTTGATGGAGAGAGGCGGTATCCCCGCGGTGTTCGCGCCGCAGTTCGTCTCGGCCGCCGAAGCCGACCTGCCGGACTCCGCGTGGGTGCTCGGCATCGAGATCGCGGGTGAGGCGCGCGCATACAGCTTGAATCTCCTGAACGGCCACGAGATCGTGAACGACTCGGTCGGAGGACGCCCGATCGCGGCCGTGTGGTGACCACTGGCCAATACCGGCGTCGTGTACGACCGGACGATCGCGAATCGGACTCTGAACTTCGAAGCTTCGGGCGGGCTGCTGGATGCGGCTCTGGTGATGCGCGACCGCGAGACCGACAGTTGGTGGTCGATCATGAAGGGCGCCTCGATCGGCGGCCCGATGGAGGGCCGCGGACTCTCGGAGCTACCGGCGGGTGAGAAGGCGATGTGGGGTGAATGGCGCCGTCGCCATCCAGAGACGCGCGTGCTCTCGGTCGAGGGCAAGTCGCATGTGGCCACGAACCACTACGAGAACCACTTCACGTCCGAGCGCACATTCCGCAATGCCAAGGTCTCGGACGAGCGGCTGGCGGCCAAGCATCCGATCTTCGCGTTCCGGTTGCAGTCCCTGGCCTATGCCGTTGCGCACGAGACGGTTGCGGGCGGCTATCTGGCAACTGCAGGCGACAGTTCGAAGGCGGCGCCGCAGGTGTTCCTGTTCCGCGAACCCGGCTCCTCGGTGTTCGCGACCACCCGTGCCTGGCTGGTGCCCCGGGGACTCATCCGCTCCGATGCAGGCGGTTTCGTCGCCGAGCCGCGCGGGCGAGGGAGACCGAAGCCCGTTCGGCTCGACTCGGCCGCCTCGCTCGAGCGCCTCGCCATGATCGATGGCGTCTCGGTGCTGCCCGGGCTCGATACCTACTGGTACACGTGGGTCGCGGTGAACCGTGAGACGTCGCTGCTGCGCTGATCGGTCCGACGTTCACCAGCCACTCGCGGCTCACGAGGAGGCGTCATGGCATTCGATGAAGCGCTCGCCGAGCGCGTGCGTGAAGTGGTGGGCAAGCGCAAGTCGGTCGTCGAGAAGCGCATGTTCGGTGGTCTCGCGTTCATGATGCGCGGCCACATGGCGTGCGGCGTGACGAGGGAGGACCTCATGGTCCGCGTCGGCCCCGATGCGCATGAGGCGGCGCTCAAGCGAGCCGGCGCGCGGCCGATGGACTTCACCGGTCGCCCGATGAAGGGCATGGTGTTCGTCAGCGCGGCGGGCTACCGCACCAAGGCCCAGCTGGCCCACTGGATCGGACTGGCGACCGAATACGCCGAGTCGCTGCCGGCCAAGTGACATTCACGGCCGATCGCGCGGTATCGCGGTTGGCCTCCACGCGAGAGGGAAGCACATGACCTGGGTCCGCATCGATCCCTCGGCCGAGGGCCAAGCGCACATCGTCGCATCGCACTCGCTCAATGCCCCAGCGCAACGCGCTCACTTGGCACTCTATCGCGCGGTCATGTTCGGGGAGTCGCCGCTGTCGCGCGCCGAGCGCGAGGCCATGGCGGTCGCGGTCTCGGCGGCCAACGAGTGCCACTATTGAGTGACGCACCACGGAGAGGCGCTCGGCCGCGAATCCGGCGACGCCTCACTGACGGAGGCGGTCGCCTCCGGTCGTCTCGATGCACTCGAACCGCGCATGCGCGCACTGTGCCACTACGCGATCGCGCTCACTCGCTCGCCGCATGAGCTGCGAGAGGACGCGCTCGAGCCGCTCCGCGCGCTGGGACTCGATGATCGGGCGATCGTCGATGCCAACCAGGTGGCGTCCTACTTCAACTACGTGAACCGGATCGCGCACGGACTGGGCGTCGAACTCGAGGGCACGTGGCCCGAGTCGATCCGGCAGGGCCGCGAGTACGGGATCTCCGGATGATGTGACGTTCGGAAACGCCCCGCATGCTAGCGGCTCGTGACTCGGGTCGCCTCGAGTTGTGCGCCGAACTCACGCGCATCCGTCGTCGGCAGGCGGCAGGCGTGCTCGACGCACACGTACGCGGTGGCGCGCCCGCCCTGCGGCGTCAGCGGTGCGATGAATGGCAGAAGCCGGTCGAGCTCACGCCTCGGTGGGCTGGTGCCAGCCACGATGAGCAGATCGTGCGGCAGGAATCGCGAGTCGAACTCCCCTCGCAGGCGCTTGGTCGCCGGATCCGCGGGGCCACCGACCACGACGACGTGACGCGGGACCGAGAGCTCCTGGAACATCGCTGCCAGCATCTGGGCCATGCCGGCGGCCCGGCCATCCAATCGCCTTGCGAAGTGGTCGAATCCGCGCTTGGCCATCACCAGCCACTCCTCGCGGTCGAGCAGCGTGCCGAGCAACTGCAGATTGGAGAGCGCGACGGAGTTGCCTGCCGTCTCCGCGCCATCGAAGTGATCCTTGAGCCGGATCGCGAGATGCGGATCGTCGGAGGGGCTGTCGAAGAATCCGCCATCGGCCTCGTCCCAGAAGCGCTCGATCTGGCACTCCGTGAGCAGCACCGCCCGCTCGAGCCACTTGGGATCCTGGGTCGCGCCGTGCAGATCGATGAAGCCGAGCGCGAGATCGGCGTAGTCCGAGAGCTGCCCCGGCATCGCCGCTTCTCCGTCGCGCCAGCGACGATGGAGCGAGCGCGTGCCCGAGTCGTAGAGTCGGCTCCACACGAAGTCCGCCGCACGCTCGGCTCGCTTCGCATACTCGGGATTCCGCAGCACGCGCGCGCCGCGCGCGTAAGCCGAGATCATGAGCCCGTTCCACGCCGTCAGCACCTTGTCGTCCAGGTGCGGTCGAACGCGCTTCGATCGGGCGTTCAGCAGCTTGGTTCGAGCGGCCGCCAGAAGGCGTGAGGTCTCATCGACCGATCGTCGTTGGCGCCGTGCCACCTCCGAGAGTGGGACGTTCTCGTGCAGGATCGAGGCACCGTGTTCGAAGTTCCCCTGTTCGCTCACGCCGTAACGCATCGCAACGAGAGCGGCATCGCGCGCTCCGAGCACCGCATGGAGCTCCGAGGGCCGCCAGACATAGAAGAGCCCCTCCTCACCTTCGCTGTCCGCATCCTCGGCTGAGAAGAACGCCCCCTCAGGTGACGTGAGATCGCGGGCGACGTAGTCGAAGATGCCGCGTGCGGCCTCGGCGTACTCGGGTCGACCGGTCACCTGATGGGCTTCCATATACGCCCATGCCAGTTGCGCCTGGTCGTAGAGCATCTTCTCGAAGTGCGGCGTCAGCCATTCGCGATCGACCGTGTAGCGATGGAATCCGCCACCGATCTGGTCATGGATGCCACCCGCGCGCATCGCGTCCAATTGCCGAAGGACGAGCGCGAGCGAACGAGAGTGGGCGGACGTGTCGCGGGCCCAGTGACGCATGAGGAACGCCAGATTGCCCGCGGTCGGGAATTTGGGGCTACTGCCGAAGCCACCGTGCAGGGCGTCCTCGGCGGCCTCGAGATCGCGAGCGGCCGCCTCGAAGAGGGCCAGGCGGTCCGCCGCCCCGGTATCGGCTGACGCGATCGAACTCAGGTGCGCCATCACCCGTTCGCCCGAGCTCTCCAAGTCGGCACGCCGTTCACGCCAAGCCTGTTCGATGCGCGGGATCAGCTCACGCAGGCCGATCCGGCCGGCTCGCGTCTCCGGCGGGAAGTAGGTGCCGCCGAAGAACGGCTTGCGATCGGGCGTGAGGAACACGTTGAGCGGCCAGCCCCCGCCCAGGCCCATGGTCTGCATCGCGGTCATGTACACGCGATCGACGTCCGGGCGCTCCTCACGGTCCACCTTGATACAGACGAACACGCGATTCATCAGGGCGGCGACCGAATCGTTCTCGAACGATTCGCGCTCCATCACATGGCACCAATGACACGTCGAGTAGCCGATCGACAGGAAGATGGGCCGGTCCTCTCGCCTCGCGCGCTCGAAGGCCTCCTCGCCCCACGGATACCAGTCCACCGGATTGTGGGCGTGCTGCAGGAGGTAGGGGCTCTTCTCCGAAGCGAGTCGATTGGGCGCGTGATCGTTCGCGCCGATCGCGCCGCCGGAGGATCCACACGAGATGCTCGCCGAGAGCGCGAGCGTCGCACCGAGTAGCAGAGCCAGCGGGCGTCGACGCAACCCGGCGATGAAGCCCTCGATGCGAGAGGGCCTCAACGCACCCGGACGATGCGGCTCGTCGAGACCCCGAGCGGCGTGGCGACTCGCAGGAAGTAGATGCCGGCGTTCAGCTCACGTCCGGATTCACCGCGACCATCCCACGTGATGGACGAGAGGCCGCGCGGCACTGCGCCCGAGTGCAGCACGCGCAACGTGCGGCCCTGCAGATCGAGCAGCCGGGCGTCCACTTCGAGCGGCGCGTCGCGGCGACTGCTGCCGGGAAGCGAGAACTCGATGCGTGCGCTGCCACGCGAGGGATTGGGCGACACCGTCGCTCCGAACGGCGTATCGGGGACGAGCACGGCGTAGGGGCCATAGGAGATGAGCTGGCCCGTGGCCGGATCCTGGATGTCGAAGCGGTAGTAGTAGGTCGTGCCCGGCGCCACGGCGAGGTCGGTCAGGAAACAATCGCCGGTGCACAGCGTGTACTGCGAAGTGAGCGGGTTGTACTGACCCACGAGGTCGCCCGAACGCCACACCTGGTAGTAGGTGCCGCCGTAGTTCCCCTCGAGCGTCACGCGCAGCAGTTCGTCGCGATACTCGACGGTGATGCGGGGCTGCGCGGCTGCAGGCGCCGTCGTGAGCGCGGCGATCAGCAGGGACAGACTCAGGATCCGGCGCATGGTCACCTCTCGAGCAATGGGTTCGGCCGAGGGCTCGGAGCGCTCCGAGTCCTTCGACGATGCGGCGAGGATATCAAGCCTTGGGGCCGATCCCCGGGGGAATCGGAATCAGCACGTAACGCGAACCACCCTACTCGGGACCCAGAACCTCTTGGATGCGGTGCGAGATGGGGTGCTGGATGTGGTGCGAGATGCGGGAACTGGGGCCCGGGGAGATCGGCCAGCGTGGCTCCAAAGCGCCAAGTCCAACGGCGAGTTGGGCTTCCGAGCCTCGCGGGGTCACACCCCTCACTCTCCTTACGTAGAGGGGGCCCGATTGGGACAGTGGAATCCCCTCGTGCCGTGGGAGTCTCGGAGCCCGGCACTCCCCTGAACCGAGGAGACGGACCTTCGATGCGCATGCGGACGACGAGTCTCGCACTGGGCCTGATGTTCCTGACCGTTGCGGCACCTGCTGCACGGGCAGGCGCGCCCGTCTCGTCGGCGGCGCTCGACACCGTGCTCGCGCGGCATCTGAGTGCGGGCCAAGTGGACTACGGCGCACTGGCCCGTGACCCCGGACCACTCCTGCGTTTCCTCGCCGAGACGAGCGAGGCTCGGCCCGAAGCTTGGCCCCGCGAAGAGCGGATCGCCTTCTGGGTCAACGTCTACAACGCCCGTGTGCTCGATGGCGTGATCCGACGCCCGGGATCGAAGAGCGTGCTCGACGTCGGCAAGATGCTCGGCGTGCCGACGCTCGGGTTCTTCCGCGAGAAGGGGAGAAGCGGTGGGCGGCGCGTCTCACTCAATGAGATCGAGCACGACATCCTGCGCAAGGGCTTCGGCGAGGCCCGTCTCCACTTCGTGCTCAACTGTGCGTCGGCCAGTTGCCCCGTGCTTCCCGAGCGTGCACTGCGGGCCGCCACGCTCGAAGCCGACCTCGATGCGGCGACTCGGGACTTCCTGCACGATCGCACCAAGAATCGGATCGGCGGAAAGGGCCCCCTCGAGTTGTCCGCGATCTTCAAGTGGTACCGCTCGGACTTCGGGCGAGGATCGAACGCGGTTCAACAGTTCGTCGCTCGGCACTGGACCGGGGGGATCGCCATCGACACCAACGCCCGCATCAACCACATGGACTATGACTGGGCACTCAATGGGCACTGGTGAGTCGATCTCGGTCATCCTCCCGAGCTTCCGCGAGGGCGCTCGCCTGATCGAGGCGGTGCGCGCTGCACGCTGCGCGCTGGGCGACGTGCAGGTCATCGTCTCGGCGCACGATGAGAGCGATGACGTGAAGCAGGCGGTTCGTGCCGAGGGGGCGATCTGGGTGGACGCGCCACGCGCCTGCCGCGGCGAGCAACTGCAGCGCGGAGCAGCCTGCGCCGAGGGGCAGGTGCTGGTCTTCCTGCACGCCGACACACGGCTGCCCGTCGATGCCTCGCGTCCGATCCGGCAGGCGCTGTCGGTCGCCGGAGTCTCGGGCGGGGCCTTCCGGCTCCGCTTCGACCGCTCCCATGTCGTGTTCTCCACTCTCACGGCGATGAGCGGGCTGCGGCTCACGACGTCGTTCCTCGGCGATCAGGGCATGTTCTGCACGAGGCGCGCCTATGACGCCGCGGGCGGCTTCCGATCCATGCCGCTCTTCGAGGATGTCGACCTGGCGCGCCGACTTGCGAGAACCGGACGACTCGTTCGGCTCGAGCAGTACGTGGTCACGTCCGCTCGGCGTTTCTCGAAGCACGGTCCGCTCCGACAGGTCACGAGGAACGCGGTGCTGATGCTCGCCTACCACCTCGGCGTTGCGCCTGCCCAGCTGGCGCGCGCCTATGAAGCTCCCGAACTGCCTGACGCCTCGCCTGATCGCAAGTCGCATCGCTCGGGCCCGCGTCGCATCGCGCGAACGCACTCGCGGATCCGACGCCGTGCGGGCCGGCGCGCATGAGCGCATGGGTGCTGGTACTCGGCGCGCTCGCGGTCGCAGCCGCCAACGGCGCGAACGACAACTTCAAGGGCGTCGCGACGATCTTCGGCAGCCGGACGGCGTCGTACCGCACCTCGTTGATCTGGGCGACGCTGACGACGCTGGCGGGAGGACTCGCCGCCACTGTGCTCGGCGCGAGGCTGGCGGCGGCGTTCAGCGGTGGAGGCCTGCTGCCGCCCGAGCTCGTCGGACTGCCGACGTTGCTGATGGGAGTCGCGATCAGCACGGCGCTCACGGTCGGCCTCGCCGCTCGCATCGGCATTCCGATCTCGACCACGCATGCCATCCTCGGCGCACTGATCGGCGCGGGCGCGATGGCCTCGGCCGGTCAGTTGCACATGAGCGGCCTCGCCCAGCGATTCGTGGCGCCGCTCCTGCTGAGTCCGATCCTCTCGTTCGCGCTCGTGGCGGTGCTCTATCCGCTGCTGAGCCGCCTGCGCGTGGCCATGGGGGTGGAGCCGACCACCTGCGTCTGCGTCGCGACGCATGAGGAAGCGATGGCTCCGACGCGCGCCACGCTCGCCTTCACCGCAGCCCCTGCGATCGTCCACACCTGCGATGCGTCCTCGAAGAGCACCGTCCTCGGCGTCAGCGCCCGGCAGTTGGTCTCGATGGCGCACTTCCTCTCGGCCGGACTCCAGAGCTTCGCACGCGGACTCAACGACACGCCGAAGATCGCAGCATTGATGTTCGGGGCGACGCTCGCGGGTGTCACGCTGCCTCCGACCGTCACGTTCATCGCGGTCGCCGCCACGATGATGCTGGGCGGCTGGTTCGGCGCCCGGCGCGTTGGCGAGACGATGAGTCTGAATATCACGCCACTCAACGAGGGCCAGGCACTCACCACGAATGCCATCACCGCCTCGGTCGTGCTCTCGGCCTCGGTGTTCGCCCTGCCCGTGTCGATGACGCATGTCGGCGTCGGCGGGCTGATCGGCATCGGCTGGAGTACGGGCGAGGCCCATTGGAAGATGATCCGCACCATCCTGCTGTCCTGGGTCGTGACGCTGCCGCTCGCCGCGGTGCTGGGCGCCCTCACCTTCGCGATCGTCGCAAGGATCCTGCCGTGAGCGATCTCGAGACCACGCTCCGGCAGCACGGCGATCTGGGCTTCGGATGACGATGCTCCTGCTGATCGCGCTGGCGATGACGCTGCGACTCGACTACGGCACCGATCGAGCACTCGCGCCCGAGTGGCGCGTCGTCTCCTATCGCGGCCGCACTCACTACGAGCCGCAGCGCGACTCGAGCGCCGCGTGGCTGAGAGCCGAGGCGAAGGGGAAGAACTCGGCGCTCTTCTGGCCGCTCGATCGCGACGTCCGCGGAGCGACGCTGAGTTGGAAATGGCGAGCGCTCCGGCACCCGGTCGGAGCCGACACCCGCGTGCGATCCCGCGATGATCGGACCGCAGCGGTGTTCATCATGGTGCACCGCAGCATTCTTCCGTGGCGCACCAAAGGGCTGCTCTATCAATGGGCGCAGGGCGAAGCGCCCGGACGCTGGCAGAACAGTCCCTATGCGAGCGGGATCAAGGTGATCACGCTGCGGAACTCCTCGGCGATCGGCGAGTGGCACTCCGAGGAGCGTGACTTGGGCGCCGACCTCGCGGCCGCGTTCGGCACGGCGCCCGAACGAGTGGAGGCGATCGGCGTGCTGTGCGACGCCGACAACACGGGCGATGTCGCATCCGCCGACATCGGCGTGCTGCAGCTGACGTGGGGCGTGATCACGGCCCCTCCGCCACCCCCGCGGCCTTGAACGAGGCGTACACCGTGAGGCCCGGCTTGAGCGCCAGCGCCGCAACCGACTGCGCCGTCACCTGAGCGATCAGCGGCGGCATTGTGCCGAGCGAGACGCGCAGCAGCTCGCCGGACGGGGGCTCGGGCGCCAGTTCCTCGATCGGCCCCACGAACACGTTGCGCGCCGTGCCCACCGTGCGCTCGAGCGACAGCGTGATGTCGCGCGGATGGATGACGACGCTGGCTTCACCGCGGCTTCCATCCCCTGTGACGACGAGCGTGCCATGCGGGAGCGAGATGCTCACACTTCCATGCGGCGGACCATCGGCGATCGAGCCGCGGATCAGGTTCACGCCGAGGAACTCCGCCACATAGGGCGAACGCGGATGCCGCATCAGATCTTCGCGGCTGCCGCTCTGGCTGATGCGTCCGGACTCGAGCACCGCGATCTGCTCACCCAGGGCGAGCGCCTCGACCGGGCTGTGTGTCACATGGATCGACATGCAGGGCAGGTCCTCGAGCAGCCGACGCAACTCGACGCGGATCTCGCGGCGCGATCTCGTGTCGAGGGCCGAGAGGGGTTCATCGAGCAGCAGGAGCCTCGGCTCCAGCACCAGGGCACGCGCGATCGCGACGCGCTGCTGCTGACCGCCCGAGAGCTCGCCGGGTCTGCGAGTCGAGAGATCGCGGATGGACAGGCGGTCGAGCGTCGCCTCGATCCGCGGCCGCGACTCGGCATCGCTCAGGCCACTGGCCCGCAGCCCGAATCCGATGTTCTCGGCCGCGCTCAGATGGGGGAAGAGCGCCAGGTCCTGCGCGACGTAGCCGATCGAGCGCTCGGCAGTCGGCCGATCGGTGCCCGATGCGCGATCGAACCACACCTCGCCATCCACGACGATGCGGCCGTCCTCGGGGCGCAGCAGGCCGGTGAGCAGCTTGAGCAGCGTCGACTTGCCCGAGCCGCTCTCGCCGACCAGCACGAGCTGGGCGCGATCGCCGAGCGAGAGCTCGGCGCGCAGCGTGAAGTCACCGAGTCGTCTGGTGATCGCGAGGTCGAGCATTCGCACGGTTCCAGAATCCGCTGGCGGGCGAGGAACGCAGTCCCGCCAGCAGACCGAAGGCCATCAGAAGGAGGAGCACGGACAAGACGACGGCGGCATCGAGATCGGACTGCAGCGCGACGTACACGGCGAGCGGCATGGTCTGGGTGGAGCCGGGGAAGTTGCCCGCGAATGTGATCGTGGCGCCGAACTCCCCGAGTGCGCGGGCGCAGCTCATCGCCGTTCCCGCGATCAGCGACGGCATCGCCAGCGGCAGGATGACACGGACGAACGTGTGCAGTTCGGAGGCGCGCAGGGTCGAGGCGGCCTCGATCAGACGGCGATCCACGCCGGCGATGCCGGCGCGAGCGGGTCCGACGAAGAACGGCACCGCCATGAACACCTGCGCCAGCACGACGCCCAGCGTCGTGAAGGGCAGCGTGATGCCGAGCGCCTCGAGCGAGCCGCCGGCGAGCCCGGCGCGGCCGAACGCCATCAGCATGGCGAAGCCGGCGACGGTGGGAGGGAGCACCATCGGCAGGTCGATCAGCACCTCGGCGAGACGTTTGCCGGGGAACTCGCGCGTCGCCAGCAGATAGGCGGCCGGCAGGCCCAGTGCGATCGTGATCGCGGTGGCGGCGGCGCTCGTCTCGAGGCTCAATCGCAGGGCATCGAGCACCACGACATCACCGAGCCTCGAGACCAGTTGCGCCGGCGAGACGCGCAGCAACAGGGCGATAAAGGGAAGCGCGAGGAACGCGAGCAGCAGGATGGTCGCAGCCGAGATCGCCACCGGCACCAGCCACGCGTGCCGCCGAGGCGAGCCGTCGAGGGTCATCGCGCGCTCCCGGTGCCGGCGTCCACTGCGGGCTGCAGCCCGTGACGCTCGAGCACGGCGCGGCCCTCGGCGGAGCGCAGCAGATCGAGGAACGCCTGCGCGGCGCCCGAGGAGCCCCCGCGCGCGAGGATCGCGATCGGGAAGGAGGCTGTCACATTCAGATGGGAGGGGATCGCGATCTCGCGGACGTGCCGCGAAGAGGCGCCGCTCAGGTCCGAGCGATAGACGATCCCCGCATCGGCCTCGCCCAGTTGCACTTTGCCGAACACCGCCTTCACGTTCTCCTCCTCGGAGACGACGTTGGCGAGCACCGATCGCTCGAAGGCCGTGCCGAGCGAGGAGTCCCTCGTGCATCTCGCGAGGAACGACCGCGCATAGCCTCCGACCGGGACCGAAGGCGCGCCGAGCACGAGCTTCACGCCCGGACGAGCGAGGTCCGAGAGGCGCTCGATCCTTGCAAGGTTCCTGCGCGGCACGATCAGCGCCAATCGATTGTGGGCGAAGATCACCGGCGGCGACGCGAGCAGGCCGCGCTCGGACGCACGCTGCATCCACTGCAGATCGGCGGTGGCGAGCACATCCGCCCGCGCGCCCTGCTCGATCTGCGCCACCAGTTGCTGCGAGCCGGCCGAGTTCAGTCGGACGTGGACGCCGGGGCGCCGGCGCTCGAACAGCCTCGCCAGTTCGGTGAAGGGTGCGGCCAGCGAAGCGGCCGCCTGGACGTGCAGCACCTGCGGCCGGGCCTTGGCATCGAAGCGTGCAACCGACGCCAGACTCATCGCACCCAGGGTTGCCAGGAGAACCGTTCCCACTCGCATCGGGGCATGATGCGTGGCGCCCCCGGCGCGGACAAGCCAGAGGGCGCGGGCGCTTTCGTGCATCGGGGTCCCACTCACCCCACTCGTTCGTTCATTGAAGAGGGCGCAGCACGGGGAGACGCCCGGACGCCCCGCATGTAACGTGCGGAGCACGGTCCCGAGGCACCCATCCACTCGCCCCTTCGCCCAAGGAGAGTCCGCTTCATGGAGACGTACTACGCGCCCGAGGATCTCGGTCGATTCCCCGAGATGGGCAAGAATCGCCCCGAGCTGTGGGCCAAGTTCTCCGAGTACTACAGCGCCGTCTTCGCCGAGGGAGCGCTCTCGGAACGTGAGAAGAGCCTGATCGCGCTGGCGGTCTCCCATGCGGTCCAGTGCCCCTACTGCATCGACTCCTACACGCAGTCGTGCCTCAAGCAGGGAGCCGACCTGGATCAGATGACCGAGGCGGTGCACGTCGCGAACGCCATCCGAGGCGGCGCGGCGCTGGCGCACGGCGTCCAGATGCGGACCATCGCCGAGAAGCTGGGGATGTAGCCGAGCATGACGCGCGCGCCGGTCACTTCACTCCTGTCGCGGTCCTCACGCCTCGTCGATCCCGAGCTGCAGCTGGCGCAGCTCGATGCGACCGGCGCACCGGCGTTCGAGGGCGTGCTCGCCTCGCACGGGCTCCCCGTGCTGGAGACGACGCGGATCGACATACTTCAGGTCAACGTCGGCAAGCTCTGCAACCAGACGTGCGCGCACTGCCACGTCGATGCCGGGCCCGACCGCCGCGAGGTGATGACGCGCGAAACGGCCGAGCAGGTGATCGAGGTGCTGAGGCGCCATCCGATCCCCACGCTCGATGTGACGGGCGGTGCGCCCGAGTTGAATCCGCAGTTCCGCTGGCTCGTCGAACAGGCGCGCGCGCTCGGCCGCCGGGTGATCGACCGCTGCAATCTCACCATCCTGCTCACCGCGCCACAGGCCGACCTCATCGACTTCCTCACCGAGCACCGTGTCGAGGTGGTGGCATCGCTGCCGTCGTTCCGCAGTCAGGGCACCGATGCGCAGCGCGGCAGCGGCGTCTTCGATCGCAGCATGGAGGCGATGCGCCGACTCAACGCGGCCGGTTACGGCCGAGGCGATGGCCTCGTGCTCGACTTGGTGCACAACCCGGTCGGCTCGTTCCTGCCCGGCAATCAGGCCTCGCTCGAGCGCGACTACCGACGCGAACTCGAGTCACGCCATGGCATCGTGTTCGACCGTCTCTACGCGATCACCAACATGCCGATCAGCCGTTTCCTCGAGTTCCTCGAGAGCTCGGGGAATCTCCAGCGCTACATGGACACGCTCGTGCAGGCGTTCAATCCGGCTGCCGTCGAGGGACTGATGTGCCGCAACACGCTGTCGGTGGGCTACGACGGCAAGCTGTTCGACTGCGACTTCAATCAGATGCTCGACATGACACTCGGTTATGGCGCCCCGACGACGCTCACCGAACTGCTCGAGAATGGCCAGTTGCATCGCCGCGTCCGCACCGCCCGCCACTGCTTCGGCTGCACCGCCGGCGCCGGCTCCACGTGCGGCGGCGCGATCGAGAGCTGACGCCGGGCGCCTCACGCTGCGGCGCGAAGCATCGAGGGTGCAGGAATCGCCATTCCGTGCCGATGTCCACTC
This sequence comes from bacterium, assembly GCA_043779265.1. Classification (GTDB taxonomy): domain Bacteria; phylum Eisenbacteria; class RBG-16-71-46; order RBG-16-71-46; family RBG-16-71-46; genus CADEFY01. The sequence goes on along the minus strand of JAYWEM010000009.1, from coordinate 15,854 downwards.
CATGCCCGCTCATTGGATGGCCTACGCGGTCGTGGCCGCCATCGCGCTGCTCGCCTTGTCGCTGCGTGGACTGGCCGGCGCGCTGATCGTCCGCTCGGTCGCGCGAATGGCCTTGGCCGCCCAGCCCGACACGATCACGCTGGTGCCGCAGGTGTCCCCGCGTTGGGAGGACGAGTCGTGTCGCCAGGCACTGGCCGATCAGATGAGAGAGGGCGGTTTCACGCTCGCCGGTTGGTTCACCGTGACCGAGCTGCCCGAGGTGAAGGTGGCATTGTTCGCGCACGAGACCAATGCGATCCACGCCGCCTCTTATGAGCACCCGGTGGTGGGACGGTGGAGCGAGTGCGTGAGCTTCTATGACGACGGCACCTCGTTCGTGTGCGTCGGTCACACGCCATTCGGCTCCGGGGCGCGGCCCGGAGTCTCGGTCCACTATCACCCGGCACTCGATGCTTCGGCGATCTGGCGGCGGCTCCTCGAGGACCGGCCGACCGCCGGCCTCGTGCCGGCAGACGCCGATGAATCCGCTGCGAGGTTCCGCGAGTTCTATGCACTCGACATGGCGCACCGCAAGCAGCGCGGCGTGCACGACCATGAAAGCCAGGTCGAAGGATCGCGGCGCGCGGCCTGAGCGAGACTTCTCACGCTCACAGGCGACGCCTCTCGATCAAGCGGCGCGCTTCCGCCTCCAGAACGCGTAGGCCGGAAGTCCCGCGGCGATCAGCGCCAGCCCGAGCAGCGACTCGCGCGGCGCGGTCATCAGCGTGTTGATCGTCAGGAGCAGCATCCCGAGGACGAACAGCGCCGGGATGAGCGGGAACCCAGCCGCCCGATACGGCCGCGGCGCATTGGGAAGCGTGGCTCGCAGACGGAACAGCGCGAGGCCGCCGGCGACATGGAAGAGCACACTGCCGAACGTGACGAACGTGAAGAGTTGGCTGTAGCTCCCGGTCAGGGCCAGTGCGATCGCCCAGCCGCTCTGCAGCCATAGCGCTGCGACTGGCGTCCTCCACTTGGGATGGATGTGCGCGACGCGCCGGAAGAACACACCATCGGCGGCCATCGGCTGATAGACGCGAGAGGAGTAGAGGATCGTGGCCGCGAGGCAGCCGAACGCCGAGACGACGACCGCAAGCGTCATGGCACGGGCTGCGGACTCGCCGAACAACGCGCGTGCGGCATCCTCGGCGACGCGAGTCGACGCTGCGAGTTGGGCCTCGGGCAGCGCCCGCAGGTAGACGAGCGAGAGCGCGGCGTAGAGCACTGAGATCGCGACCACGCCCACGATGAGACCGCGCGGCAGGTCCCGCGAAGGATGGCGTACTTCTCCCGCCGAGAACGTCGCGGCGTACCAACCATCGAACGTCCACAGCGCTGCCACCATCGCCGCACCGAACGCCCCGAGCAGGCCGAGTCCGCCGTCTGAGGCGAAGTCCGGCAATGAAGGCGCGACCTCGGTGACGGGCATCGCCATGGCGCCGAACGCGATGAGCGCCACGATCGCGCCGACCTTGGCGAACGTGAACACGGCCTGTAGCAGTGCGGCGGGTTCGAGCCCCATCTGGTTGATACACGTCAGCAGCACGATCGCCGCGACCGCGGCCACCTGCGCGCCGCTCACCTGCCAGGCGCCCACGTGCAGCACAATGTGCGCGCTCGAGAACACGGGGACGAACGCGCCGAGGTACTCGCCGAACCCGATGGCGATCGCGGCGATGCCGCCACTCATGATGACGAGCAGGCAGGTCCAACCGAACAGGAACCCCCACACCGTCCCGTAGGCTTCCTTGAGGAAGTGATAGAGGCCGCCCGCCCGCGGGAACATCGCACCCAGCTCGGCGTAGGTCAGCGCGCCCGCCAGCGTCAGCAGGCCGCCGACGAGCCAGACGAAGGGCGAGGCGGCGGCTCCGACCTCGGCGACGACGCTGCCGGGCGTGAGGAAGATGCCCGTGCCGATGACAGCGCCCATCGTGAGGAGAGCCACATCCCGGGTGCCGAGGGCGCGCTTGAGAGTCGCGCTCCCAGCCGAGCCCTCGGATGATTCAGCGGGCACGCACGCCCACGAGCGGTTCCACTTCGAGTGAGACCAATTGAGTCGGCCGTCCCGCCGAGTCGCCGCGGAACTCGACCGGGGCCAGCCAGCCGTCGGCGTGGAATCGCGTTCGGGTCATCGGAATCAGCACCGCATCCGGCCCATCCTGCTCACGCGCGATCAGCCGGCCCTTCTCGAGCGTCACCATCCAGACGAGTGGAGGAACGCTTGTACGATACGTGCCCTGATAACTCGCGAGCAGCGCGCTCGGAAGCGCGATCCCGGTGGGACGCTTCAGCGTATTCGTCTCTCCGAGGCCGTGTGACTGACCGCACACGGCGCACGGCGTGGCCGGCGAGAGATTGTCGATGCGATGCTCTACAGCGGGCATGTCCATCAGCACGGCGCGGATCGCGCTCAGGTCCTCGTCGGTCAGACCCCCGAAGGCGACCCACGGCATGACGCCGTGCATCGTGCCTCCCTTGCCTGTGCGCATCATGCTCGCGAACGTCGCCTCGTCCCACGTGCCGATGGCATTCGAATCGGGCGTGATGTTGGTGGAGAACGCGGCTTGTGCCGCCAGCTCGATCCAGTTGCCGCCGGCCAGCAGCCCCGGATTGCGCTTGGAGTACCACGAGGTGTGACAGCCCTCGCAATCGGCGACTCGGATCAAGTGCCGCCCAAGTGCGAGTGGGTCCGTACGATCGCGCTCGTGCACGGGCGTGGTGAGCGGCTCGAGCGAGGCCTCGATCTCGCGTTTGCGCTCCTCGGTCAATCGCGTCGGCGGCAGGGTGTTCTTGATGGGGGGGAGCGATCGCAGGAAGACGACGATCGAGGCCACATCCTCATCACTCAAGTCGCGGAACGAGCCGTACCACATCTGCGGATGCAGGGCGCGTCCGTCGTGACCGACGCCCTCCCGGATGGCGCGCACCAGCATGTCGTCGCTCCAGCGGCCGATGCCCGTCTCACGATCGGGCGTCAAGTTGGCGGCGACCAAGCGCGTCGTCGAGTCGTCACGCATCACCGAGCCGGCGAAGTAGCGGTCGGCTCGAGGTGGCGCGCCGGGCTGGCTCCAGTCACGTTCGCTGTGGCACATCATGCATTGCACGATCGTGGTCGCGAGGTAGCGGCCGCGCTCGCGCCGCGCATCGGTCTTCGCGAAGGTCGTGTCGCGCAGCGGCCGCGCCCAGGCTCTCGGCGCTTCGGCGGCGAGGGGCTCAGGGTTGGCGCCTGAGCAACCGGTCAGGGTGGAAGCGGCGAGCAGCAGCGATGCGAACAGGAGTCGGGTCGAGTGCACGGGGCCTCTCAAAGGTTCGGGCGCAGCGATTCGGCGAGCATGCGATGGAAGTGATGGACGCCCTGCTCACGCGTGGGCGAGTAGCGCCCCCTCGTGTAGGAACGCGAGCGGGTGCCTCGCTGCACGCTCTCGACGATCACTTCGTCCTCGCGCTCGACGCGGTCGATGGCGCCGCCCGCTCCGAGATCGAGCTTGGACTCATCCCACACATACGAGAGGAATGAGACCTTGGTGCGGTCCACCGCGAGCGGGCGCACGACGTTCACGCTGATGCCCCACGGATACACATTGATCATCGTGTTCGGCCACAGCCACCAGTACCACGCCGCGATGCGCGAGCCGTGGTCGGGGTGACCGGCCGGCAGCTCGAACGCCGGCTCGGCATCGGCCGCCACGCCCAGCTGCAGCACGGAGCGCTCGAACAGTTGGGTCCGATACTCGCCGTAGTCGAGCGTCTGCGCGAGTCCGGCGTGCACGTAGGGGATGTGGAAGCCCTCGAGGTAATTGTCGCAGTAGAGTGCCCAGTTCGCGTGCACGAGGTACTCGCGCGAGCGTTCGGGCCGGAACTGTGCTTGCTCGATCGGCAGGAACCCACAGCGCGCCTCGAGCGGCGCGACCAGTGCATCGAGCGCGCCGGGGGATGCGAGCGATGCGAACACGAAGGCCCGCCACGTGCCGAACGCGATACGCGGCAGATCGTCGGCGGGCGAGGGGAAGCCGACGGCGCCCTCGAACTCGGGCATCGACTGGAAACGCCCGTCGAGCCCGAAGCGCCGCCCATGATAGCGGCAGCGCAGCGAGGACTCGACCGCGTCGCCTTCGCACACGAGCGTGCCGCGATGTGTGCACACATTGGAGAGGCAGTGCACCTGGTCGGCGCGATCGCGGGTCAGCATGAGCGGTTCGTCGAGGTGACCCTCGAGCAGGATGAACGGGTGCACCTGGCCCGGCACCTTGATGCGCCCGGTGTCGGTGACGAACTGCCAACTCCTCGCGAACACGTTCCCGCGGCTCGCGGCGAACACGGCGGGATCCGAATACATCCACCCCGGAAGGGTATGCGCGCGGGAGATGTCCGGGTCGATCGTGACGGAGGCGTGAGGGTCCATGGCGCGCGACTCTGCCACAGAGCCGCTCACGCCGCAGGGGGCCCGGACCGCGCCGGGGGGCGGGGGTTCCGCGCCCGGCCTCGTCCGATTGACGGCCGAACACGGCTGCCGCTTACTCGCCAGCCTCGTGCGCCCGTTCGCAGAGGACGGGACTCGCTCCAATCGACCCCGGGGACTCCCCTCCAATGATGCGGACGCTCACAGCTCTCTCGCTCATCGCCATGGTCACCGTCGTGCCGGCCGTGAATGCCGCGAAGTCACCCGCCAAGCCGGTCGGCCGTCCGTCAACTCCGAAGTCCGAGAAGTCGAAGGGCTTCGAGAGCGCCACGTTCTCGGGACTCAAGTTCCGTTCGATCGGGCCCGCGCTCACCTCGGGACGTGTCGGCGATCTCGTCGTGCACCCGGGCGACAAGAGCACGTGGTACCTGGCGGCTTCCTACGGCGGCGTGTGGAAGACGACCAATGCCGGTACGAGCTGGAAGCCGATCTTCGACGGGCAGGGCACCTCGAGCATCGGCTGCGTCACGCTCGACCCGCAGAACCCCATCACGGTGTGGGTCGGATCGGGGGAGAACAACAGCCAGCGCTCGGTCGGGTGGGGCGACGGCGTGTATCGCTCCGAGGATGGCGGGAAGAACTGGACGAATCTCGGTCTCAAGGAGTCGGGCAGCATCGGCATGGTGCGCGTCCACCCGAAGGACTCGAAGACCGTGTTCGTCGCCGCGTTCGGTCCGCTGTGGAGTGCGGGCGGCGATCGCGGGGTCTACAAGACGAGCGATGGCGGCAAGACGTGGCGCAAGGTGCTGAACGTCGATGAGTGGACCGGCGCCAACGAGGTCCACTTCGATCCGCGCAATCCCGACGTGCTCTACGCGACCACCTATCAGCGGCACCGCAAGGTGTGGACGCTCCTCAACGGCGGTCCGGGCAGCGGCATCTGGAAGAGCGCCGATGGCGGCGAGTCCTGGACGAAGCTCAAGAACGGCCTGCCCTCGGGCGACATGGGCCGCATCGGCATGACCGTCTCGCCGCACGACGCGAACGTGATCACCGCCACCATCGAGGCCCAGCACGAGGCCTCGGGCACCTATCGCTCGGGTGATGGCGGGATGAACTGGGAGAAGCTGAACGGCCGCATCTCCTCGAGCCCGCAGTACTACCAGGAGCTGTTCAGCGACCCGTCGATCCCCGATCGGCTCTATTCGATCGACACGTTCCTGCAGACCAGCGATGACGGCGGCCGCACCTGGCGGCGCGTGAGTAATCGCGCGCGCCACGTGGACGATCATCTGGTGTGGATCGACCCGAGCGACAGCGAGCACCTGCTGGTCGGCGGCGACGGTGGCTTGTACGAATCCTTCGATCGCGGCGAGACGTGGAAGTACTTCACGAACCTGCCCATCACGCAGTTCTACAAGCTCGCGCTCGATGAGGCGCTGCCGTTCTACAACGTCTACGGCGGCACGCAGGACAACAACACCCAGGGCGGGCCCTCGCGCACGCTCAACGACAACGGCATCCGCTCGAGCGACTGGTTCATCGTGTTGGGCGGCGACGGCTTCCAGCCGCGCGTCGATCCGACCGATCCCAACATCGTCTACGGTCAGTACCAGCACGCCGGCATCGTCCGCTTCGATCGCAAGAGCGGCGAGGCGGTGGACATCCAACCGCAGATCGAGCCCGGCGAGGCGCCGTCGCGCTGGAACTGGGACAGCCCGCTCAACATCTCGCCGCACGCTTCGTCGCGACTGTACTTCGCCTCGCAGCGCCTTTATCGAAGCGATGACCGGGGCGATGCCTGGCGCGCCGTGAGCCCCGACCTGACGCGGCAGGTCGATCGCAATCAGCTGCCCGTGATGGGCCGGATCTGGAGCATCGACGCGGTGTCCAAGAACGCGAGCACGTCCAACTACGGCAACATCGTCTCGCTCGATGAGTCGCCGCTGGTCGAGGGTCTGCTCGTGGTGGGGACCGACGACGGCCTCATCCAGATCAGTGAGAACAGCGGCGCTGCGTGGCGGCGCTACGACTCCACGCCGCTCGTCGGCGAGTGGTCGTACGTCTCACGTGTGCTGGCGTCGCAGCACTCGCGCTCGCGCCTCTACGCCGCGTTCGATCGCCACAAGATGGGCGACTACAAGCCGTACATCCATCGCAGCGATGACCTTGGGCGCACCTGGCGTGCCATCACGACCGGACTCCCTGACAACGGATCCGTCTACGCGCTCGTCGAGGACCACGTCGATCCCGACCTGCTGTTCGCAGGAACCGAGTTCGGCGTGTTCTGCACCAAGGACGGCGGCAGGAACTGGTTCGCGCTCAAGGGTGGCCTGCCGGTCCAGTGCGTGCGAGACCTCGCGATCCAGAAGCGGGAGAACGATCTCGTGGTGGGCTCGTTCAGCCGAGGATTCTACATCCTCGATGACTACTCGCCGCTTCGTTCGGCGTCGCTCGCGACGCTCGAGCAGAAGGCGACGCTGTTCCCGGTCAAGCCGGCCCTGATGTACGTGCCGGCCTCGCCGCTCGGCGGCGACGGACGCGCCTCGCAGGGGGAGATGCACTACTTCGCCGAGAACCCGCCCTTCGGCGCCATCTTCACCTATCACCTGAAGTCCGACCGCAAGAGCCTCCGTGACACGAGGCGCGAGCGCGAGAAGGAGCAGCGCAAGGCGGGTGAGGGCAGCCCCTACCCGACTTGGGACGCCATCCGCGCCGAGGATCGCGAGGAGGCCGCTGCCATCGTGCTGACGGTGACGGACGCGCAGGGCCAGGTGGTGCGCCGGCTGACGGGACCCACGGATGCGGGTTTCCAGCGTGTCGCGTGGGACTTCCGCTCGCCCTCGAGCGAGCCCGCGCAGCCGGGTGGCAGAACCCGGTCGGACTTCGGGTCGGAATCGACCGGGCCGTTGGTGATGCCGGGCCGCTACTTCGTGCAACTCTCCGAACGGATCGACGGCGTCACGACGACGCTCACCGAGCTCGTGGCCTTCGAGTGCGTGCCGCTCCACAATACGACGCTGCCCGCCGCCGACCGGCCGGCGCTGGTCGCGTTCCATGCACAGGTGGCAAGTCTGCAGCGCTCCGCGCTCGGCGCCACGCGCACGCTGGGCGAGGCCTCGAACCGCTCGCTCCATCTGAAGACCGCGCTGCATGATGCACCAAGGGCCACGGTCGAGATGCGCCAGGAGGCTCTGTCGCTCGAGCGCCGCTGCCAGGAGATCTCGATCCGGCTGAACGGCGACGAGGCCCTGGCCCGTCGCAATGAAGCGGTGCCCCCCTCGCTGATGGATCGCGTGAACCAGGTCGTCTATGGAAGCTGGAGTTCGACGAGCGCGCCGACGGCGACGCATCGGCGGAACGCCGAGATCGCCTCGGGCGACCTGACCCGCGAGATCGAGATGCTGCGCACGCTGATGCGCGATGTGGCTGAGCTGGAACGTCGCGCCGAAGCGGCCGGCGCGCCGTGGACCCCGGGCCGGATGCCCGAGTGGAAGGGGAACTGACGATGGCCCGCAAGCCGACGCATGCCGATGCGCAGTTGCTGCTGCAGCTCTACGAGATGCGCCGAGAACCTGAGCTGCGCCGCGCGCGCCAGTGGTTCCTGACCGAGTTCAAGCCGGCGAGTTGGAACGAGATCAAGACGCGCTACCTGTCGCACTCGATGGAGGACCGTTGGTTCCGCATGACGATCTCGTACTGGGAGATGGTCGGCACGCTGGTCAATCGCGGCGTGCTGCATGAGGAGTTGTTCTTCGATCACACGGGCGAGGATGTGGTCACCTGGTCGCGCTGCGAGTCGTGGATCGCCGAGGCGCGTGCTGACATCCGGGTCACCTACCTCTATCAGTTCGAGCGCATGGTGAAGGGCCACTTGGCGTTCCGCATCAGCGCCAATGCGGAGTTCGCGAAGAGTCGGAAGAAGTCCGCGGTGCCGAGCGTTCGCCGACGACCGAAGACGGCCGCGAAGGGCGCCACGAGGCGCAAGCCGGGCGAGCGGCGGCGGTGAGTTCGACGTTCGGCCACCTGCTCCGCATCACCACGTTCGGCGAGTCGCACGGGCCGGGTGTGGGCGTCGTCATCGATGGCATGCCGCCCGGCTTCCAGATCGATCCGGCCGCGATCCAGCGAGAACTCGATCGGCGGCGGCCCGGGCAGAGCGCGATCACGACGCAGCGCCAGGAGGCCGATAAGGTCGAGATCCTCTCGGGTGTGTTCGAAGGCGTCACGCTCGGGTCCCCGATCGCCATGCTGGTCCGCAATACCGATTCGCGCTCCAAGGACTATGACGCGCTCAAGCAGGTGTTCCGGCCCGGCCACGCCGATCACGCCTATCACGAGAAGTACGGCGTGCGGGATCATCGAGGCGGCGGCCGCAGCAGCGGGCGCGAGACGCTGGGCCGCGTCGCCGCAGGTGCGGTGGCTCGGTCGGCGCTCGCCACGATCGGCGTCCGGATCGTGGGCGGCACGGTGCAGGTGGGCGATCTCGCGACATCGGTCCGCGACTGGGATCAGGTCGAGCGCAATCCGGTGCGCTGCCCCGACGCTGCCGCGGCGACCCAGATGGAAGCGCGCATCGCAGCGGTACGTGACGCCAAGGACTCGATCGGCGGCGTGGTGGAGGTGGCGGCCATGGGGGTTCCGGCGGGATGGGGCGATCCGACGATGGCCAAGCTCGATGCCATGCTCGGCGCCGCGATGCTCTCGATCCCTGCGACCAAGGGCGTCGAGATCGGCGGCGGGTTCTCGATGTGCACGCGCCATGGCTCGGAGACCAACGACGTCTTCGACGGCGAGCGGCACGTGACCAACTTCGCGGGCGGCATCTCAGGCGGCATCTCGAACGGGGCCGAGGTCGTGGTTCGCGTCGCGGTGCGCCCGGCGACCAGCATCGGCAAGCCCCAGACCATGGCCCGCGTCGGCGGCGGCACCGAGACCGTGGCGATCGAGGGTCGCCACGACCCGTGCATCTGCCCGCGCGTCGTGCCGGTGGCCGAGGCGATGCTGGCGCTGACCCTGATGGACGCCTGGCTGCATCAACGGGCGCTTCGCGGCCGCGATCGGTAGGGCTACCGCCCAAGCGGGGCGAGGAGTAGGCTCGTCGTGCCCCGAGCGGCGGCCGCCCGCCCATCGATTCCTTGAAGAGGAGGATCTGCATGCGCCATCGGCTCGCCCGTGCCGGCTCGACTGTGCTGTTGGCACTGTCGCTTGCCGCGGCTCCGTCTCCAGCCAGGGCCTCGCTGTACCAGATCGTCGATCTCGGCAGCCTCGGCGGCCTGCCGGGCTCGGGTGCGGTCGCGCTCAATGGGCAGGGCGAGAGCGTCGGCTACTCCTTCGTACCGGGCGGACTCGTGCACGCGATGCTCAATCGCACCGGCACGGTCATCGACCTCGGCACGCTGGGCGGCTCGCAGAGTCTGGCGCGCGCCATCAATCGACATGGCGACGTGGTCGGATGGGCCTATCGCAGCGGCGAGACCACACCGCGCGCTTTCCTCTGGCGCAATGGTCAGATGAGCGACCTCGGTAGCTTCGGCGGTGCTCGCAGTGACGCGAACGACATCAACGCGACCGGCACCGTCGTCGGCTCGGCGTTCGACTCGCTCGGACGAGAGCGCGCGTTCTTCTGGAGCAGTGGAGCGCTGCAGGACCTGGGGACGCTCGGCGGTTCGCAATCGAGGGCCAACGCGATCAACGACTGGGGCGACATCGTCGGCATGGCGGCGACGCCGCAGAACGATCGCTTCCACGCCTTCCTCGCCAAGCCCGGCAGCCCGCTCGTCGATCTCGGCACGCTGGGCGGCTACACGAGTTACGCGCACGACGTGAACCTCTCGACGCAGGTGTGCGGCTGGTCGCAGATCTCGCTGCTCACGGCGGAGAGCCGCGGTTTCCTGTGGACGAACGGCGTACTCAAGTCGATCGGCACGCTGGGCGGCATGTACAGCGCCGCGTTCGGTCTCAACGATGCGGGCGACGTGGTGGGTGCGAGCACGCGCGCCGATGGTTCGATGGCCGCCATCCTGTGGCGGCAGAACCAACTGATGGATCTCAACTCACTCGTCTCCGCCGGTAGCGGCTGGAATCTCTACCGGGCCTGGGACATCGACGGCAATGGCGTGATCGTCGGCGAGGGCATCGCCCCGAACGGTGAGCAGCGCCCGTTCCTGCTGGCGCCGAGCGCGCTCGCGGATGTGTCCGACGGCGGACCGCGCACGCTCGCTCTGGCACCCGCCTCGCCGAGTCCCGCGCGCACCGCGACGACGCTGCGGTTCACACTGCCCACCACCTCGCACGTCCGGCTCGAGCTCCACGATGTGCGAGGCGCGCGCATCCGGACGTTGGCCGATGGCGAGGTCGGAGCCGGCGAGCACGCCCGCTTGTGGGACCTTCGCGATGACTCCGGGCTGGCCGTGGCGCCGGGGATCTACTGGGCGAGACTCCAGGTGGGGGAGAAGCAGCTGAGCCGGACCCTCGCCGTTTCACGCTGAACCCTTCGCCGTTGGCGACATGCCGTGCCCGATGCTAGGCTCTCGCGCGCTCGATGCACCCACTTCGGAGGATTCGGATGCGACTTCACTTCGAGTATCAGTACTGGCACGGCGGCGCCTGGCGTTGCCGGGGGTCCGTGCTGGTCCAGTGAGGTCTCTCGCAGTCCCTCCTGAATCGCTCGGCCCGTGCCCGAATGGCATGGGCCGTTCTCATATGGGGAGTCCGCTGTGCTCGTCCGACTGAAACCCGGTACCTCCGAAGCGGTCACGCGCGACGTGATGTCCCGTCTGCGCATGGCCGGGCTCGCCGTGTACCGCACCGATCATCCGGCCGGCACGCGCATCGCCGCGATCGGGGAGATCAGCGCGGTCGACTGGGACGAGGTCGCCACGTGGGACGGCGTCGATGGCTCCGAGCGACTCAAGCGTCCATTCAAGCTCGCGAGCCGGGCGTTCCACCCGCACGACACCATCGTCTCGGTGGGCCGCGCCAACATCGGCAGCGACCAGATCGTGCTGATGGCCGGGCCGTGCAGCATCGAGGGGGAGGCGCAGGCATTCGCGATCGCCGAGTCGGTGGCCAAGGCGGGCGCGACGGTGATGCGAGGCGGCGCATTCAAGCCGCGCACCTCACCCTACGCATTCCAGGGACTGGGCGAGGAGGGGCTCAAACTGCTGCGGCGCGCCGCGGACGCCTTCGACCTGGCCGTCGTGAGCGAGGTGATGGACTCGCAGCAGGTCGCCCTGCTCGCGCGCTACGCCGACATCCTGCAGATCGGGGCGCGCAACATGCAGAACTACACGCTGCTGCGCGAGGTCGGCCACACCGACAAGCCCGTGCTCCTCAAGCGCGGCCTCTCGAGCACGATCGAGGAGTGGCTGCTGTCGGCCGAGCACGTGATGGCGCAGGGAAACTCGCGGGTCATCTTGTGTGAGCGCGGCATCCGCACGTTCGAGACCTACACGCGCAACACGCTCGACCTGAACGCCGTGCCGGTCGTGAAGGAGCTGTCGCACCTGCCGATCATCGTCGATCCGAGCCATGGCGTGGGCATCCGCGACAAGGTGGCGCCGATGGCGCGAGCCTCGATCGCGGCCGGCGCCGACGGGCTGATCATCGAGGTTCACAACGACCCGGATCGCGCGCTCTCGGATGGGGCGCAGTCGCTCTATCCCGAGCAGTTCGACGAACTGGTTGCTCAGATCCGCACCATCGCCGAGGTCGTCGGTCGCCGGGTCTGAGTCGAACGGACGCCGCGCCGCTTGACCAACTGCACGGCCTGCGTTTCACTGCTCGGCCTCATGGGCGATTAGCTCAGTTGGTAGAGCACTTGCTCGACAAGCAAGGGGTCACTGGTTCAAGTCCAGTATCGCCCACCATGTCTTGACGGGGCGCGCACGCCAGGGAGGTCCCCGGCGCGCCGCCCCGTCTCCGTTCCAGCCCGCCGAGGGAGTCCCCGCCATGTCGAAGTCGGCCGCAGTCTCCGGTCCCGACCTGTCCGCCTATCCGGGCGGCGAGGCCCTCTATCGACTCCGGCATTCGACGGCGCACATCCTGGCGACGGCGGTCACCGAGCTGTTCCCAGACGTCAAAGTCGCGGGCGGCCCGCCGATCGACAACGGCTTCTACTACGACTTCGCCAAGCCGACGCCGTTCCTCCCCGAGGATATCGAGCGCATCGAGGCGAAGATGCGCGAGATCATCGCCGCCGATCAGCCGTTCGAAGCGGGCGAACTGACACGCGCCGAGGCGCAGGCGCACTGGGAGGGACTGGGGGAGAAGTACAAGCTGCACTTCCTGTCGCAGATCCCCGAGGGCGCGCAGGTCACCACCTACCGCAATGGCCAGTTCCTCGATCTGTGCCGTGGTCCGCACGTGAAGAGCACCGGCGAGGTGAAGGCGTGCAAGATCACGCACTTCGCGGGCGCCTACTGGCTCGGCAGCGAGCGCAACGAGATGCTGCAACGCATCTACGGCACCGCGTTCCTCTCGGCCGAGGATCTCGACGCGCACCTGCTGCGCATCGAGGAGGCCCTGAAGCGCGATCACCGACGGCTCGGCCGCGATCTCGACCTCTACTCGATCCATGAGGAGGTCGGCGCGGGTCTGGTGCACTGGCATCCGCGCCTCGGCATGGTGCGCCACGTGCTCGAGACCTTCTGGAGAGACGAGCACCTGAAGGCCGGCTATCAGCTCGTCTACACGCCGCACATCTCGAGCGAGAAGCTCTACGAGATCTCGGGGCATCTGCAGAACTACGCGGACATCATGTACTCGCCGATGCAGATCGACGATCAGGCCTACCGCGCCAAGCCGATGAACTGCCCCAACCACATCATGATCTACACCTCGCGCAAGCACTCCTACCGCGAGCTGCCGCTGCGCTACGCCGAACTGGGCACCGTCTATCGCTACGAGCGCAGTGGCGTGCTGCATGGCATGGAGCGCGTGCGCGGGTTCACCCAGGATGACTCGCACATCTTCTGCACGCCCGATCAGCTGCAGTCCGAGATCGAGGGCATTCTCGAGCTGATGGACCTTCTGCTCAAGACCTGCGGCTACGAGTACCGCTGCTATCTCGCCACCCGTCCGGCCGACAAGTACCTCGGCTCCGACGAGGAGTGGGCGTTCGCGACCGATGCGCTGCGTCAGGCACTCGAGAAGCGCGGCCTGCCCTACGAGGTGGATGAGGGCGGCGGTGCCTTCTACGCGCCCAAGATCGACGTCAAACTGCTCGACGCGCTCGGCCGCGAGTGGCAGTGCCCGACGATCCAGGTCGACCTCAATCTGCCCAAGCGATTCGGCGTCTACTACACTGGGCCCGACGGACAGGACCACGAGGTCATCATGCTGCACCGCGCGCTCTACGGATCGCTCGAGCGATTCGTCGGCATCTTCATCGAGCACACGGGCGGCGAGTTCCCCGTGTGGTGCGCCCCGGTCCAGGCACTCGTGCTCGCGGTCAATCCCAAGGCGCGCGAGTACGCCGAGGCGACGGTCGCGGCGCTCAAAGCCGCTGGAGTCAGGGCCGAGGTCGACATCCGCGACGAGAAGTTGGGCGCCAAGATCCGCGACGCGGAGCTGCAGAAGGTGCCCTACATGCTGGTCGTCGGGCCGCGCGATGCCGAGGCGGGCACCGTGTCGGCGCGTCGCAAGGGCCTCGGCGATCTGGGGGCGATGGCGCTACCGGACTTCCTCGAGCGCATCCAGGGCGAGATCCGCACCAAGGCGCACTAGCCGCCACCGAGGCTCAGGGGAATCGATACCCGACCGAGAGTCCCCAGAAGCGGAAGCGATCGCTGAGCGATGCGCTCTCGCTGCGCGCCTCGAGGATGAAGTGGTCGCGCGGGTTCAGCTGGAATCGGTACTGCACTCCCGTGCTCCACAGCGTGCCCCAACCGGTGTCCTCGATGGGAATCAGATCGGAGTCACGGACCACGAACGACTCCGAGAGGGCATTGCTCCCATAGCGGACCCCGCCGGCGCCTGCGAACAGCCAGAACGAAGCGGGGATGGGAGTCGCCATCTCGATCGCGCCGGTGAACAGGCTGCCGTGCTGCGAGATGAAGCTGACCAACACGGGCGTGAGCCCTTCGAAGATCGGCGCGAACGTATCGGGCGGCAGGTCCAGATAGGAGACGCGGCCTCGCACGGCGAGGCGTTGGTGGGGTCGGGCCTCCGCCGCGAGCGCTGCTCCGATGCCCGCCTCGTAGCGCGATCGCTCATGCCCGGGGGAACCCATCCATCCGAAGCCCAGCTGGATCTGGCCCTCGAGCCAGCGCGGCAGGATGCGCGTCGTGTCGCTCAGCACATAGGGCGAGCCTGTCTCGTTCGCGCGCTGCGCGAGCGCCGGAGCGGCGAACATCAGCAGGAAACATGCGACGCCGACGGATCTCATGCGCACAGCCTAGGCGAAACGACGGCCCCGAGTCCTGCACCAAATGCAACGGGGCCCCGGCGCATCGCACCGGGGCCCCGCGACTGCTTTGAACGCGATGTCAGTTGCCGCCGAAGATGAACGTGATGCCGCCCGAGGCGTCGGTGCTGCTCGGGTTCCAAGTGGCCTCGGCGCCGTCCCACTTCATCGACGCCGTGCCGAGCTTGCGGCCGACGTTGCAGGTGAAGCCGACGCTCTCGGTCAGCAGCATGGTTCCACCGATGCGGCCCGAGAGGCTGATGCGCGTGGCCGACTCGGAGTTCTCGGTGAATGAGCCGCCGTCGTACTCGTACTTGCCCGACCAGTACTCGAAGCCCGGTCCGAAGTAGAGCACGGCGCGGTCGCCCACCTTGACCACGCGATCGCCGCCGATGCGGACGAAGAACGACTTCACCTTGGTCTCGAGGTCGGGCGAGCCCGGCGAGGCGGCGGTTCCCGGCTTGTTGGTCTCCGAGAACATCCCGATGCCGAACCCGATGTTGAGCGCGTAGTCGTCCTTCATCTGGTGGCTCCACTCGATCTTGGGCTCGATCTCGGAGACGGCGAACGAGGTGATGTAGCCGGCACCGGAGGGCGCCGCGAGGTCGGCGGTGCCGTTGCCGAGCTGGATCGAGAAGGTGGACGTACCCTTGCCGACGGCCATGGCCTGCGCCGACGTCAGAAGGAGCAGGACCGCGGCCGCGGTGGCGATTCGCTTGAGCATGAGGTGGTTCCCCCGGTGCGGCCCGGCCTCCATGGCCGGGCACATGCGGGAGGGACGCTAGGAAGGGGAGGCCGGGCTGTCAATCCGGGCGACCTCCGCCGAGAGCCCACGCTTGCGGACGCCGGACGCATGGCGTAGCCTCCCTGCCATCTGGAAAGCAGAAGCCCCGCGCTTCTCACCTCAGCGGGCCCTCGGGTCTCGCGAAAGGTCCCGGCCGCAACTTCTCGTGCTGCATCTTCGGCGCGGCCATGTCTACCGGAAGACTCGTTCCATTCGTGGAGCGT
>JAYWEM010000008.1:0-6234 GCA_043779265.1 bacterium | reverse complement strand
AGCACGACGCCGTCCTCGGGCCAGCCCGGCCAGGTCGCGCCCGTGCTGTCGTGCTTGGTGATCAAGATGCCGGGGTCGCCGCCCGCGAGCCAGCGGTGCTGTGATGCGATCAAGAGTCCGCCGTCCGAGGCCCGTGCCAACGAAGGGTCCGAGCGCCTCGCGGACTGCGGCGGGACCTGGATGCCGCCGTCCGGGAAGAACGGCGCCTGGGTGGCGTCGCTCAGGACGCGAGTGAGACGGACCCGGGTGACTCCGCCGCTGAGCACTTCGGTCAGGTCCTGCCAGCACAGATACGCGCTTGAGCCATCGGTGAGAATACGAGCCGAACTGCTCCCAAGCGATGAGCCGTCGATTCGCATGCCGTCGACGGGCCATCCGTCGGCGCGCTCACCGTTCTCGGTCAATCGCGAGAGATAGACATGCACCACCGAAGGTCTGCCGCTTCCATCCGGGCGCGCGTCGCTCCACGCCACATAGGATGATCCGTCGAGCTCCGGGGCCGCTTGGATGAAGGCCTGTGTGTTCTGCGGAGCAGCGACAATGGTCGGAGTCTCGCTCCAGCCTGCAGCGCGACTAGCCGGCACCGGCATCCACATTCCGAGCGAGCATCCCGCGGCCAGTGCCACGGCCCGCCGACTGATGATCTCAGGTCGGCAAGGCATTGACGGTCCACCAGGTCGTCCCGTCGTAATACTCCAGACGGTTCGAATCAGAGTTGAAGAGTATCGTGCCGGCAGGCGAAAGCGCTGGCACCTTGATGGAGTCCACTTGCTACTGAGTGAACCCAGGCATCTGCGCCGGCGCCAACGCCGCGAACGTCCGGAGAAGGCCCGAGCTGCTCGTTTCCGCGTAGCCCTGCGCGGAGGTGAAGTTCACGTCCAATTTGACGCGAACCACCTGGCCAGTCCCGTGCGCTGCAACTCCTCCCGAGACCACCAGGTCTGGCTTCTTACCAGGCGGCGCCGGCACTTCGATCTTGATGTCCTCGCGTCGTTGTCCGCTTGGCGGAGCGTCCGGCGTGGAGGTGGCCAGCCCCACGATGGTCGCGCCCGCGCCGCCCGAGATCCTCACCGCACGGCTCTGATAGCTGGGTGGCGGGGGAGTCCCTGCGTTCGGCTGCCGATTGGCGATCACGCCGAGCGCCGAGAAGCCGTCGGACTTCGCTCCATGCACATGGATGAACCACGGCCGGTCGGGCTCCGGTGCGGGACTCGGCACTTCCTCGAACCAGCAGTCGAGCAGCGTGACGCTGCGGCAGTCCTCGAACTCCGCGAAGGCCGATGCGGCATCCTTGCTCCAAGACTCGCAGGTCACGTCCTGGAACGTGAGTCCGTCCGAGCCCTTGGCCCGGATCGCCTGGCCCTCGAAACGCAGGCACTGGCAGTCGACGAAGCGCTGCGTGGTGTTCCCGCTGCCGATCCGGATGGCGCCATTGCCGAGGCAGGAGTCGATCGTCACGGACTCGAAGTGTCCGAACAAGCCCAGGGTGTTGTTGTTCGCGCCCGGGGAGTCGGTTCCGAGCAAGTCGATGCCCCAACTCGGCAGGCCGAAGATGCGCACGTCGCGCAGGCGAGCGTGCTCGAGGACCACGTTCTGAGCAGGTTGGTCCGCCGCCAGCCGACCGATCACCACGCCGGCTCCGGTCCCCGCTTGCCCCGCTCCGAAGATCGAGAGCTGCTCGAGCGTCGACCACGAGCCCTTGATCCACACGGTGGGCTGGTCCTTGTCAGAGCACTTGAGCACCGTCAGGTCCCGGCCGCCACCCAGGAGCCGAACTCGTTTCGAGACCGGGATCACCAGTGTCTGCGTGAAGAGGTAGAGCGTGGGTTCCAGGACGATCGTGGTCTCCTGGTGGTCGGGGCACGCCGCGATGGCGGCAGCGAGCGAGGCGAAGTCCCGTGCCAGCAACCAGCCCAGTGCTCCGACCGCAGGGCCACCGTCGTAGTCGATGTAGGTGCGCGTCGAGAATCCCGTGCCGCTGACCGTGAAATCGAATCTGGGCGCGCCGATGAACGCGCCGAATCGACCCGTGGCACTGTCGCTCGCGTAGGGCGGAGTCAGCGGTTGGACTCCACGCGCATCTCGGTACGCCTGAACGGTGGGTGCGAACAGGCGGGTGTTGAGGGGGACCTGCAACGAACCGACGCCGGTGTAGCGGATCCACACCTTGTTGCGGTCCACGAGGTTCGTGACCTCGAATTGCGGCCCGGCTGCTCCGATGGACACCCAGTCACCCACCTCGATCAGGCCGACATCGTCCACGGGCAGGGCGCGGTCCTCGGGCGGGTCGGTGGGGAGGAGCATGGTGGTCGTCTTCACTGTCGCACCCTGGCGGTAGAACGTGAACGACGCAGCCGCGGGGACCTGGGTGTTGTCCGTACCCGACTTGTTCTTGAGCACCGCGAAGTCGAAGCGACGGAGCAGTTGCGAAATGGCCATTGGGAGCGGTCTCCGATCGAGTCTCCGGTCGACTGAGCCCCTCGACAGTAGGCGCGCACCCCCCCCCTATGCAAGATGAAAAGCGGCACGGCGCAATTAAGGCTCTCGCGCGGCCGGGCTGCTCACGGCACGCGGCGGAAGATCTCGATGTCGCTGCGGCCGGGATCGGCGACGTGCACGAGTTCGTAGAGCGCGAACACGGCACTCTGCTCGGCGGCATTGCGGAACGGGGCGCCGACGCCGGCGAACGCGGCCGAGGCCTCGCGGGAGCTGCGGCGGATCGCGATCCAATCGGGTTTGCGTGCGGCGACGATGTCGGAGTACCAGCCCGGCCCCTTGAGGCGACGCGCGGCGACATCGGGCGAGACGAGGCCGACCTCGTCGATCACCACCAGCGGACACTGGTAGCCCACGATGCCGATCGGCTCGAGCATCACCGATTGGCCCGGCGTCGCGTGGTCCCTCAGATAGGCGGCTGTGCCCGAGAAGGCGAAGTACTCGTTCTGCGCCCGGCCGAGATAGAGCGTCTGCGCCACCGGCCACGTGCCGACGACCATCAGGGCCAAGGCGATCTGCAGGGCGCGCGAGGGGGCGACATGCGGCAATCCGACGGCGGCGGCCGCGGCGATACCCGCCAGCGGCACGAGCAGGTACCACATGAAGAACGCCACGCCGAGTGAGGCGTAGCCCAGCCACACGACGAGCGCCGCTGCGACAGCGCGCGCCAAGGCGGAGTCGCGCTGCCGCCACAGTGCGATGAGGCCGAGCACGAACGCGGGAGCGATGACGACCGCGAGCATCACCAGCATGTTGCCCTCGCCGGTCGCCGGCCAGCGACCGAACTGGATGGGCGACATCCACTCCCACCAGTGGCGGCCCGCCCAGGGGCCCGGTGTGCCGTAGAGCGAGGCCTTGGCGGTGACGCTCTGCGGCAGCCACGAGCCGTGCACCATGGCCATCGCGCCCCAACCGGAGACGGCGAGCACGAGCGCCACGATGCGGTCGCGCCACGAGGCCCCCACCGCCAGCACGGCCGCCGAGACGATCCCCTCGGGCCGCACGAGCGCCAGCGCGGCCATCACCGGTCCGCTGAACACGCTGCGCCTCGCGACCAGCGCGGCCGCCAGAACGATCAGCATCAGCATGAGGTTGTTCTCCATGCCCGATGCCGCGACCGCCGAGAAGTAGGGCCACGCCGCGAAGAACACGCCGAACGCTGCCGCCGAGAGCACGCTCGCGTGGCGACGCAGCAACTGCGCCATCACGAGCAGCGTGACGACGTCGGCAACCAGCGAGGCGATGCGCGTCCACAGCACGGGAGCCTGTCCCAGCGCCGAGCCCAACGCGCACCACATCACCCAGAGAGGCGACGTGTAGCCCATCACAGTCTCGCCCGGGTTGAACACCAGCCCGTTTCCGGTGGCCAGGTGTTTGGCGTAGCGGAAGGTGATGTAGGCGTCTTCAGAGGCGTTCGGCAGATTGGCGAAGGCCACGACGCGCGCGATCAACAGCATCACGAGCGGCACGAAGAAGGGGCCCTTGGGGTCGAGGATCTCGGAGAGAGTCGGCAGCAGCCGCTGCGGCTTGGCCGGCGCCGCGGAGGCGGGCTTGGGCTCGGGCGTGCGTGCGGGGCGATCGCGCTTGGTCACCAGTGGAGTCCTCGGGGCTCTGATGCGGGTTGGGTTCAGCCGTGCGCGCGCAGGGTGTCGTCGGCCGCACGCGCGAGGCGTGCGAACTCCTCGAGGCTCAGCGTCTCGCCTCGGCGCTGCAGCGCGATACCGGCGTGCCTCGCCAGATGCTCGACGCGCTCTCGCGGTAGATCGAGGGCGTCGACGAGCGTGTTGGCGAGTTGCTTGCGGCGCTGCTGGAACGAGCCGCGGATGATGCGGAACAACAACTCCTCGGGGGCCTCGACCGGCGGCTTGTCGCGCAGGATCACGCGCACGAGCATCGAATCGACATCGGGCCGCGGCCAGAACGCCGAGGACTTGAGCGTCATCAAGGGCTCGAGCAGCGCGTGGTAGCGCGCGAACAACGTGAGCGAGCCATAGGCGGGCGTGCCGGGGGCGGCGGCCAATCGCTCGGCGTACTCCTTCTGCACCAGCAGCACGGCAGTGCGCACGATGCGGCGGTGCTGGAACAGGTGCTCGAGGATGGGCGTGGTGATGTTGTAGGGGATGTTCCCCATCACAGCCAACTTCTCGACGCCGTGCTCGCGGGCACAGGCGGCCAAGTCGAACTCGAGGAAGTCCTGCTCGACGATGGTCACGCGCTTGAGTTCGGCGAACTCCTCGCGCAGGTACTCGGCGAAGCCCTGGTCCTTCTCGACGGCGACCAGGTGCCGGACGCGCGTGGAGATGCGGGTGGTCAGCGCTCCGACGCCGGGGCCGATCTCGACGGCGACGTCGTCCTCGCGGAGATGCCCGGCGTTCACGATGCGCTCGCAGAGGTCGGAGCGGACGAGGAAGTTCTGCCCGAAGCGCTTGAGGGGCTTGAGTCCGCGCGAGAGCAGCGTGTCCTTGACGCGCTGCAACTCGCTGCCGCCCTCTCGCTCGGCGCGCGTCTTCACATAGTCCGAAGCGCCCGGACGCAGGTCCCCCAAGGATCGATTCCGCATGGCGTCAGTGTGGGCAACCCACGACAACCGGGCAAGCGAGGCGCGAGGTGGCGGCTCGGAGGGCTCGCCCGGAGGCGTGCCGTGGCGGGACGGGGGTGGGGGACCCGAAGGCGGTGCGCCCGAGGAGCGTCGTAGCCAGGATGACGGAGACGCGACTGGATGCAGCGAGCCGGAGCAGGATGCGGAGGCGAGCGTGCCGCCGGAGTGGTCACCCCGCCCCCGTCCCGCCACGGCACGCCGACTTGCCGAAGCGGCCGAGTCGCCACAACTCGCCGAGCGGAGCCCCGCTCAGGCGGTCTTGCGGACCCAGCCTCGGTCGAGCGCCTCGCGTGCCATCTCGCGTGCGAACGGGTCGGGGGAGTCGGTCACCAGCTCGCACAGCGCGTCGCGACCCTCGGGGCCGATCCCCGCCAGTGCGTAGGCCGCATGATGGCGCACCCACCACGAGCGGTCCGCGACGCATTCCACCAGCGCGTCCACGGCCGGGGTGGCACGCATGCGGCCGAGTGCCTGTGCGGCCTGTGCTCGCACCGGCCAGGCCTCGTCGTACAGCGCGCCCATCAGGGCGGGAGTCGATTCCAGCATCGCCAGACGGCCGAGCGAACGAGCGGCCGAGATGCGTGCCTCGAGCGGTCCGCGCAGCAGGCGCTGCTCCATGGCGCCGCGCGCCGAGCGACAACGCGACAGGCCGAGCGCGTCCATCATGGCGCACTCGACGCGAGCATGCGGCACGCCTCGCTCGAGCGCGGCCACCATGAGGGCGCGTCCCGCCGGGCCGAACGAGCGGAACAATCCGGACAGCGATCCGATCGGCCGAGAACCCACGCGCTCCGGATGCAGGAGCAGCCAGCGCAGAGCCGAGGCGTCGCGATGGGCGCCGAGCGACCGCGCCGCGGCGAGCGTCACGCCCTCGGGGCCCAGCACCAGCGCCCGCCGCAGCGTCGTCCGCGATCGCTTGGAGGGCAATAGGCCGAGGCGCCTCGCGGCGATCTCGCGCTTGGCGTCGTCCTCCTCGCGCAGCCGCCGCCGTGCCTCCTTCACATGCTTGCTGCGATCGAGCGAGCGCGCGAGTTCGTGGCGCTCCCTCAGTCGCAGCGACGAGGAGATCGCCTCGATGGCATCCCAGAACGCCTGCGCTTCCGTTTCGCGCGCGGCGCGGCGAAGCGCGCTCGAGGCGA
>JAYWEM010000007.1:0-6236 GCA_043779265.1 bacterium | reverse complement strand
TGACCGATCATCGCGTCTGGCTCGAGGGACCGGCAGGATGCCGTCCCGACGAGGGCCGTGACGTCACCACGAGGATGAGGCCATGGCACTGAACGACCGGTCGAAGATCGTCGAGATGAACATCGAAGACGAGATGAAGACCAGCTACATCAACTACTCGATGTCGGTCATCGTCTCGCGGGCCCTGCCGGATGTGCGCGATGGGCTCAAGCCCTCGCAGCGCCGAATCCTGGTCGCGATGAACGACCTGAACCTGGCTCCCGGGCGGGGTTTCCGAAAGTGCGCCAAGATCGCGGGCGACACGTCGGGCAACTACCATCCGCACGGTGAAGGCGTCGTGTACCCCACGCTCGTGCGCATGGCGCAGAACTGGGTGATGCGCTATCCGCTCGTGGACGGCCAGGGGAACTTCGGGTCGATCGACGGCGACGCGCCGGCCGCCATGCGCTACACCGAGGCGCGCCTCACGGCGCTCGCGGTGGAGATGCTCGCCGACCTCGAGAAGAACACCGTCGATTACCGGCCCAACTACGACGAGACGCGCGAGGAGCCGACCGTGCTGCCGTCGGTCGTCCCGAACCTGATCCTCAATGGCTGCTCGGGGATCGCCGTCGGAATGGCGACCGAAGTGCCGCCGCACAACATGGGCGAGATCTGCGACGCCATCGTCGCGATCATCGAGCAGCCGGAGATGCCGGATGAGGCACTGACCAAGATCGTCACCGGCCCCGACTTCCCGACGGGCGGCATCATCTACGGTCACCAGGGCATCCGCGATTGCTACCGGACCGGCCGCGGCATCATGAAGGTGCGCTCGAAGGTGCAGATCGAGGAGGGCCGTGCCGGCCGCATGAGCCTCGTCGTCACCGAGATCCCGTTCCAGGTCAATAAGACCAGCCTGCTCGAGAAGATCGCCTCGTGTGTGCGCGAGGGGAAGGTCGCAGGGATCAGCGATCTGCGGGATGAGTCCGACCGCGACGGCATGCGCATCGTGATCGAGCTGAAGAAGGATGCCAATCCCAAGGTCGTCCTCAACCAGTTGTTCGTGCATACCCCGCTGCAGACGAGCGTCGGCGCGATCATGTTGGCGTTGGTGAAGAACCGGCCGCAGGTGCTGACGTTGCGCGCCATCCTCGACCAGTACGTGTTGCACCGGCGCGAAGTCGTGCGTCGCCGCACCGAGTTCGAGCTGGCCGAGGCGGAGCGCCGCGCCCACATCCTCGAGGGTCTCAAGATCGCGCTCGACCACCTCGATCAGGTGATCGCGCTGATCCGCGCCGCCAAGGATGTCGAGTCCGCGCGCAATGGCCTCATGACCACGTTCACGCTCTCCGAGATCCAGGCCAGCGCGATCCTCGAGATGCGACTGCAGCGCCTCACCGGCCTCGAGCGCGACAAGATCCAGGCCGAGTACCTCGAGGTGATCCAGCTCATCGAGAAGCTGCGTTCCATCCTGTCGAGCGACCACAAGATGCTGGCGATCATCCAGGACGAGGTGAAGGCGCTGCGCAAGCGTTTCGCCGACGAGCGCCGCACCCTGATCGTGGCCGAAGAGGGCGAGATCGATTACGAGGACACCATCGAGCAGAAGGACATGGTGATCACGATCTCGCTGAACGGTTACATCAAGCGGCAGGAGTTGTCGTCCTATCGCTCGCAGGGCCGCGGCGGCAAGGGCATCAAGGGCTCGGGCGTCAAGGAAGAGGACGTGATCCAGCACCTCTTCATCGCCAACACGCATGCCTACCTGCTCGTGCTGACCGACCGCGGTCGCTGTTACTGGCTCAAGGTGCACGAGATCGAGCAGTTCGGCCGCACCGCCAAGGGGCGCCCG
This sequence comes from bacterium, assembly GCA_043779265.1. GTDB lineage: Bacteria > Eisenbacteria > RBG-16-71-46 > RBG-16-71-46 > RBG-16-71-46 > CADEFY01. The sequence goes on along the minus strand of JAYWEM010000007.1, from coordinate 4,402 downwards.
CTCGTCAACTACCTCGAGGGCATGGGCCGGGACGAGAGGGTCCAGGCGGTCGTGCCGGTCAAGACGTTCGACGACAAGCACTACCTCGTGTGCGCCACCCGGCAGGGCATCATCAAGAAGACGCTGCTCTCGGCCTACGGCAACCCGCGCAAGGCCGGCATCAACGCCGTGCTGCTGCGCGAAGGCGATGCGCTCATCGAGGCGATCATCACCGATGGCACACAGGATGTGATCCTGGCCAAGAAGAAGGGCCTTGCGATCCGCTTCCACGAGTCGGAGGTGCGGCCCATGGGGCGCACGGCGAGCGGCGTGAAGGCGGTGACGCTCGATGACGACACGGACGAGGTCGTGAGCATGGTCGGCGTCAAGCGCCAGGCGACGCTGCTGGCGGTGACCGAGCACGGCTACGGGAAGCGCAGCGAGATCAGCGAGTACCGTGTCTCGCATCGCGGCGGCAAGGGCATCATCACGATCAAGACGACCGAGCGGAACGGCAACATCGTGGCGGTCAAGGAGGTCGTGGACGATGAGGACCTGCTGATCATCACGCGGCGCGGCAAGCTCATCCGCACTCCGGTCAAGGGGATCTCGGTCATCGGGCGCAACACGCAGGGCGTGCGCCTCGTGAACCTGGACCCGGCCGGTGATGGTGAGTTGCTGGCCGACACGGTTGGAGCGGTGACGCGAGTCGTGAAGGATGACGACGAGCAGGTGGCATCGGACGAGCCCGCCGCCGAGTGATCGCGCGATTCGGGGCCGCGGGGTAACTGCCTCGCGGCCCTTTCGCACCCGCGCTTTGTGAACAGTTTCACGAACCCCTCGGAAGGCAGACGTGAGCCGCATCTCGGAACCCACGGTCCGGCGACTGTCACACTACTACCGCGTGCTGCTTGAAGTGGCGCTCGAGGGGCGGCGCATGGTGTCGTCGCAGATGCTCGCCGATCGAGAGGGGATCACGTCGGCGCAGGTGCGCAAGGACCTGTCGTCATTCGGGTCGTTCGGCCGCCGCGGGCTCGGTTATCCGATCGAGCATCTGAGGAATGAGATCCGCACCATCCTCGGTCTCGATCGCCGTTGGTCCGTCGCGATGGTGGGCGCCGGTCACATCGGCTCGGCGCTGCTCGCGTACACGGGCTTCGAGCAGCAGGGCTTCGACATCGTCGCGGTGTTCGACAGCGAGCCCGAGCGGATCGGCGAGACGATCGACGGACGCACGGTGCGCCCCGCCAGCGAGATCGCAGCGGGAGAGGGCTGGGACATGGGCGTCATCGCCACGCCCGGCCGCGCCGCGCAGGAGGTGGCCGATGCACTCGTGGCCGCCGGGGTTCGCGGGATCCTCAACTTCGCCCCGCGCAAACTGAAGGTCCCCGAGTGGGTGACGCTGCGAACCGTGGACATGACGATGGAGTTCGAGAGCCTGTCGTTCGCGCTCACCCAGCCGAAGCCGACCAAGCGCCGACGCGACCGCACATGATCGACCCCGCGCGCCAGCGAGCCGCGATCCTCGCGATGGTGGTGGCGACGCTGCTCTGGGGCGGCACGTTCGTCGCGATCCGCGACAGCGTCGATCGACTCAGCCCCGCAGCGCTCGTGTTCGGACGCTTCGCGATCGCCTCGGTGGTCCTGTGGCTGCTCGCGCTGGTGAGACGCCGTCTGCCCGATCGGCATCATCTCGTGGTCGGCGCCGGAAGCGGTGTCTTCATGGCGGGCGGCTATGCGTTCCAGGCTTGGGGACTGCAGCACACGAGCGCGGGTTCCTCGGCCTTCCTCACCTGCGCCGGAACGCTGCTCGCGGGGTTGATCGCATGGCCCGTGTTGCGACAGCGGCCCGACCGCACCATGTGGGTGGGGCTGGCGATCGCGGTGGCCGGCTCGGCGCTCCTGTCGCTCGACGGGGGCTTCAGGCTGGGTCAGGGCGAGGCGGTCACGCTGCTGGGGGCCGCGCTCTTTGCGGTGCAGATCGTGTGGGTCGCTCGCCATGCGGACAGCATCGACCCGCTGGCGCTCGTCACCGTGCAAGTCACCACGGTCGCGCTTCTCGTGGCACCGTTCGCGGGCGACTTGGTGGTCGGCTATCGCGGACTGCCGCCCGAGGGCTGGCTCGCGTTCGCCTACCTGGTGCTGGCCGGAAGCACGATCGCGCCGTTGTTGCAGATCGATGCCCAGCGCGTGCTGCCTGCGGCGCGCATCGGGCTGCTGTTCGCGCTCGAGCCGGTGTTCGCGCTCGTCTTCGCCCTGACGATGGGGAGCGAGTCGTTCCAGCCGCGCTGGTGGGCCGGCGCGGTGCTCATCCTCATCGCCGTCGTGTGGGTCGAGTGGCGCGCGGCGCGAGAGCCGAGTCCGAGATCCACGCCAGCAGCCTCTTGAGCGCAGCGGCATCGCGGCCCAGCAGCGCCACGCCGATCCCGCGCGCCTGACCATCGGCGACGCGGATCTGCCGCAGCGGCAACTGCGCCGCCAGTCGATCGGTGAACTCATTGGCCAGCACGGCCTCGGGCGCGCCCTGCAGATAGACGGGGAGGCCGCTGCCACGAATCGCCTCGGCCAAGGGGCCTCGATCGACCGAGGGCGGCCACGGGGAGAGGAGGACGAACCCCGCGATCCTCGGGTGGGTGCGGACGAGCGTCGCGGCCGGAAGCGCCAGCTCCTCGCCGCTGATGATCACCCACGGCAGCGGGCTGTCGCCGAGCGCGCGCAAGGAGGCGCGAAGCTCTCCCGCCGCCGCGGTCTCGAGGGGCTCTCGCTCGAGCGAGGTGGCCGAGAAGCGAGGCAGGAATCGCGGGCCCGCGAGCACAAGCACGTCGAGCCCGCTCGAGCGCAGGCCGTCGATCAACGAGTCGGCCTCGACCATGGAGTGGATGCGGCCGGGCAGCAGGATCAGCACGCGGCCCTTGGCGGAGCCGATTGCGGGCATCCGCCACAGCGGGGATCCCGCGACCGTGCTCGCGAGGGAGCCGCCCCGCGCCTCGGCGAAGGCCTGTTCGACCCAGCGATCGGCGGCGAGGCGTTGGCGCACGAGGCCGGACGATTCGGGCGCGGCGTGCGAGACGGCCTGCTCCGCAAGATGCATGAGCGTCGAGTCGGCGCCGCGCGTCACCACCGCCGCCTCGACGAGCACCTTCCAGCCGTGCTGCCTCGCGGGAAGGGCGCGGATCGTGGGCGCGAGGCGCAGTGCCCACGCGGGGGAGGTGGCGAGCCACGCGAGGTCCTCGCGCACGCAATCGGCCGCCGCCACGCCATTCCCCGACTCCTGATGGGCGAACGCCATCCGCATCGCGATCGGCGCCCGCCGCGCTTCCGGGCCGTCGGCGAGTCGCGACCACTCGCCCTGCAGCACATCGAGAACTCGCGCGCGATCCGCGGCCGTGCCCGTCTCGAGCAGGATGTCGGCGAGCAGGGCTCGCTCATCGGTGTCGCCGCGGCGCTCGATGGCGCGCAGCGCCGTCGCCCGCGCACTGTCGCGATCGCCCGCGCGCCAATAGGAGTCGGCGAGGTAGCGCCAGGCCTCGCCTTCGTCGTAGGGCGCGACGCCCGTCGAGTCGGCGTAGGCGCGGAGGCGTTCTCGCAGCATGTCGCGTGACGGCGCGGACACCAGGATGTTCTGCACGCGACTCGGGGGCATGTAGCCGGACACAGGGGACGCCGCGAGGAGCATGATCGAGAGGGCTGCAATCGAATGGATTCGATGCCGGTTCATGACCGCTCTCCTCGTGCCAACTCCAGGAAGATCTGCTCGAGCGGCGAGACGTGGGTGTCGGGGGCGCCCCATTCGGTGCGTGCGAGCCCGCGGGCGACGCGGCCACGATGCAGGATCACGACGCGATCGCACAGTCGCTCGACCGTCTCGGTGACATGACTCGAGAACAGGATGGCGGCCCCTCGAGCGGCGAGTGCGCGCAACTCATCCTTGGCCGCGAGCGCCGAGGGAGCGTCGAAGCCCTCGAGTGCCTCGTCGCACAGGAGGACGGCGGGCTGGTGGAGCACGGCCGCCATGAACGAGGCCTTCTTGCGCATCCCGTGTGAGTAGCCGCGAAGTGGCTCATCGAGCTGCCTTCGCAGGTCGAGCGCCTCGGCGAGCGCGCAAGCGCGATCGGATGCCGTGCCCGAGGGAAGCCCACGCACGGACGCGACGAACGCGAGATGCTCGGCCGCCGAGAGCTCCTCGTGGAAGCGCGGCTCCTCCGCGGCGTAGCCGAGCGCGCGCCTGGCCTCGATCGGGGCACTCCACACATCGTGCCCGGCGATCGCGACGTGGCCCGAGTCGGGCGGCTGGAGTCCGGCGGCGGTGCGCAGCAGGGTGCTCTTGCCCGCACCATTGGCGCCGAGCAGTCCGACGATCTCGCCCGGGCGCACCTCGAAGCTGACGCCATCCAGCGCGGGGCGCTCATCGTAGCGACGGGTG
>JAYWEM010000006.1:0-14936 GCA_043779265.1 bacterium | reverse complement strand
GTCACGAGACGGTGCCGTAGATCGTGCGTGCCCATTCGGCCTCCGCCGCCAGTCCCTGCTCGATCCCGACCTGCGTCGTGTAGCCGAGATCCGCCTGGAGTCGCGTGGCATCGGCGCGGGTTCGCAGCGGATCGCCAGGAGGCAGTGGCTCGAAGCGCAGCCTCGCCTGCACCGAGAGCGCCCGCCCGAGGATCGAGATCGCCTCGAGCACCTCGACCTGGGAACCGCCGCCGATGTTGTAGACACCCTGCGGAGCACTGCGCTTCCACGCGCGGATGTTGGCCTCGATCGCATCGGTGATGAACGTGAAGTCGCGCGACTGACGGCCATCGCCGTAGACCACGATCTCGTCGCCCTCGAGCAGGGCTCGACAGAAGCGATGGAAGGCCATGTCCGGGCGCTGCCTCGGGCCGTAGACCGTGAAGTAGCGGAGCGCCGAGACCGGCATTCCGAAATTGCGACCGTAGAGAAGCACGAGGTGCTCGCCCGCCAGCTTCGTCACGCCATAGGGCGAGAACGGCCGTGGCATCATCGCCTCATCGGTCGGATAGCGCTCGGCGTCACCGTACACGGACGACGAGCTCGCGTAGACGAATCGCTCGAGCGGCGTGCCGCGATAGCGCTCCAGCAGCCGCTGTGTCGCGAGAACATTGTGGTGCACGTACGAGCCGAACTCCCGCCCCCACGAGGCACGCACGCCTGCTTGCGCCGCCTGATGGAACACGACATCCACTTCGGGCAGTGCCGCGAGATCGGCTGCGCCCAGATCCAGTTCGAGCAACTGGAAGCGCGAGTTCGCCACAGCGCCCGCGAGGTTCCGCCGCTTGAGCGTGATGTCGTAGTAGTCCGTGAGGCAATCGACGCCCGTGACCTCCAGGCCGTCGGCCAGTAGGCGATCCACCAACGTCGAGCCGATGAAGCCCGCGGCTCCGGTCACCAATGCGCGCATGGGACGTGGCTCTCCTCTCTGCGTCAGGGCAGCGAGAGCATGGGCGGCCGGGTGAATCCTCCCGATCGCGGGGGCAAGCCGAGCGCTCGCCGCTCGGAGTCGAGCAACTGCGCCGCCCGTTCGTCGCTGGGATTACGAATCAGCCAGCGCTCGAGATAGGCCAGTGCGCGCTCACGCTGACCGGTCTCCCGGAGCGTCGTGTAGGCGCCGTAGTAGGCCAGCGCGAAGTCGGGATCGAGCACGATCGCCTGCTCGAACTGCTGCATGGCCTCGGCCGGCCGCGCCTGATAGGCGAGCGACGCGCCGTAGTAGTAGTGGACATCCGGGTCGTTCGGCTGCGTGCGGACGAGCTTCTCGAACAGCGCGAGCGCCCGCGCCGTGTCCCCCATCTCCATGTAGAATCCGCCAAGCGGGATCTGCACCGCCGCGTAATCCGGGAACATCTTCTGGATCCGCTCCATCTCGGCGACCGCCTTGTCCATCTGACCCTGACGACGGTAGTGGTACGCGAGCTGCAGGTGTGCCGAGGCGTAGTTGCGCGAGAGCGTCGAGGCATTCTCGTCCTTGTACACCTTCGCGTCCCAGACGCCATCCTTGGTGAACAGCCCGCGATACTGGAACGTCTCGTACAACGCCTTCTCGATCGCCGGCAGATCGAGCCCCGCCTGCGTCGAGTCGGTCTTCACCTCGTGAACCAGACCCTGCAGCGAGAACAGCGAGCGATAGCCGTAGTCCTCGGGAACGGTGACAGCGAAGTAGGGCTGCCGCGACCAACCGGTCGCCGTGCGGGACTGCTGCATGATGTGGTGGACCATGTACTCGTTGGTGTAGATCACGCGCCCACTCGGGTCCTGCACCGCGCCGAAGCGCAACTGGTCGACCTGACGATCATCGAGCTGGATCGGGACCTTGGGCTCCTCATCGCGCAACTGGCGGATGTACCAATCGGTGTTGAGCAGACTCAGGTTCACGACGCGGACATCCTTGCGGAACCCCTCCACCTCCTGGATGTACCAAAGCGGGAAGGTGTCGTTGTCGCCATTGGTGAACATGAACGAGTTCGGAGCCAGCGGCGCCAGCATGTTGTACGCGTAGTCGCGGGCGATGTAGTTGCCACTGCGATCGTGGGTGAACCACAGGTTCTTCGCGAGCAGCGCCGGCTGGAGCGCCAGCAGCCCGGCGCAAGCGAACGTGGCGCCATTGCGCATCTGGCCCGCGGGGAAGCTGCCGCGGACCCAACCGATCGCCCAGGCGATGCCGAGCCCGATCCAGATCGAGAATGCGTGGTACCCACTCTGGAAGAAGTAGTCCCGCTCTCTCACTTCCTTGTCGGAGAAGTTGAGGAACAGGATCATCGCCACGGTGGTCAGCACGAGGAACATCAACGAGTAGAGGCCCGATTTACGTTCTCGTCGTAAGAGCCAGATGCCACCCGCGAAGCCGAGGACGATCGGAAGGAGTGAACCCGGTGGCGGGACGACGCGCCCGAGCAGGTGCATCGCGCGCTCGCCCTGACCGGCGCTCGCTGAGGGCGGGACCGGTTCGTCCATCCCCCCCATCGGCTCGCCGAACAGCAGCCACTGCCTGCGGAAGTAGCGCCAGAACTCCTTGTCGAGGTGCGTCGTCAGAGTCCCGCGCCGAACGAACATGTTCGACTCGCCATACTGCTTGCGCTCGAGCAGATCCCGGAGCGAGTTCCAATCGGCAGGGGCGCCTTCGTTGATGGCCGGCCTCTGCGCCGCACGGATGGGAAGGAACGCGTGGGTCGAGTAGCCCGCGATCATCAGGAAGAGCGACAGCAGGAGCACACGGCCCTCGCGATGCGTCCGGGCGAGGAAGACGAACGGGAACACGACGCCCAGCACGGTCGCCACCATGATCGGAACCGTGAAGTCGGCATCCGTCATCGCGTCATAGAGGCCGGGGAGCACGAGGACCGCGCCGAGCGCGGCGACCCAACCCGGGAGCTTGCGCTGCCAGGCCATGACGACACTGGTGATCGCGGCCAACAGGATGACCGCGCCGGCCATCTTCTCGAGCCCGGCAGGCACCCGCAGCAGCGAGAGGAACGGCATCGCGAACAGCATCGCCACTTTCCAGTCGACGAGCGCCACCAGGAAGAACAGCGGCAGGCCCATGATGCCGACTCCGAGATGCAGTCCGACGCACAACCACATCACGTAGGTGGCGAGCAGCAGATAACTGACCGTGGGCTTCTGGTCGTGCGCGCTCCACCACTTGAGGCCGAGCCAGAACACGAGGATCTGCGCGAGGCTCATCAACTGGTAGACCTCGGCCTCGGTCGAGTTCTCCCAGAACGAGTCGGAGAAGGCGAGCATCAGCGCGCCCGTCGCGGCACCGAGGTATGCGACGATGTTCTGCCATGTCGCACGGTTCTCCCCCTGCGCCCGGTGGATCAGGCGCAGCGTGGTGAGGTAGGTGAGCCCGACCGCGAGTGCTCCGGCCACCGCCGAGAGGGCGTTGACGCGCTCGGCGATGCTCGCCCACGGCACCATGGTGGCGATGCGGCCGATCAGCACGTAGAACGGCGTGCCGGGAGGATGCGGGATGCCGAGGATGTTCGAGACGGCGATGAACTCGCCTGCGTCCCAGAACGGAACCGTCGGGTAGAGCGTCAGGAAGTAGACCACCGCGGTGATGAGCGTGACCACGAGGAAGATGAGCCCGGTGAAGCGCTGGCTCTTGATCATTCGGCGGACCTCCGCGGGAGACGGGCATCGGCACGGCGGCGGGGGATGCGCGCGAGGAACACGAGCCCTCCGATCAAGCTGACCGCGACCGCGACGAGATAGGTGGTGAACTGGAGCAGGAAGGCACTCTCCTTCTCGAGCCCGACGAGCCCGAACAGGAGGATGCCCGCTCCTTCACGTACCCCGATGCCATTCAATGAGATGGGCAGGGAGACTATCACCGCCAGGAGCGGCACGAAAAGGAAGAAGTAGGTCAGGGGAATGTCCAAGCCGAGCGCCCGCGCCACCGCCACGTGAACGACGATGCGCATGACCTGCACTGCGAGCGCGACGACGAACAATTGAACGAGCAAGACCCGCCGATCTCGGAAGGCCGACATCCGAAGTCGCATGTCCTCGAGGCTCGGGCGCAGCCGACCAAGCCCCACCGCGAGCACCATGCGCTCGAGCCAGTCCATCGCAGCCGGATGGAGCACGGCCCACAACAGGACGGAGGCGAGCACGAAGAACGCCAGCACACCCGAGTAGACCGCCGCGAGGTGGAAATGATCGATGACCGGCAGGGTCGTGACGACGGCGAGCGAGCCGAGTGCCACCGTCCCGATCATGCGGTCGAGCAACACCGTGGAGAACGCGGTGGTCCGGGTCGAACCCGTACGCGACGCATCGGCGATCCGCGCCAGGTCACCGCCGACGTTCGCCGGCAGGAAGTTGTTCCAGAACAGGCCGACGTGGTAGTAGGCCACGACTTTCCAGAACGGCAGCTCGATCCCGACGACGCGCAACAAGCGGTTCCATTGATAGGAGCCGAGCACGTTGCTCGCGACGAGGAGCGAGAACGCACCGATCAACCACTCGACGCTCGCCTGCTGGAGCGTGATGCGGACCTGATCGACGTCCACCTTCTGGAAGAGCCACCCGAACAGCGCGATGCTGATCGCGAGCTTGAGCGCCAGGAGGAACCCGGAGCGCGCGGACGGCTTGCCGTTGCTCACGCGCCTCGCTCCCCCGTGAGCGCATCGAGCGATCGACGCGCGCAGTCCTCCCAAAGGAATCGGTCCGCCCACGCCACGCCCGCCGACGCCAGCCGCTCCCGCAGCGGTGTGTCGTTCAGCACGCGAACGAGAGCTTCGGCAAGCGCCGCGTCATCGCCATAGGGAACGAGCAGACCCGTCTCGTCACGTCGCACGGAGTCCCGGAGTCCCGGGCTGTCCGCAGCGACCACCGCCGTCCCGCAGGCTCCCGCCTCGACCACCGTCAGCCCCCAACCCTCCTTGGGACTCGGTTGCAGCACGGCCCAGGCGCGCTGCATCCGCCGCACCTTCTCGGCTCCCGGAAGGAAACCGAGGAAGTCGACGGTGCCCTGGAGCCCGGAACGCGCGACCTGCTCCTCGAGCGCAGGCCCGTGCGGGCCATCGCCGATGATCTCGAGCCGCACTCGCGGAACGCGTTCGCGCACGGTCGGCAGCACGCGCGTGACCCAATCGAGCCCCTTGTAGCGGCGCAGTCGCCCCACGAAGAGTAGCGTCGGCACCTCTGCCTTGGCGACCGATGCGTCGACCCGGTAGCGCGCATGGTCGAGGCCGCAGTGAACGACGTCGATCCGCTCGCGCGCGATGCCACGCTGGACGAGATCGTCGCGCGTGCTCTCGGAGATCACCAGAAAGCGCGAACGCGAGTACGCCCGCGGGATCAGGGCCTCGAGCGCCACCACGTAGCTGGCGATGAGGGCGTTCGCCTCCTGGAACGCGGTGTTCCCGAACAGGTGCGGCACGATCGCGTGCACCGGTGCGTCGGTCCACTGCGCACAGAAGCACGGCACCTTGTTGATGTCCTCGACGATCAGATCGGGGCGACGGTCCCCGCCGAACTCGCCTCGCAGGAGACCGGGAATGCGGAGATTGAAATCCCACCAATCGCCACGTCGGACGATGCGCATGCCACGGTGCTCGGCCTCGGCCGAGCCACCACGGAAGCCCGTCGCGAGCCAGGTGACCTTCCAGCCCCGCCGCACGGCCTCGAGCAGGATCTCCTCGAGATGCAACTCGGCTCCCCCCGCCTCGGGGTGATGGGGATCGCGGAAGTTCACGGCCAGCAGATGGCGACTCATCGCTTGCGGCCGACCGTCCCGATGACGTGGCAGGTGTGGAGCGCCCAGCGCTGGCCGCGCAGCCAACCTCGCAGGCCCTCCCATCCCTCGGACCACGCCCTCGGACCCTTCGGGTGGAGCGGCAGACGCACGCCGAGGCCGCGCTTGAGCACCTCGCGGAACACGCGATAGGCGAGGCCCGGCACCATCCAGTCACCGTACGTGCGCACGACCTCGAGGCCGGCATCACGACAGCATGACTCGAGCTGCCCCACGGTGAACTGCGTCTCCCATCCCGCGAACCAGCGGTTGGCGGCGATGAGCACCTGCTTCATGACTGTGTAGAGGTGGATCGATTGCGGCACGTCGACGAGGACGCGGCCACCTGAGCGCGTGATCCGCGTGTTCTCCCGGAGCAGCGGCATCGGGTCACGGAAGTGTTCGAGCAGCCCCTGATGGAACGATACGTCGATGGCACCGTCACGGAACGGCATGCGCGTCGCATCCGCCTGCACCAACATCACCGGGATGCCACGCGCGCGCGCCTGCTCGCGCACCAGATGCAGCGAGGCCGGCGAGTAGTCGAGCACGAGTCCCTTGGCTCCAAGGCGCGCCAACTCGATCAAGTCGCGGCCCGAGCCAGCGCCGATCTCCATCACCCAGCGCCCCTCGATCGGTCCGTCCGCGATCGTCTCGCGCACGAGCCGGCCTCCCGTCGAGTAAGTCTCCTCGATGTCCTGGCGGTGGCCCTTCCAATAGGACTCCCAGTGCTCGAGCGTCGACTGGCGTTCCGCGCTCATTGACCGACTCGCAATCGATCCGCGAGAAAACTCGGCAACCCGGCGGCGAGGATCCGCTGCATCGCGCCATCGATATCGTAGTCGAGTCGGATGTGCTCGAACGTACCGGCCTCCTGGTCCCACCACAGATAGGCCGCACGAGGGTCGCCATCTCGCGGCTGCCCCACGCTCCCGACATTCACCAGATAGCGCACGCCCTCCTTCATCGTCACGATCGGAGTCCGTCGTTCCTGAACGAAATCCCCGTCGACTTCGAACGCCGTCGGAACATGCGAGTGACCGATGAAGCAGACGCGCTCATGACAGTGCTGCATCTCATGATGGGCGTCGTTGGGCGAGAAGACGTAGTGCCACTCCGAGGGCTCGGCAGGTGATGCGTGGACGACGCAGGCTCCGTGCCAGGACAGGGCAAAGGGCAATTCGTTCAGGTACTCGAGATGCGCCTCCGTGAGGGCCTGGGCGGTCCATCTCGCCGCCGCCGCCGCATCGGGATTGAAGTAGCCCAGCCGGATGCGGCCGCACGCCGCGAGGTCATGATTGCCCGCAACAGCGCCGTCGATGTGCGGAAGGAGTTGCTCGATGCACTCGTTGGGCGCCGCTCCGTAGCCGACGAAGTCGCCCAGACAGAACACGGCGGCCGGCTTGCGCTCGGAGAGGTCGCCCAGCACGCGCTCGAGCGCTTCGAGATTCCCGTGGATGTCGGAGACGATCGCGAGCTTCATCCGAACTCCGCCGGTCGCAGCGTGCGCGCCGCGCGATCGAGGACGCCATTGACGAATCGACCCGACTCTTCGCTGCCGTAGGTGCGGGCCACTTCGATGGCCTCGTCGATGATCACGCGCACCGGCGTACCGGGCCGCGCCAGCAACTCGGCAATGGCCACACGCAGTACCGCCCGATCGGTGGCCGCGAGTCGTTCGAGCGGCCAGCGCTCGGACGCCGCACGCACTGCGTCATCCACCTCATGCGAACGTGTCTCGAGCACGGCGACGACATCCGACGCGAGCTCGCGCTGGTCGTCGCTGAGCGACTCCTCCTCCTGACGCGCCACCCAGGCACGAGCGAACGTGTCGCCCGAGATCTCCGCCTGATAGGCGACACGGAACGCGACCTCGCGTGCCTTGCGACGCTGCGGGACTCGGGTCATCGGGAAACCACCGCGGCGCGCAACCGTGCCATGGAGATCGCGGCCAGCGCGACCTGGGATCCGATATTGCCCATCGTCCCACCGGTCCGAGCCTCGACCTGCGCCGCATCGTAGGCTGCGAGTACCCCGTTCAACACGGGCAACCCGGTCTCGGTCGCGACGCGCTGGAGTCCGTCGCTCGCCGCATCGGCGACCAAGCGGAAGTGCTCGGTCTCACCTTCGATGACGACGCCGAATGCGAGCACGGCATCGCACGCGCCGGAGCGCGCCGCCCACGACGCTGCGACGGGCAGCTCGAAGCTGCCGGGAACCCACCACAGCGCCAGCGCGTCCTCGCTCGCTCCCTGACGGCGCAGCACGTCGAAAGCAGCATCGACCATGCGGCGAACTGCTTCTTCGTTCCAGCGAGCCGCCACCACCACGAACCGCAGTCCGGTGGCATCGGCTTCGAACCGGTGTTCGGTCACGCCTTCTCCTTCACGAGAGCCAGGTCCAAGAGGTGCCCCAGCTTATCGCGCTTCGTGGAAAGATACCGGCGATTGTGCCGATTCGCTCGAACCTGCAGTTGGCGGCGGCCCACGATCGTCAGCCCGTGGGCCTCCAATCCCACCACCTTGCGGGGATTATTGGTCAGCAGCTCGATCTGCTGGAGGCCCAGATCGGCCAGCACCTGTGCTCCGATGCCATAGTCGCGCAGGTCGGCCGGGAAGCCGAGCTTGAGGTTGGCGGTGACCGTGTCATAGCCACGATCCTGGAGCTGGTACGCCCGCAGCTTGTTCGCGAGACCGATCCCTCGCCCCTCCTGCCGCAGGTAGAGGACGACGCCGGAGCCGCGCTTCTGGATCGCGCGCATCGCCGCATGGAGCTGAGGTCCGCAATCACAACGCTCGGACCCGAACACATCGCCGGTCAGGCACTGCGAGTGAACGCGCACCAGCACGGGCCTGCTCCCTTTCACCCGCCCCTTGACGAGCGCGATGTGGAGATCGCCATCGAGCACGCTCTCATAGAGGTGCAGATCGAACGCACCCTCCTGGGTGGGGATCGGCACCTTCAGCACCTTGCGCACGAGCTGCTCACGGCGGCGGCGATAGGCGATCAGGTCGCGGATCGTCAGGATCCCGAGCCCATGTTCGCGCGCGAATCGCTCGAGCGCCGGTAGGCGCATCATCTTGCCGTCGGGTGCGAGGATCTCGCAGATCGCCGCAGCAGGCTGGAGACCGGCGATTCGGCACAGGTCCGGGCCGGCCTCGCTGTGACCCGCGCGGCGCAGCACGCCGCCCGGCATCCCGCGGAGCGGGAAGATGTGGCCGGGGCGGATGAAGTCGGCGGGCTTGGCACGAGGCGCGGCGAGTGCGCGCAGCGTCCGCGCCCGATCGAACGCGCTGGTGCCCGTCGTGGTGCCTCGGCGCACATCCACCGACTCGGTGAAGGGCGTGCCGAACTTGGAGGTGTTGTCCCCGCTCATCAACTGCAGGTCGAGGCGATCGGCGAGCGTGGAGTCCAGCGCGGCGCAAAGGATGCCGCGGCCATGCGTGACTGCGAAGTTGACCATGGAAGGCGTCGCCTTCTGCGCGGCGAAAACGAGATCGCCCTCGTTCTCGCGATCGGCATCGTCCACGACGATCACCATGCGACCGGCTCGAAGCAGCGGAAGCGCCTCCTCGACGGTGAGGAACACGCTCGGTTCCCGCTTCGCCGCCTTCGCCGCCTTGGCGGGCTTGGCGGGCTTGGCGGGCTTGGCGGCGGCACGCTTGCTCGGCACCGCGCGAGCGGACGCTCTTCCCACCTTGCGCGCGGGCGAAGCGGAGGAACGGGGCATCAACGGCCTCCTCGGTTGGCGGCGTCCACGTCGAGCATGCGCGCGAGGTAACGGGCCAGCAGATCGATTTCGAGATTCACGCGACGCCCCGTGGCGTAATCGCCCGAGACCGTCGCCGACAACGTGTGCGGGATGAGGGCGATCTCACAGCGCCCTGCGGAGAGGGCGGCGACGGTGAGACTCACGCCATCGACCGCGAGCGAACCCTTCAGTGCCACGAATCGCTCCAGCTCGACCGGCAGTGCCAGCTCGAGCCGGCGTCCGTCCCCTTCGGGCGCGAACGACAGGACCTCGCCGACGGCATCGACGTGGCCCTGGACCAAGTGCCCGCCGAGCCGCTGATCGAAGCGCAAGGATCGTTCGAGATTGACCGAGGTCCCGCTGACCCACCCACCGAGCGTCGTGCGCTGCAGCGTCTCCGGCACCGCCTCGACCGCGAAGCGACCAGCGGCGAGGTCGATCACGGTGAGGCAGCAGCCATCGCACGCGATGCTGTCCCCGATCTCGGCGTCCTCGATCACGCGCGAGCACGAGATCCAGAATCGGCGGCCGGCCGGCCGCTCCAGGACCTCGTGCACGCGTCCGATCTCCTCGATGAGCCCGGTGAACATCAGCGCGCCTCCAGCGTGAGGTGCAGCAATGCATCGTCACCGACCTGCTCGATCGCTCGCAGCCGGCCCTTCGGAGCACTCGCCAGCGATCGTCCGAACGGCGCGCACCAGCCGAGTCCGTCCCCGAGGATGCGAGGTGATGCGAAGATCGCGAGGTCATCGACGAGCCGTGCCCGCATCCACGCCGTGCCGAGGGTCGCGCCGCCCTCGATCAGCACCTCATGCCGACCCGATGCGACCAGCGCCCGTGACAGGGCGCGAAGCGAGACGCGACCTCCCGCTTCGGGCAACCGCCACACATCCACGCCGAGCGCACGCAGAACACGCTCGCGCGAGGCGGGCGCGCTGCGTCCGCACGCGACCACCGTCCCGGCAGCGAGCGGGCCCCGCACGACGCGTGAGGTGAGCGGAATGCGCAGTTGCGTGTCGCACACGACTCGCAGGGGTTGGGGGCCGCGGTACTTGGGAAGCCGAACCGTGAGCCGCGGGTCATCCGCGCGGATGGTCCCGACGCCGACGAGCACCGCGTCCGAGGCGGCGCGCATCGCGTGGCCCCGGCGGCGCGCTTCGGGCCCGCTGATCCACTTCGAATGCCCGCTCGCATCCGCGATGCGGCCATCCAGCGTCATCGCCACCTTCCAGGTGAACCGCGGACGGCGCTCGGTGTGGGCCAGCAGGTACCCATGCGCCGACTGCCGCACCGCATCGGCGAGCAAGCCGACTTCGCAGCGGACCCCGGCTGCACGCAGACGATGGAGCCCACGACCATCGACGATGCGATTGGGATCGCGCAGCGCGATGACGCAGCGCTCGACGCCAGCGGCGATCACCGCGTCGGTGCAGGGCGGCGTGCGACCATGGTGATCGCAGGGCTCGAGCGTGCAGTAGAGCGTCGCGCCCTTCGCCAGGTTCCCCGCGCGTCCGAGCGCCATGGCCTCCGCATGCGGCTCACCCAATGCACGGTGCCAACCCTCGCCGACGACCTGTCCGCGACGCACGAGGACGGCGCCGACGATCGGATTGGGGGCGACCCGGCCGCGGCCCCTCTCGGACAAGCGGATGGCGCGGCGCATGAAGACGGTCTCGTCGAGTGGACTGGCCATGTTCTCCGGTGGAACGCGAACGCCCCGAAGGCGTTGTGGGCCCCCGGGGCGAAGAAGCACAGCCTCGCGCCGCCCGCCTCCGAGGGAACGGAGTGGGCGCACGGATGCGGTGCTCCTCCTCCTCCCATCCCGACTATCACGGTCGGCCTCGGGATCTCACCGAGTCATGCCCGGCGTGAGCCGGGCTCGCGGGCTGTAACCGCCGGTGGGGACTCGCGCCCCGCCCCGGAGGAGAAACGGCGGCGAGCATAGGGGGCACTCGGAGCGGGCGTCAAAGCCCTCGCTCGCACCTGCCGGATGGGCTCAGTAGGAGATGGCGAGCCGGGCCGACCAGACACTCCAGGTCCGGTCCTCGAGCGGTACGAACCGGGCTCCCAGCGCTGCGCCGACGCTGACCCCGCTCTTCGTGCGAGGCGCGAACAGCGCCTCGATCGCGGCGCAGGGCCTCACCTCGCCCACCGCTTCACTCGAGAGCGTTGCTCCGCCACCGGCGACCTGGAGTTCGGCTCGAGCACTCGCGAGCCCCGGCCCGAACGAGAGCCGCGCGAGCGGTCCGCGTGCGAAGGTCCGGTGCACGAGCAGCGCCCCATCGAGCATGGAGTGGTCGAGTCCGCCGGGTACCCCATCGCGCTCGATCTGCGTCGAGCCGAGCAGACTGAACGAGACCGCCGGGCCGATGCGCCACACGCCGACCATCGGATGGTCGACCGAGGCGAGCAATCCGATCGAGCCGGCAGGTGACTCGGCCCCTCCCGCGAGACGCGAGTACCCGAACGCGACCTGGCCGCGCATGGCTTCCAGCCTCCAAGCGGCGGCGGGCGATGCGGACACGCACGCGGCGAGCGAGCAGATGATCGACAGGAACACGAAGCGAGGGATCATGGGGTCTCCAGGGCCACCGGGTCTCCTCGTGCTACCCCGTAGCCGCGCTGAGGTGTCCGCCGGGCGACTCAGCCCCTCGGATCCTCACGGTAGAGATCGAGGAGCGCGAGATGCAGCCGACTCGAGAGATGCAGTGGCATCGCCGGCTCATCGCCCTTGACCAGGAGGATCGTGCGCTTCACCGAATCGACGTAGACATGGCAGTCCGAGCATGCGGTGAGGTGGATCTCGACCTCGACTCGAAGCTGATCCCGGACCTCATCGTCGTCCAGGAACTCCTCCAGTTGGTCGAGCACTTCCTGGCAGCTCAGCTTCCTCACGTCCGACGTACTCCTCGACTGGGGACCGGTACGCGGCTTGGAGGGCGCCGAATCGGGCGACTCCTCGCACGCACCCTCTCTGATGCCGCCTCTGGCGCAGAGTTGCAGATCGATGTGCGGCTCTGGTGTCCCGGCTGGTGACCCGTGCTGGGCTCGAACCAGCGACACCCTGGTTAAAAGCCAGGTGCTCTACCGACTGAGCTAACGGGTCGCCGGCCGCGGGCGGCCACACCACCAGCGGCGCACCTTATCGGCGACCGGGGGGGGTGGCAACCTCGGACGGGCTCACCAGTCGCGGCGGCGGAACACCCAGGCTGCGAGTGCCAGCGGGAGCACCGTCTGGAGGGTCAGCGCACTGACGGCCACGGCGATACCGCCCGCTGAGCCGGCGAGCTTCATGAGGACCGCCGAGGTCGGGCCGAAGAGCGCCCCCTGCCCCACCGCCAACGTGACCAGCACGCGGGACAGGTCGACCGGGTTGAGCACGAGAGCGGGGATCAACACCGTCTGAAGTGGCAGCCCGCGCAGGACGGCGACGACGCCGAAGATCGCGAGGTCGTAGAACACGGTCATCATCAGCCACAGCGCGAGCGCGGCTCCCGTGGCGCGAAGCCGATCGGGCCACAGCGAGGCGATCGCCAACGCGCACGCGAGTGACAGGCAGCCGAGGACGAGCGATACGGCACACAACACCGCGAAACCGCCCAGCGCAGATCCGTCGGTCTGCAACGCCACCACGAGGCCGCCGCCTCCGAGTCCGACGGCCTGAGCCGCGGCGAGAGCTGCGGCGAGGCCAAGGTATTTGCCCGCGAGCACTTCGCCGCGCGAGACCGGTTGGGCGAGGAGCGATGCGAGCGATTCCGAGTGGGCCGTGACGTTCATCACGCCCAGCACGAGCCCGACCAACGGAACAACGAACAACACGAGATTGAGCAGACTCAACGTGATCCGGGCGAGGCTCGTGAAACCGACCTCTCCGGCCGGGGCGAGCCCGAACCAGGAGAGCCCGAGCACGCAGAGGGCGAATAGAGCGGAGAACGCGAACAGCCAGCGGGATTCGACCGCGCGGCGGAACTCCTCACGCGCGATGACGCGAACCCGGCGCCAAGCGCTGTTGCGGGGCGTGTGGCTCATCGGTGGCCCTCCACGAGATGCGAGCCCTGCACCGAGAGCCGGCCCACGGGTCGGCGGTCGAGCAGCCAGGCGAAGTCCTCGCCCGGCAGCGTGAGGAGCAGTGTGTCCGTTCGCGACTCGCCCGCGCGCAACGTGCAGGCGGCGAGCGCATGCTCGTACCCGGCAAGCGAGAGGATGCGCTCGTCGGCCGATTCATTCACGCGCGTCAGCACGAGCCGGGAGCCGAGCGGCACCTCCGCGTGCTCCGGACGCACACCCTCCCGGTCGATGTGCAACGTCAGCCAGGCGCTCTCGGGCTCCGGAGCCCGCGGCGCAGCGATGTGCGGCGCTTCCGGCGCACGCCGAGCGGCGATGAGCAGCACTCCAACCACGAGCACGACGGCGATCAGAACCCACCACGCGCGCCCTTTCATGACGGCACCGCGCGGCTCGAGCTCGCCACGACGCCGAGGAACAACTCCTCGAGGGACGGCCGCTCCACCTCGAGTGAGACGACTCTCAAGCCGGCGGTGCGCAGGACATCAAGCGCCTCGCCCGTTCGATCGCCGCCGCTCGGAAGCGTGATCGACTCGTCTGAGACCAGGGAGCAGAGGATCCCGCGGCTCATCAGGAGCGCCGAGGCCCGGGCCGCATCGGTCGAGAGATGGACACGGAGGGACGTCGCGCGAGCCTGCCGCTCACGCAGATCGTCGAGGCGCTCGAGTGCAGCGGCGCGGCCCTGCACCAGGATGAGGACGCGATCGGCGATCCGCTCGACCTCGGACAGCAGATGCGAGCAGAGCAGCAACGTTCGTCCCTCTCGCTGGAGTTCCTGCACCAATCCGCGGAATTCATGCGTGGCCTGCGGATCGAGGCTCGCGGTGGGCTCATCGAGCACCAGCAGCTCGGGATCCCCGAGCAGCGCGACCGCGAGCGAGAGCCGCTGGGCATAACCGCCCGAGAGTTCGTCGGCTCGGCGCTGCGCCATGGCCGTCATCCGCACTCGCTCGAGCGCATGGTCGATCGCGGTATCGGGCAGCGCACGCAGGTCGGCGAAGAAGCCCATCACGTCCCGCACCGTCCGACCCCCCGGGAACTCCGCGCGCTGCGGCACATAGCCGATGGACTCACGACTCCGCGGATCTGACGGCGAGGCACCGCGGCGGCCGATGGCGATGGTTCCTCGATCCGGCCGCACGAGCCCCAACAGGCATTTGAGCGTGGTGGTCTTGCCCGCGCCATTGGGTCCGATCAGGGCGAACGTCTCCCCCGGCTGGACCTCGAAGCTGAGGTCGTCGATCGCCATCACCGCTCCATAGCGCCGTGTCAGATGTTCGACCCGGATCACGAGCGCCCTCCTCTCACGAGTGAGGCGATACCGAACCAGGC
>JAYWEM010000005.1:0-14986 GCA_043779265.1 bacterium | reverse complement strand
CGAGGAATCGTCCGTCCGGGGACCAGTCGTTCACCAAGTGGTAGGGGTCGTCACTGGCGGGCAAGCGGCGCGAGACGCCGTCCAGACCAGCGACGTGGACCTCTTCGCGGCCGTCGACCTGCTTGACGAAGGCGATCTGTTCGCCGTCCGGGGACCAGGCAGCGGTCGCTTCGCTGCCCGCCTCCGTCGTGAACCGCATCGGGACCGAACGGGCCAGGTCCGCCACCCAGAGTTCACGCTCCCGCGAGAGCACGGCACGGGATTCATCCGGGGAGATGCACTCGACCGTCCAAGGGGCGATCGGAAGATGGAAATCGACTCGCACCTGCCCGGAGGCGTCCAGCATCTTCAATCGCACGTCGGGAGGCTGCATCCGCAACACCGCCATCCGGCCGTTCTCGGAGACCGAGGCGACGGGATCCCCATCCAGATCGGATCGTGGCGGCGCCGTGGTGATCGGTACGGGCTCGCCCTGTAGTTCGAGGCGGCCCGCATCGAATCGCTGAGCGACGACGCGGCCATCTCGCCGGAACACGAGGTAGCCGGGGTGCGCATAGACCGGGGTCGACTGCGCGGTCATCAAGCGCTTGCTCTCCAGACTGCCGAGTGATCCCACGAAGATGTCCCAGCCCTTCGCATGGCCCGGCATCGCCGAGAACAGGAAGTGCCGGCCGCCAGGAAGGAAGCTGGGGAATCGATGGGCCGTCTGTCCGCGCGCCGAGTCGAGCGCCGTCGCGGAAGACACATCGCCTCCGCTCGGCGAGACGCGCATGATCGCCCCGCTGGAAGAGGGCGCGAACAGGATCGTCCCATCGGCGCTCCATGCGCCGCCTCGGCCGTTGGGCGCATCGGCGATCGCGATGGGGGCGCCGCCGACGACCGCCACTTTGTTGAGCGTCTTACTGGCAGGATCGAAGTAGACGACGAACCGCGAGTCCGAGGACCAGAACGGGTACCACGCCGCCCCCGTGCCGGGTACGCGCACCGCGTCCGTGGCCGCGAGCGAGCGGATCCAGAGCGCCGCGGCGCCTGCGGAGTCGCTGGCGGCGATCGCCAGATGCTGACCATCCGGCGAGAGGATCACATTGCCCGAATAGTCGGAGAGGTTCGCGCTCTCCGGGACCTCGATCACGCTCTGCACGGCACTCGGGGCCTCTCGCGCAGTGAGGATCGCGCGCACGCCGAGAATGAGCGTGCTCACGATTGCGACTGAGGCGAGCGACCAGGCGAGCCATTCCCGACGCTTGCGTGAGACTGCGACCGGTGCCGGGACACCTGCGAGCGAGCCGGCCTCCGCGATCCACGAGAGCTGCAACCGCACATCGTGGGCCGTCTGCAGGCGCTCCTCGGGGTCCTTGGCGAGGCAGGCGGCGGTCAACCGACCGAGTGCGGGCGGGCTCAGCGGTGCCGCTTCGGAGAGTGGCCGCGGCGTGTCCTTCATGATCGAGGAGATCAGCGACGCCTGACTGGAGCCCGAGAACGTCCGCTCGCTGGTCACCATCTCGTGCAGTACACAGCCGAGCGCCCACAGGTCGCTGCGCGCGTCGGCTTCGCGCCCTTCCAACTGCTCGGGCGACATGTACTGGAACGTGCCGATCAGGGTGCCCTCGGTCGTCAGCGCCTGAGCGACTGTGGGCGATTGCGTGAGTGCGGCCAGGGTCACGCCGGAAGTGCCACCGGGACCCGCCATGCCGGTGGCTCGCGCCAGGCCGAAGTCCATCAGCTTGGCGCCGCTCTTGGCGAGCATGACATTGCCGGGCTTCAGGTCGCGGTGGATGACGCCGGCACGGTGCGCACGGTCGAGCGCATCGGCGATCTGACCGCCCAGGCGCATCACCTCGGCGGTGGGCATCGCCCCCTTGGTGAGCCGTTCGGCGAGCGTCTCCCCTTCGACCAGCTCCATCACCAGGAAGTCGGTGTCTCCCTCCCGCCCGACATCGAACAGCGTGCAGATGTGCGGGTGGTTCAGGGACGAGATGGTCTTGGCCTCGCGCTCGAAGCGAGCGCGCAGCTCAGCGTCGGCCGAGAGGTGCTGCGGCAGCACCTTGACGGCGACTTCGCGGCCGAGCCGGGTGTCGCGGGCGCGGTAGACCTCGCCCATGCCGCCCGCGCCCAAGGGCGCGACGATCTCATAGGGGCCGAGCCGGGTACCGGGGGTGAGTGTCACTTCGGCTTTGCCCTCGATCGGTCGGCAGACCATCCGAGAATGATCTTCAGCGGCGTGGTCTGGTCGTCATCGGCAGGGCGGGCGACCAGGAATCGTTGATGGTCGGAGAAGGCATCCCACACGGCGTCGGCGGGCAGCGTGAACAACCGCTTCGGAACGCCGGCATCAGAGGGCGACTTCGGATTCACATCCACCGCCATGATGTTCCCGGTGGACGAACGGAAGACGATCTCGGCGCCGTCGGCTCGCCATCTCGGTTGGTCACCCCCGTCCACTGAGATCTGCGTGCGCCCGCCGGAGGTCGACACCGGCCGCACGTGGACTTCGTCGCGTCCGGACTCGTTGGAGACGTAGGCGAGCCACGCGCCATCTGGCGAGAAGCGCGGCGACTCGTACGACGCGTCCCCCTGCACGAGTGGCGTCGAGCGACCATCTTCGAACGAGTGGAGCCAGATCTCCGAGCGGTCCCGGTCCCCGCCCACGAAAGGGCTCTGCAAGTAGGCGATCGACAGGCCATCCGCTGACCAGTCGGCGGGATCGTTCGGTCGAGTCGGTGGAATCAGTCTCGTCAGCTGCGAACTACCATCGAGTCGCATGAGGTAGGTGCCTCGCGTTCCCGAACTGTCCGAGCCGAAGAGCAGGCGCGTTCCATCCGGGGACCAGACGGGATTCGACTCGTTCGATGCCCATGCGACCATGCGCGAGCGCGATCGGCGTACGAGGTCGATCACCCACAGATCGGACCCGCCCGTATCCAGTTCGGTGCTGAGCGCCAACCAACGGCCATCCCGCGAGAGTTGCAGACTCGATATAGGCCCGCTGACCATCGAATCGCGACTCATTCCCGACCTGTCGAGCCAATCGAGCCGACTCCGGGACGAGGAGGCCTGATCGGAGTAAGCCACAGCACCCGAGGCGGAAACCGTGAAGGAAGCGAGACTCCCGGCCCCTCGGTAGCCCACGCGTTCCGCCACCACGCGCGGCGCCCCGTCGAACGTCAGGCGTCGCAGATCGAAGGGAACGGCGACCAACGCACCGTCGCGAGCGAACAGGACGTGCCCAGGCATCCACCCGGTATTGGAGAAATCGCGTGCGAGAAGCCGGATCTTCCCCGTGCGAAGCGACCCCAGGTGGATGCCGCAAGCCGACTCTCGAACGTTCTGGGCGTTGCTGTGGACGAGGAAGAGGAAATGATCGCCGTCCGGTAGTAGAAGCGGATAGCGATGGGAGATGTCAGCCAGGGTGGAGTCGGGAAAAGTGACCTGGGTTGCCGGCCCTCCCTGATCGGAGATCCGGAACACCCCCGAGTTGGCGCTTGGAGCGAAGAGGATGGTCCCGCCTCGACCCCACGTGACGCCACGCCCGCCGCCGATCGAGGCGAGGACCTGGGGCGCGCCTCCGGCGGGATCGAGTTTCAACAGCCGCTCACCGGAGAAGAATGCGATGAAGCGGCCATCCGGGGACCAGCAGGGCATCGAGCCACCGTCGGTTCCGGGGATGGGGTGTGACTCGAACGAATCGAAGGAACGGACCCACAGTCGCCGATGGCCGAGCGAATCCACCGCGCCGAAGATGATGCGAGTGGCATCGGGCGAGAGAGACGGAGTCCCGGAAGCGAGCACGTCATGGGCGAACCGTGTTCCCGAGGGCACCGACAGCGTGAGTCGCACTGCCGTGTCGGGTCTGTTGGACCCACGCGACATGAGAAGACCCGTGACGATGGCCGTGACTGCGATCAGCGCGGCCGCGCCCAGTGCGACCGGGATCAAGCGTACACGGGAAGCATTGCCTCCACGTGCCACCGGGGCGACGCCGGGACCTTCCGAGGCCAGCCATTGGAGTTCGCGACGCAGGTCGCCTGCGTTCTGCCAGCGATCCTCGGGGTCCTTCGCGAGGCACTGACTCGTCAAGCGATCGAGCCCCGCCGGGCTCAAGGGCACGAGCTTCGAGATCGGCTCGGGCTGCCGATCCATGATGGCGCTGATCAAGCTCGCCTGACTTCGACCCTCGAACGCGCGCCTGCCGGTCGCCATCTCATAGAGCACGCAGCCCAACGCCCACAGGTCGCTGCGCGCGTCGGTCTCCTTGCCCTCGAGTTGCTCGGGTGCCATGTACTGGAACGTGCCGAGGATGGTGCCCTCGGTCGTCAGCGGCGCCGCCACGGTCGGCGACTGCGTCAGCGCCGCTTGCGTGAGGCCGCTCGCACCGCCGGGGCCCGCGAGGCCCGTGGCCCGCGCCAGGCCGAAGTCCATCAGCTTGGCGCCGCTCTTGGTGAGCATCACGTTGCCGGGCTTCAGGTCGCGATGGATGACGCCCGCACGGTGCGCGCGGTCGAGCGCATCGGCGATCTGCGCGCCGAGTCTGAGCACGTCGGCGGGTGGCAGCGCGCCCTTGGCCAGCCGCTGCGCCAGCGTCTCACCCTCGATCAGCTCCATCACCAGGAAGTCGGTGTCACCTTCCCGCCCCACATCGAACAGCGTGCAGACGTGCGGGTGATTGAGGCTCGAGATCGTCTTGGCCTCACGCTCGAATCGGGCACGGACCTCGGGGTTCGACGACAAGTGCAGCGGCAGCACCTTGACGGCGACATCACGGCCGAGCCGGGTATCACGGGCGCGATAGACCTCGCCCATCCCTCCGGCGCCCAAGGGCGCGACGATCTCGTAGGGGCCGAGCTTGGTACCTGCGGTCAGGGGCATCGAGAGAATCTAGCCCATCGCTGGCAAGCGCGTAAGGCGCGAAGGCTGGATCTCTCGAGCCGAACATCCTGTGACACGAAGTCTTGCGACACTGCTCCCAATCCGGCACGGTTCGTACGTGCGCCTTCCATCCGACTCGTCACGACCTGCCGCCTGGAATCCCCTCGCCACGCCCGGCAGGCGGCGACTGCTGTTCGGTGCGCTCTACTTCGCCGAGGGCGCGCCGATCGGGTTCATCTGATGGTACCTGCCGACGCAACTGCGTCTGGCGGGCGTGCCGGTGGACCAGATCACGCAGCTGACCGCGCTGCTCGTGCTGCCCTGGACGCTCAAGTTCCTGTGGGCGCCGCTGGTCGATGCCTCGAGGAGCCGCGGTCTGACCTACCGGCGCTGGGCCGTGTTCGCCCAGTGCGCGATGGCGCTGGCGCTGGTGCCTTTGCTGCTGCTCGATCCGGCGCGCGATTTCCGGTGGATCGTCGCGTGGCTACTGGTGCACTCGTTCGCAGCCGCGACGCAGGATGTCGCGATCGATGGACTGGCGATCGCGACGACGCCTGAGGGCAAGCGCGGTGAGCTCAATGCCTGGATGCAAGCGGGTATGCTGCTCGGCCGCTCGCTGTTCGGCGGTTTGGCACTGGTCGTGGCCAGTCGACTCGATCCGCGCGCCGTGCCCGCAGGACTCATCGTGGTCATCGGCGGAACGCTCACGCTGCTCGCGTTCGCGCGTGAGGGCGCGTTGGTCCGTTCGGCGCCGGCGGGGATGCTGCACTCGCTTCGGCTCGCGCTCTCGCGGCGTACCACCTGGCTCGGGCTCGCCTTCGCACTCGTCGCAGGCGCAGGCGCGGGCTTCGAGTCGGTGGGCGCGGTCGCGGGGCCCTTCCTCGTCGATCGCGGCCAGAGCGCTTCGGCCATCGGGATGTTCCTGGCGCTTCCGGTCATCATCGCCACCGTGACGGGTGGGTTCATCGGTGGGGCGATCGCCGATCGGCTCGGACGCGCGCGCACCGCCGGGTTCGCGCTCATGGCCTTGGCAGTCGCCATCCTGACGCTGGCCGCACAACCGAGTGTCGGCACTCTGCTCACGTTCGGGCTGCTCACCGTGGTCTATCTCGGCATCGGCGTGTTCACCGCCGCGTCCTACGCACTCTTCATGGAGCTGACCGACCCGGCGTTGGGCGCGACGCAGTTCAGCAGCTACATGGCCGCGACGAACGCCTGCGAGGCCTGGGCGGTACTCATGGTCGGCCGCTTGATCGTCGGCTCGGGCTACTCACAGGCGTTCGCGATCATGGCGGCTATCTCACTCGTGGGGCTGCCCATCGCCTGGCTCATCGCGCGGGCTGCCTCGCGTACTGATTCCACACGCACGACCACGAGATCGTGATCGAGAAGATCCCGATACAGGCTCAGCCCACGAACCGGAAAGCGGCTTCGAGGATCGCGGGGCCGCTCGCCCCACTCATCGGGAGCGCTGGGCGCCCCGGGCGGTTGTACTCGGTGAGCGTGACGCCCGCGTGCGACTGGAACCCGGCGTCACCCAGTTCGGCGACCAGTTGTGATGCGGTGAGAAAGCACTGTGGTTGCCCGGAGAACTGCGTGTACACGAACTCCTCATTGGGGACGGGAGCAACCTCGGGTGCCAGCGTGCTTCTCGAGAACGTGAAGACGAACAGGCTCGCCCCGCTCCGCGCGACTCGTGCCGCCTCGCGGACCGCCCGGCGGAACTCGTCCGTCGAGCGTGCCAGATTCCAGATGCCATGAGCGATCAGCAGGTCGCAGCTATCGTCTCGAATCGGCAGGCGATCCATCGTCGCTCTCATCAGATGAAGGCGCGCTGCGGTCGACGCGTCACTCGCCCGATCCGAGGAAGCGGTGAGCATGGGGCCCGAAGAGTCGACGCCGAACACCTCCCATCCCATCTGCGCCAGCGGCAGGGCGTTGCGACCGGCACCGCAACCGATGTCGAGCGCACGGCCGTTGGGCACACGCTCCGCCTCAACCGTGGCGAGGCGCATGAGCACGGCGTTCGGGGAAGCAGAGGCGAAGCCCTCGACCGAGGCGGGCGTCGTCCATGGCGAGGTATCCGAAGGTCGCATCGACTCAATGTGCTACGAGATGGCAACTTCAACAAGGAAGTGTCGATGTCGCTCTGCTCCATGTCCTCGCGGAGGTCGCATGTCCCCGGCTGGCTCTCGGCACGCCGTCACGGCGTGTCTCACTCTGATGCTGTTCGCCGCCGCAGCCCGATCAGCCCACGCCGAGGCAGCCTCGCCGCTCGAGGCTCTGCGACTGGGCTCGACGACCCTCCAGTTGCGTCTGCGGCACGAGACGGTCGGCGACGACGCCCCCCCGGTCCGAGGTGACATCGCACATGCCACGACCCTGCGCTCGGCCCTCGCCTACCGCACGGCCCCCTACAGGAAGTTCCGCGCGCTCGCCGAGTTCGAGAACGTGGCTGCCGTGTTCGGGGATCGCTTCTACGACAATCGCGGCGCAGGTTCACTGTCGAACGGCATCACTGGTCGCCCGGGCATCGCGGACCCGGCGCTCACGTCGATTCTGCAGGCGAATCTCGCCTATGCGGTGGACTCGCAGACCACGGTCCGTGCGGGTCGCATGTCGCTCGCCCTCGACAACCAGCGCTGGGTCGGTCCGGTCGGCTGGAGGCAGCACCAGCAGTCGTTCGATGGCGCCTCGCTCGTCTGCACATCTCTGCCGCGCACGACCCTCACGTATGCCTGGCTCGGTCGCGCGAACCGCGTCTTCGGGGATGTGCACCGCATGAACTCGCACGTGGTCAGCGTCTCGGTGGCGCCCACCGCCAAGCTCACCGCCACGGCCTACTACGTCCATCTCGATTACCTGGATGTCCCGCAGGCGGGACTCTCCACCGGCACGCTCGGCGCCCGCGCGGGTGGTTCCGCTCCGCTCGGGAACTGGCGGATGCCGTTCGACTTCGAACTCGCGCGGCAACGTGACGTGGCCCGCAATCCGAATCCGGTCGATGCGCTTCTCCACCGAATCGAAGCCGGGATCGCAGGCTCACTCGCGACCGGCGCCGGTGCGATGCCGGTCGAAGTGCGTCTCGGGCAGGAGGTGCTGGGTGGGACGCCTGCCGAGGGCCGACTCACCACGCCCCTCGCCACCTTGCATGGCTTCAACGGTTGGGCGGATCGCTTCCTCACGACGCCGACGCATGGGCTCCGTGACTCCTATGTTGACCTGATCGCACGGCCCGGCGCCTATCTCGTGCAAGTGGTTCATCACTGGTACCGCGCCGACGGATCGAGCCAGCGCTACGGCACCGAACTGGACGCGCTGGCCACCTGGAAGACGCCCGCGGGGCCGACCGTCGGCGCGAAGGCCGCCTTCTTCCGCGAGGACGGCTTCTCGTACAACACGCGCAAGCTCTGGTTGTGGATTCAGCTGGCGATCGGGTGACGCCGCCCTACGGCAGCGTCTTCAAGAACGCCACAGCCGCTCCCGGCACCTTGGGCGCGCGATGCTCGAACAGCAGCCTCGGCACACTGACCATCTCGCCGTAGAACGCGGTGTTCGCTTTCTCATCGGCGGAGAGGCGGGCGCCTTCGAGCGATAGGCCTGCGAAGAGCCCCTTGGACTTGGCGTAGGTGTAGATCTCGGCACTCAGCTTGAGGTCGGTGCTCGCCTCACCGGTCCGGCCGAAGGGGCCAGCCGCCACTCCCGCCTTGCCGCCCAGCGTCAGCTTGCTGCTGGTCACCACCGAGCGCGCGCTGGCCTCGTTCATGAAGAACAGCACCAGGTCGCTGGACTCGGCGCCCATCTGAAGCCCCCAGCTCCCTCCCGCCATGCGCACGAAGCTGGGTGGGCTCCATGAGCCGGCGGAATCGCGGCAGCTCATGACGCCGGTCCCGGCGCGGCCCCCGTAGACCACTGCGCCTTTGATCACGCGAGGCAGAACGGCGATGCACCGGCAGCTCTCGAGTAGCGCCTCGGGGACGCCTCGGTCGGGCGTCGAGAGCAACTCGCGATAGACCAGCGCTGCCTCTTCGAGCTTCTGTGCCTGCTTGTCGTCTGCTTCCGCGGCGGTCGAGGGGCTGGCCAGGGCGAGCGCGGCTATCGCGGCGACGTGCGCAAGTGCGCGGGTGAGTCCATTCATCGGCGTATCTCACTTTCGGAGACGTGCATGGGGTGCGGATATACGGCTTCTACCATAACCGATGCGGGGAGCGATGCCTCCCGGCTGCGCCTCGACGTGCCTGCTCGCGCGTGCTCCACTGGGTCGGAAGGAGCCCCTGCCTGCCCCATGCTCCTCGGAGGTCACGCCATGTCCAGTTCCGCATCGGACTCCCCACGCTGGAAGCCGCTCGATGTCAGGCAGCGCCGCGTGCTCGGCGTGATGATCGAGAAGGCCAAGACCACGCCGGCCGGCTATCCGATCTCAGTCAACGCGATCGTCACCGGCTGCAATCAGAAGAGCAATCGCGATCCACTCTCCGAGTATGACGACACCGACGTCGAGCAGGCCCTCGATCAGCTGCGCTTGATGGGTGTGGTGCAGGAGATCGACTGGCTGGGCCGCGTCTGCAAGTACAAGCATCTGGCCTACGAGTGGATGGGCGTCGATAAGACCGAGCTGGCCGTGCTCGCCGAGTTGCTGCTGCGCGGCGCCCAGTCGCTGGGCGATCTCCGCGCGCGCGCTTCGCGCATGGAGCCGATCGAGGACGTGAACGCGCTCAAGGTGATCATCGATCGACTTGTCGAGCGAGGGCTCATGCTCGAGCTGACGCCCTCAGGGCGCGGCCAGATCGTGAGCCACGCGCTCTACCCGGCCACTGAACGCGAGCAGGTTCTCGCGCAGGCGGCGGGTGGTCAGGTCGTTCACGCGGTCTCGAGTGGCGGGGATGCCTTACCCGAGACTGCTCGTGTTGGCCCACGCGCTGCGGACGCCGAGGTTCATACCCTGCGAGCCGAAATCGTGGATCTACGCGCGCGCATCGAGGCGTTGGAGGCGAGACTCGCGCTGGCTGGCGGCTGAGCGGCCGCGAAGTGTCGAATCAGTCCTTGCGCTGCTTCTTCTTCCCACGCTTGGCGGTCACGACCATGACCTCGGTCGTGGGCTGGGACGTGAGCCTGACGTCATCACGCTTATGCCCATGATCGCGCTTCGCTAGGCCAGGAGGGCCGCCATGCGGGTGCCGCTTCCAGTGCTTGGCCGGGATCTCCAGGACCGCTCGCGGCACGCTGCGCGTCTCGACGACCGTGAACGGACCGCGCCACGCGCTCGCGCGGTACCAATAACCATTACTCCACGCGTACCAATGGGCGCCGGACCGGAAGCAATCGTGACCGTAGCTGTCATCGCTCACCACGTAGACGGTCGTTCCGGGAACGACCATCGTCCGAGGCGCCTGCTTCACCAGAATCACAGGCGGCGGCGGCGCGTTGCCGATGTTGAGGGACACACCCCACGTCGTCTCGGAGTGGACCGGAGAGGCTGCCACGAGGGCCAGCGCGAGCGCGAGAACGGAGGTTCCAAGAAGTGTGCTTCGGGCCATGAAGCCCTCCCTTAGGGAGTCGGATGGGGCGTTGCCGGACGATTCGTCCGCTGGAATGTCACCCAGCCTGTGCAGGGGACATGCCAGCAGCGCCCATGGGCGCATTCGCTGAATCTGCCCCGCAAGAGGGTCGAGCGCCACCGGAAGGTCGGATCGGCGTTGCGGAAAGCACGGAATGGCATTGCCGATGAACCGCCGCCCGATGAGGCTCTACAGATTGCGCTCGAGCGCCTCGATCAGCCTATCGACCTCGGCTGGCGTGTTGTAGTGCGCCATGCTCACGCGAACGATGCCGTTTCGATCGAGCAGGCCCATGGACTCGATCGCGCGCCGCGCGTAGAAGTGACCGAAGCGGATGGCGACCCGGTCGCGATCGAGTGCGGTCGGGAGTTCGGCGGAGTCTCGACCCTCCACGGTGAATGCGACCGTCGGCACACGTACGACCGAACTGCTGCCAGGCTCGCCGATCACGTGCACGCGCGGATGCGAACCGAGGAACGAAAGGAGTGGCGAGACGAGCGCCGCCTCATGCGCGGCGATCAGGTCGAACGCACGCGAGAGCCGCTCGCGCTCAGTGCCCTCCCCCGCCGCCGATGACCGCACCTCCAACTCGAGCAGATAGTCGAGGATCGCGGGAAGCGATGCGGCGAGTTCATGGGGCACACTTCCGGGTTCGAGCTTGCCGGGCAGGTCATCCTCGCCCACGAAGTAGTGACTCTGGGACGTGGTGTCGCGCAAGAGCGCGCGCTTGCCGTAGAGCAGGCCCAGGTGCGGACCGAACGTCTTGTAGAGCGAGACGGCGTAGAAGTCGGCGTCGAGTGCCTTCACATCGACCAGTCGATGCGGAGCGAAGGCGACGCCATCGACGCAGGCCAGCGCCCCGGCCTCGTGAACGCGGCGGATGATGGCGGCGGCATCGATGAGCGTGCCGACGACATTGGCGCAATGCGTGAAGCACACGAGTCGAGTGCGAGGCGTCAGCAGGGGCTCGAGATCCTCCATCCGAAGCCCGCCGGTGGCCGGGTGGCAACGCCACTCGCGGATCACCAGGCCCTCGGACTCGAGTGCCCGCCACGGGCCGATGTTGGACTCGTGATCGAGATCGGTGACGACGATCTCGTCGCCTCGCCCGAACTTTGGCCGCAGCGCGCGCGCCAACAGGCGCAGGTTGGCCGTGGTCGAAGCGCCGAGCAGCACCTCCCCCGGCTCGGCGTTCACCAGTCGTTCGGCGGAGCGATGACCCTCGGCCACACCGGCCGTCGCTCGCACGGACAAAGCATAGGTGGCACCGAGTTGCACAGGATGCTCGCGCATGTGGGCCGAGACGCGATCGATCACCGAACCGAGCGGAACGCTCCCGCCGACATTGTCGAACAACGCCCAGTCGGTCGTCAGCGCCGGGAAACGGCTTCGGACGTGTTCGAGCACATCGCTGGACAGGCACTGCCCTGGCATCTCGATCAAGCGGATCTCCCGATCACCTCGAACCCAGAACTCGCTTCACCCCCGCTGATTCGCGAGATCGTCCACCAGCGCGACTGGATCCGGGAAGCCCGCTCCGAACAGAACACGGGTGAGCGGAATCGCGCCCCTCGAGGCGACGATCTTCCCGTCGACCACTACGTCGAACTGGCCGGTCTTGTGCGTCGGGCGAAGGGCGGGCTCGGTGCCGAGTCGTTCCTTCATCAGGGCGGCGAGACTCGCCGCGCGTGCTGGGGCCCGGCTTCAAGTGGAGCAGTAGTGGATCTCGATGGTCATGCTGTCTCCCACGCCCGAGAGCGGATCGAATGGATTACTTGGCGAGGCGAACGTAACGCTGAAGTCGCGCGAGTTCCTTCTTGTCAACGTACTTGCCGATCTCGCGCTGGAACTGCGCCAGGCTCACCCAGGGGCGATACTCCTTGAACTCATGCAGCATGCGCTTGCCGACGCCGGGGATGGTGAGGATATCGGCATCGCTCGCGGTGTTCAGATCGAGCCGCACGTAGACGTACTGCTCGAGCCGCGCAAGTTCGGCATCATCGACGTACTTGTCGATCTCGCGGTGCCACTGCGCCAGCGCCGCGTAGGGCTGGTACTCATGGAACTCATGCAGCATGCGCTTTCCCACGCGCGGGATCAGCAGCACCTCCTCGTCGGCGAAGTCGTTCAGGTCGATTGGCAGGAACATTCGGCCATAGAGCGCGGCCGCCTTGGCCGAGTCGAGCGAGGCACGAACGACCACGTTCACATCCCGCATCCGGGCGAACGGCCGCTTCTCGACGAGGCTCTTGGCGATCGCAGGCGTCACGTGCGGAAGTGAGTGGAGCACGGAGTCGCTCGCGACATTCGGGTTCACGATGCCGAGGCTCTTGCCGACCTGGGCGTCAGCGGGCGCGGCAAGCCCGAGCATCAAGGTGGCAGCGAATGCGAACGAGGTGGCGACAACAGGAAGGCGGCTCATCGCGGGGTCCCCTCGGGCGTGATCGGTGGCAGCGGCGCCCTGAGCAGGCGCGGGTGTTGGAAAGTGTAGGCGAAGCCGAGCAGCCCCAACTGGATCATCGTGCCGGGAGCCAGCGCTGGAGTGGCGCCGGTGAGGGCGCCCCAGATCAACCGAAGGCCCTTCATCTCGGGGTGCATCTCCAGTTCGAACTCGACGTTGCCTTGATAGTGAAGATAGAGCCCCAGTGCACCGCTCGCCACGAACAGCAGAGTGAGCAACTGGAAGACGCGAAGCGACGCTGCGCTGCGGGCGCTCGCATACCAGCCGAGGTTGACGAGTCCGAGCGCCAGCAGGGCGAGCGGAAGCCACTGCGCCAGATCCTCGAAGTGCCCCAGCAGCAGGAGTTCGACGAATACGCCCGTCGTGGCGAGGCAGAACACGATCAGGATGGCGCGGCGCAGCGTCCACGCGACGAGGGGCTCCGAGCCCGTGGCCGACTCGATCCCCGTGGGATTCAACCGGCGAGTGCCTTGGTCGCGCGATCGGCATCGCCGGGTCTCACGTAGAGGATGTAGCCGAAGTAGCCGTGCCCATCGGTGACGCCACTCGAGGCATAACAATCGACGCCCGCCTCGCGCAGCAGCACGTGCACGCGAGCGATGGCCCCCAGTTCATCGGCGCCCTGCACGAGAACCGCCTCGTGCGGGCCATCGAGCGCCAGCTTGGCATCGCGCGCGATGCTCTGGAGCTTACGGGGGTTCTCGGCGAAGAGCGTGAACTGGATCGAGTCGGGACCCATCGGGACTGTGACCAGCGCCAGGAGATTCGCGCCGAGGCTGGCGATGTGCGTCAGGCTGTCATACGCGTTGTCGCTGCCACCAGTGAGATTCGCGTGGAAGTACTCGACCTTGCGGGCGATGAATGCCATGGGCTCGACCCTCCGTCCGCCGAGCATAGGCGGCGACGTGCAAGGTGGCCAGTGCGCGGGGCACCTCTGTGCGCGGGGCACCTCTCAATCGCACCACTCAATCGCACATTCACAAGTTCGCGCGGACGATACGGGTGTCTAGTCCCTCGCCGCCCGGAGCCCCAGATGGAGCAGCTTCTGGAGCAACTCCTCGTACTCGAGCCCGGTCGCGGCGGCGGCCGAGGCGAACTCCTCCTCGGGAGCGATCTCGGGGTTTGGATTGGCCTCGAGGAAGAACAGTGCGCCATCGTCACGCAGGCGATAGTCGATCCGAGCGTATCCGCTCAGATGCAGCAGCTTGTAGAGGCGGCGTGTCGTCCGATGAATGCGGTCGATTCGCGCGTCGCTCAGGTTCTCCGCCTGCTGCTGGTAGATGCCCCGCTCCTCTTGATAGCGGGCGTCATGCTTCACGCGTTCGGTCGCGATCGCGGCGGCACCCGGGGCCAGATTCTCGAACAGCAGCTCCCACACCGGTAGCACGGTGACACGGTCATTGCCATAAGCCCCGACATAGAGTTCGCGCCCGGCGATGAACTGCTCGGCGATCGCGTCGCTGCCGATCCGCTCATGGACGAACGCGACGCGTTCGGTCAGTTCGTCGTCGGTGTGGACAACCGAGGCCTGCGAAATTCCGAGCGAGGCCTCCTCCGTCAGGCTCTTCACGATGAGCGGGAACGTGAGTTCGGAGGTTCGCCTGACCTTCCGACGCTTGGGGAACGTGGCGAACCTCGGAGCGTGGATGCGGTGGTAGGCGGCGATCTTCTTGGAGAGCGCTTTGTCGCGGGCGATTGTCAGGCCGCGCGGGTTGCAGCCGCTGTGTGGGATCTGCAGCAGCTCCAGATAGCTCACGACGTGCTGGTCGAACTCGCTGATTCCGTGGAACTCCTCGAGCAGATTGAACACGATGTGCGGGTCCCACTCGTCCACCATCTCGCGAATCGGCAGCAGCTCGTATTGCACTCCGAGCGGGCGCGCCTCATGCCCCATGGCGCGCTGGGTCTGCACCACGCTGTACTCGGTCTTCCAGCGGAAGATGTCGTCCTTCGATTGACCCACGAGCGACTCGGGCGGGACCAACGTCGGATGGACGAGCACGAGCACGCGCAGCTTCTTCACAGCGCGATCCAATTCCGGTTGGTGTGCAGGAAGTTCATGGTGTTCACCGTCAGCATGAGTGCCGCGTCGGTGCGGAGT
>JAYWEM010000004.1:0-6298 GCA_043779265.1 bacterium | reverse complement strand
CGGTGACCGCGGACTCGGCGGCCGGCGCGCTCACGACAGGCGCTCCACCGACAGCGCCACGGCATTGCCGCCGCCGAGGCAGAGTGTCGCGAGGCCGGTCTTCTTGCCTCGCGCCTGCAGAGCGTAGAGCAGCGTCGAGAGCACACGCGCGCCGCTGGCGCCGATCGGGTGACCGATCGCGACCGCGCCGCCGTTGACGTTGACGCGGTCCCAATCCCAACCGAGCGCATCGCCGTCGGCCAGTGCCTGCGCGGCGAACGCCTCGTTGGCCTCGATCAGGTCGAAGTGGTCGATCTTGACGCCGAGCTTCTTCATCAGGCGCTCGACCGCATCGATCGGCGCGAAGAACAGGTCCTTGGGCTCGCCGCCGCCGGTCGCGTACCCGGTGACGCGGGCGAGTGGCTTGGCGCCCGTGGCCTTGAGGCGCGCTTCGCTCATCAGAACGAGCGCCGCTCCGCCATCGTTGAGACCGGGCGCATTGCCTGCGGTGATCATGCCGCCTCGGTCCTTGGTGACTGCGCCCAGCTGGGCGAGGCCTTCGATCGTCGTGTCGGCGCGGACCGACTCGTCCTTGGCGACCACGATCGGGTCGCCCTTTCGCTGCGGGATCTGCACCGGGATCGTCTCGGCATCGAAGCGGCCGTCGGCCCACGCGGCTGCGGCCTTCTTCTGACTGTCGAGCGAGAACCGATCGATCCGCTCGCGGCTCAGCTTGGCCTTCTCGGCCGTGTACTGCGCCAGCTCGATCATGTGGCAATCATTGAACGAGCACCACAGGCCGTCCATCACCACGCCGTCTTTCAGCGTCGTATCGCCCAGCTTCTGGCCGGTTCGGCCGGTGAACAGGTAGTGGGGAGCGGTGCTCATGCTCTCCTGCCCGCCCGCGACGATGCAGTCGGCATCGCCGGCCTTGATCGCCTGGGCGCCCAACATCACGGCCTTCAATCCCGAGCCGCACACCTTGTTGATCGTGAGCGCGCCGACGCGCGGATCGATGCCGGCCTTGATCAGTGCCTGCCGCGCGGGCGCCTGCCCCTGCCCGCCCTGCACGACGTGGCCCATGATGACCTCATCGACCTGGTCGCCTGCGACACCAGCGCGTGACATCGCCTCGCGGATGGCGATCGCGCCCAAGTCCGAGGCCTTGAGCGACGCGAGGCCGCCGAGGAACTTGCCAACCGGTGTTCGCGCCGCACTCACGATGTACACATCACTCGCCGCCATGGAACGCACCTCGGGGATGGGCGGTCGCCGGGCCGTGCTTGCAGGCCGCGACCGACTGGAGGAGGAAGTCGGGAAAGTGCGGCGATACTACACGATGAGGGCCGCATGGGCAGTCCGGGAGCGGAACGAGGCCCCACCCCAAACGAGCCCGTGGCATGGGGTTGCCGCGGCGCACGGGCCGTTGGCGCTCCGAAGCCACACGCGATGCCGCCCAGGGGCGGAATCAGGCGGCGCGGCGACGTCCCAGCTCGAGTCGCCGCTCCTGCACCGAAACGCCGGTGTGCCGCGTCAGCCACTCGCCGACCGCGTGCGCTGGCGCGGGGTCCTCACGCGAGAGGTGCAGCAGCTCCGAGCGCACCCCGTCCTCGGCGCGCAGAATCCAGTGCTCATCGTCCTCGGAGTCGGGCTCCATGGTCAGCGACAGGATCAGCGGTTCCCACGTGCGCGCGATCCGCACCGGTCCGATGCGGGAGATCCGTGTCAGCTTGCCGGGCCCGGGTTCCAAGCGTTCGCCGAACCATCGCCAACCACTCTCCAGCGCCGGCATCCCCGATGCGAGCGTCTCGCGCCACAGTCCCGCTCGGAACGGCTCGCCGTCTCGGATCCAACGCCGCTCGCCCTCGAGCCATGCAGCCAGCGCGCGGCGCAGCGCTGCGCACAGCGCTTGGCGATCCTCGCGTGTTCCGAAGGTCGCGATCACCACGCGGCCACGGCGCGTGTCGGCCTCCACCCGTCCGGCGCGCACTCGGATCTGCTTGAGATCCTCGGCCTTGACCCGGCGCGTGGTCTTGAACGGTCCGACGCCGCGCAGCGCCTCGATGCCATCCTCGTTCCAACGCACGACTTCCTCGCCCGCGATCAGATGCAGCAGCTCGCGCATGGCCATCAGCCCGCCGAACGTCCAGAAGGCGAGCCACACTCCGAGGAAGACCGTGATCCCCGCGGCGACGGGAGGCGATGAGCCCCCCATGCCGAGCGCGAGCGAGGGAGTGAGCTCGACTCCGAATCTGGGCGCCACGATGCCGAACAGCATGCGTGCGGCGAACACCTCTCCGAGCAGCCAGCCGCACAGCCAGACGCCGAGGAACGCCGCCGGGAACAGACGCAGCCAGCCGCGCGCGCGAACGCGCACCTGCCAGCCGCTCTTCCAGGGTTCGGGCTGAAGGGTCGTGGCGCCATTCATTCCGCAGGTCATCGGCCGCCCGGCAGCCGCACGTCACCCTGTCGAGGGCCCCGCCTCAGCGCGGCCGGAGGATGGCGATGCTGGCGGTGTGGCCGTGCAGGAAGTTGCGCTCCCCCACCGGTCCGATCTCACCGGCTGCGAACATGCCGGCCACCGGCACCGAGCCACCCAACGCCTGCTGCAGCAGCGTGATGTCCCGGTCCGGTGCTCCGAACAGCGGCCGACCCCGGCCATTGCAGGCGAACAGCAGTGCACCACTCGCCTTGGAATCGAATGCCTGGGGCGAGAGCAGCATCTCCATGTCCTCGACGGCAGCCTGACCGTCGCGCAGGTGCAGGCGGATCTTCTCGCGTGGCCCGATCAAGTCGGCCACGGCGAGCGCGCCGCGGTCCCGATCGGCGCCGAGGAGATTGCGGATCAGGTAGTCGCCGCGACCGGAGGCATCGCCCCGGGCGGGTCGTCCGACGTAGAGCCCCTGCTCGAGGCTCTGACGGCGTGACTCCGGGATCTCCCGGAGCACCTGCTCGGCACGCTCGAGCGCCGGCTGACCATCGAGCGTGAGGATGATGTTCTGCTCGACATGCGTCACATCGAGCGGCGGCCCGATCGGCTCACAGCCCTGCGACACCACGACGTCGGCTCGCAACGCGCCGTGGAACGCCAGCGCGACGCCGCCCTCCTGCGCCTGCCAGTCGTTCAAGAACAGCGAGTTCTGGCGCGGCCGCACGCCGGCGCTCGCGAGCCCACCGACCACACGCACGCCAGGAGCGAAACGATTGAACAGCCGCAGCACGCGTTCCACATCGAGCGAGAACGGATCGGCGAGCAGCACGACCAGTTCCGCGCCCTTCGCACCGGGCGCCACCTGCTCGAACGTCGATTCATCCTCGATCGGCTCGCGCCACACCTCGGGCATCAGCAGGAACGGCTTCACCTCGACTCGCGGCAGCCTGGCCGCGATCAGCGACAGTCCGCTCCCCTGCTCCACCTCGTGATCGCGCGTCACGACGCCGCGCGCGGTGATCCCCACCAAGGTGACCGGCTGGAGCCGCTGCTGCAGCGCCACGCGCAACGGGTCGGCGAAGCGCGTGTTCGAGCCGCTGACGAACGCCATCACCAGATCGATCGGGCCTTCTCCGAGTTCGGCCTTCAGGCCCGGCAGGCACTCCTCGAGAGCCGAATCGAGATCGGCACGCGGCGACCAGGCACTTGCCCAGCGCATGGTGGGCGCCGGGCTCATCAGGTCCGCCGCAGGATCTCGCGAGCGATCACCATGCGCTGGATCTCACTGGTGCCCTCGCCGATCTCCATGAGCTTGTTGTCGCGGTGCATGCGCTCGACCGGCAGGTCGCGGCAGTAGCCGATGCCACCGTGGATCTGGATGGACTTGTCGGTCACCCAGTTGGCCATCTCGCTCGCGAACAGCTTCGCCATGGACGCCTCCTTGGTGAAGTCCTGCCCGGCATCCTTCAGCATCGCCGCGTGGTACACGAGGTGACGCGCCGCCTCGATCTTCATCGCCATGTCGGCGAGCATGAATTGGATCGCCTGGAAGTTGGCGATCGGCTGTCCGAATTGATGCCGGATCTTGGCGTAGGAGATCGCGTGCTCGTAGGCACCCTGCGCGATGCCGAGTGCCAGAGCGCCGATCGAGATGCGGCCTCCGGTGAGCGTGCGCATGAAGGCCTTGAATCCACCGGTCTGATCGCCGAGCAGATTCCCCGCGGGCACGAAGACCTCGTCGAAGTGGACTTCGACTGTGTCCGAGCCGCGCAGGCCCATCTTCTTCTCCTTCTTGCCGACGCGGAATCCCTTCGCCGAGGTCTCGATGATGAACGCCGAGATCCCGTTCGTGCCGCGCGTCGGATCGGTGACCGCCGTGAAGGTGATGAACTTCGCGTAGCTCGCATTGGTGATGTAGATCTTGGATCCGGTGACGCTCCAGCCGCCCTCGACCGCGATCGCGCGCGTCTTGGTCCCCGCCGCATCCGAGCCGGCCTCGGGCTCGGTCAGCCCGAACGCTCCAAGCGCCTCGCCCTTGGCCATGGGCACCAGGTACTTGAGCTTCTGCTCCTCGCTGCCATTTCCGAACACCGGGCCGCACCCGAGCGACACATGCGCCGAGAGTGTGATGGCGGTGGAGGCGCAGACGCGCGCCACCTCCTCGACCGCGATCGCGTAAGCCAGCGTGTCCATCCCGGCCCCGCCGTACTGCTCGGGATAGGGCAGCCCCATCAGCCCGAGTTCGGCCATCTCGCGAACGGCCTCGTGCGGAAAGGACTCCTCTTCGTCGAGCTGTCGGGCGCGCGGCGCCACGGACTCCTCGGCGAAACGGCGCACCATGTCGCGGACCTGGATGTGCTCTTCCTTCAGCATCAGCATGTGGACGGCTCCCATTCACTCGTCATCGGGATCGATCGTGTCCCGCCCGGTCGTTCTGTTCGGGGGCGGAGACTCGGTGGTCACGTTACACGACGGCTCCGGCGGGTGGCGAGGCCGCGCACGAAGCGCAGCGAGCGCT
The DNA here is from genome assembly GCA_043779265.1 of bacterium. Taxonomy (GTDB): domain Bacteria; phylum Eisenbacteria; class RBG-16-71-46; order RBG-16-71-46; family RBG-16-71-46; genus CADEFY01. The sequence continues at coordinate 1,370 of JAYWEM010000004.1, read as the reverse complement.
CGGATCCCGCTCGACTCAAGGCCTCGGCGACGGCAATCGGAGCACCGGCGAGAGATCCGCCCTCCACTCCGCCTCCGCACCCTCTGCAACGCGCAGGAGGGCCTCGATCGCATATCGGCCGACCGCGATCCCCGCGAGGTCCCAGCGGTACTCGACACCGCGCGTATTGACCTGCTGGGCCTCGGTGCCAGCGGACTCGGGAAGCACGAGCCCGATGCGCTCGGGCACGGGCCTCGCGCCGGCTTCGATCGCCTCGGGCGAGAGCGCCGTGAGCACGAGCGTCATGCCACGCGAGGCGCGTCGACCATTGGGCTTCTGCGAGATGAGTTTGCCCTTCTTGTCGCGCACGATGTCGCGAAGCAGAGGCGGCGCGCCGATCACCACCTGCAGCTCCCAGTGAGGCTCGCGCACTGAATCTCGCAAGACGAATCCGTGCGCGAGGCTCCCGGGTCCTCGCTCGGAGACGGTTTTCAGCTCGCGCTCCGCGAATGCCGAGCGAAAGCCCTCGAGGAAGGCCCTGCGGGAGGGCAGGTCCGGTGGAAGCCCCTCGATCGAAGCGAGCTTCACCTGGCGGATGGGCCGCTCGGCCGCCTCGGTGGGCGCTCCGAGGGCAATCGATGCCAGGAATCCGATGAGCACGACGACACTTCGCATGAGTCCTCCGGGCGAGCTTCGACCGATCCTCATGAGGTCATCGGCAGCTTCGGGTCCGCTCGCCACCGCGAGTGGGCGAACTGCCGAATCGGTCAGGCGTGCGCGAGGGTCGCGCGGATCGGTCGCGCCTTCGCCAGCAGCCCGACCGCGAGTATCCACATGCAGTTGAACGGGAACACGATAACCACCATCTCGCGGAGTTGGCGGGCGGGCGGCACCGCCCAGAACGCCCACAGCAACGCCCACGCGGCCACCGAGAACAGCGCACCCGCCTGGACCTCGCGCGAAATGCTCTCTCGAACGCACTCGCCACGTCGGCTCCGGATCGCGTGCGCGGCGAGTGCGGCGACGCCGAAGATCGCGGTGAAGAAGAGGGCTGAGAACAATCCGTCGAACGCCTCGGCCGCAGTCGCCTCGCGCGCGAGATGCTGACCGACGACCACGAGCGTCGTGGGAATCAGGAATCCGAGCGTACGTGCCATCGTGGGATGCATCGGACCTCCGACTGGGTCGTGAGCGGAGTGCTCGCCCAGGAGTCTACCCCTTCGCCCGGACTCCGTGTCCCGCGAAGGTCGATGCCCTCTCGCTCAAGCCTTCTCGACACTGAGGGGGTCGCTGACGATCAAGCGGCGCCCCACCGTACGAGCGCGGATGCGCACGTCCTCGGGAGGCCCGCCCGTGTGCCCGTCCGCATGCGGCCAGGCCACCGTGACCTC
>JAYWEM010000003.1:0-15108 GCA_043779265.1 bacterium | reverse complement strand
GTCAAGCCGTCAGGCAAACCGGTAGGCGAAGTTGCCCTCGGCGACATCGACCTCGACACCATCGATCGGATGGCCGGCCATCATGCGATTGAGGAACTCGCGGCTGATGTCCGGCAGCATCGTGTTGGTGAGAATGGCGTCGATCATGCGGCCGCCCGATTCGCTCTCGGTGCAGCGCGAGACCACCAGCTTGATCACCGCATCGCTGTAGGTGAACGGGATCTTGTAGCGCGCCTCGACGCGTTTCTTGATGCGCCCGAGCTGCAGCTTGGCGATCGACCCGAGCATCTCGTCGGTGAGCGGGAAGAACGGGATCGCCACCAGCCGCCCGAGCAGCGCCGGCGGGAAGACCTTGAGCAACGGCTCGCGCAGCGCCTTGGTCAGCCCCTCCACTTCGGGCAGCAGCTCGGGGTCTTTGCACATGCTGGTGATCAGCTCGGTGCCGGCATTGGTGGTGAGGATGATCAGCGTGTTCTTGAAGTCGATCCGGCGGCCCTCGCCGTCCTCCATCCAGCCCTTGTCGAAGACCTGGAAGAAGATCTCGTGCACGTCGGTGTGCGCCTTCTCGACTTCGTCCAGCAGCACGACGCTGTAGGGGCGTCGGCGCACGGCCTCGGTCAGGATGCCCCCCTCGCCGTATCCGACGTAGCCGGGAGGCGCGCCCTTGAGGGTCGAGACCGTGTGCGCCTCCTGGAACTCGCTCATGTTGATGGTGATGATGTTCTGCTCGCCGCCGTACAGCGCCTCGGCGAGCGCGAGCGCGGACTCCGTCTTGCCCACACCCGATGTGCCGGCCAGCATGAACACGCCGATCGGCTTGTTCGGATTGTCGAGCTTGGCGCGCGACGTCTGGATACGGCGCGCGATCATCTCCATGGCGTGCCCTTGCCCGATGATCCGCTTGTTCAGCGTCTCGGCCAGCCTGAGCACCGACTCCACCTCGTTCTTCACCATCTTGCCGACGGGGATGCCGGTCCAATCCCCGACCACCGACGCGACCGCCTGCTCACCGACGCTCGGCAGGATGAGCGGACGATCGCCCTGCAGCTCGGCGAGCTCGACATCGAGCTTCTTGAGGTCCGCCAGTGCCTTGTCGCGCTCGGCGCCGGCGAGCGGCGCGGCGGCAGGCGCCGCGGGCGAGGCGGCGACCGCGGCAGCCGCCTCGGCGGCCACGGGCTTCCCTTCGACCGTGCCCGTAGTGCCGCGAAGCTGGGCCCGCAGCGCCAGGATGCGATCGACCAACGACTTCTCATCCACCCAGCGCTTCTCGAGCACCACGAGGCGTTCCTGCTCGGCGGTGCGGCGCTCGTTCGCCTCCGCGGCGCGCGTGCCGGTCATGAAGCCGGCATCCTCCTCGCGCGAGATGATGCCGAGCTCGGTGTCGAGTGCCTCGATCCGGCGGCGGCTGTCCTCGACCTCGGCGGGCACCGCGTGCTGGCTGACGGCGACGCGGGCGCAGGCCGTGTCGAGCAGGCTCACCGACTTGTCGGGGAGCTGCCGCGCCGGGATGTAGCGGTGCGACAGCCGCACCGAGGCCTCGATCGCCTCGTCGAGCAGCACCACGCGATGGTGCTTCTCGAGCGTCGAAGCGACGCCGCGCATCATCAGGATGGCCTTCTCCTCGGAGGGCTCCTCGACCTTGACGGTCTGGAAGCGCCGCGTCAGGGCCGGGTCCTTCTCGATGTACTTCTTGTACTCGGCCCAGGTCGTCGCGCCGATGGTGCGCAGCTGGCCGCGTGCCAGCGCCGGCTTGAGCAGGTTGGCCGCATCGCCGGTTCCCGCAGCGCCACCGGCGCCGATCAGCGTGTGCGTCTCGTCGATGAACAGGATGATGGGAATCGGCGAGGCCTGCACCTCGTCGATCACCTGGCGCAGGCGGTTCTCGAACTCGCCCTTCATGCTGGCACCCGCCTGCAGCAGGCCGATGTCGAGCGTGCGCAGCGTGACGTCCTTGAGCGGCGGCGGCACATCGCCCGAGGCGATGCGCAGCGCGAAGCCCTCGACGACCGCGGTCTTCCCGACGCCCGCCTCTCCCGTCATGATCGGGTTGTTCTGGCGGCGGCGCATCAGGATGTCGACGACCTGGCGGATCTCCTCGTCGCGGCCGACGATCGGATCGATCTCGCCCTTGCGCGCCTTCTCCGTGAGATCGACCGAGTAGCGCTTGAGCGCGTCGCCCTTGCCCAACGCCGCCGGCGCCATCGCACCACTCGCCTCGCCCGGCGAGCCGGGGCCCGCCTCGAAGCCGTCACTGGCACGCAACCCATCCTCGGGAGAGCCGGCGACGACCTCGGCGAACTTCTCGGCGAGACCATCCGCCGGGATGCGCTCGAACTCCTTGCTCACCGCGGAGAGCGCGACGCGCAGGCCGCGCGTCTTGAGCAGTCCGAAGACCACGTGCCCGGTGCGCACCTGCGATTCACCGAACATCAGCGAGCCGTACACCCACGCCCGCTCCACCGCCTCCTCGACATTGGACGACAGGTCGATGGCATTCGCGCCGCGCGGCAGGCGGTCGAGCGCTTCGGTCAGATCGCGCGCGAGATTCGAGGGGTTCAGTTGGTACTGCTTGATGATGCGATGCAGGTCGCTGTCGGTCAGCTGCAGGATCTGGTTGAGCCAGTGCACCAGCTCGACCTGCGGGTTGCCCCGCATCTTGCAGAACACCGTCGCACTCTCGATCGCCCGATAGGCGACCGGGTTGAGCTTTCCGAACAACGCCTCGCGGCTGATCTCCGCCATGACCCTCTCCTCTATCGCGCAGCCGCGAGTGCGACCGGCTCGATGACGTAATCGCGGGCGTCCCGGTGCGCCGGTCCGCCCAAGGTCCAACTCGTCCATCCGAGCCGTCCCTCCGAGCCGAGCCGTGTGCCGGGAACCTCCTCGCGCTTCAGAATGACATTGACGTCCCAGGACAATGATTCGCCGATCCACGCTCGCACCAGTCCCATCAGCCGTGTGAGCGATGGACTGCCGGGCAGGAGCCGCTCGAACTCGGTGCGGCCGACCGGGCCGAACACGATGCGGAAGCGGCCCGAGGCGTCCCACACGCGCTCGCCGAGCGTGGCGCTCGAGCCGAGTCCGCACTCGAAACCGCCGAGACGGCTGAGCTTGGTGCGCGGGACCTCGAGCCAATGACCGTGATTCGAACACACCCGCACCGGAACCTGGAAGAAGCCGCCCAGGATGCGCTCGAGACCCTCGGCATGCCGCGTCGGGCTCGCGAACAATCCTGCCCAGTGCAGCCTTGCATGATGCGGCACACCATCGGCCCCGTGCGTCGACTCGGGAGCGTCGCCGATCAGACAAGCGAGATGGAACGCGAATCGGTCCTCATCCGGGCGATCGTGCTGCACCGTCGGCTGCGCATCGGCCCACGCCCGATAGAACAGCGACAGCATGCGGTGATGGAACAGATCGACGAACCGACGGAACGTGTGGTCCCCGACGTTGCGCTCGCGGTCGCGCGTGTACTCGGTCAGGTGCAGCGGCAGCGGCCCATTGGGGCCGAACACGCCGATCGCGAACTGGTCGAGACGCGGTGGCCGACCCTCTCGGCCGAACTCGAACGAGGCGAGCGTCGAGGGTGCGAAGGCGAGCGAGGGCTCCTGGCCGAGGCGCACGGGCTCATCGCGGAGCCGGAGGGCTCGTCCGAGTCGTGGCTTGTCGTCGTAGACGCACTCCATGCGGCGCAGCGCCTGGTAGAGATGGAAATCCCAGGGCCGCTCTTGGAGCTTCTGGAAGAACTCGAGGGCTCCGGGCGGGAGCGTCGCCGAGGGGGTTCCCGGCGGCTCGTCGCTCAGAGCGTCGCCCGGCTCCCGATCCTCGCTGGCCACCTTGCGACCTCCCCGCGCTCCACGGTTCGAATGACCGTCTCGGTGAATGAATTGAGCGTGACGACCCGGGCGAAGAACCGCTCCAGCACCGCGCTGAGCAGGAACACACCGGTGCCCTGGAAGCTGGCCTCGTCGAATGTGATGGTGACCTCGAGCCCGCGCACCCAGCTGGTCGCCGCTCCCTGCGTCACGCGCTGCATGACGGGCCGCGTCGCGAGCTGGCGAAGTCCCTCGACCTGCTTGCGGACGGCTGGCTCGGCCAACTCGCCATGCAGGGCCAGCATCTCGCGCAGCGCGGCGGCGCCCTGCTTGTCGTCGCGATCGGTCAGCGCACGCTGATGGAGCGACAGCAGCGAGATCAACCGCCAGGCGGTCTCGCCCTCGGCGAGAGTCGGCCGCGGCCGTGTCGGCCCGGCGACGACGCGCACCGAGCGGACCGGCGCGCCCGAGATCAGCGTGAAGTCGGTGCGCCCCTGACCCACCGGCATCATCAGCGGGAGGTCGCGGTTGGTGCACCACGTCTCGATGCCGAGCTGGCGCAGATCCCCCGAGAACGGCGCTTCACGGCCGTCGACGAGCGAGATGAAGACCTCGGAGCCCAGATAGCCCGAGCGCGGGCCCTGCACCTGCTGACGGCTCGAGAGTTGGCGCGGCACCCGGCGCAGCGAGAAGAACGCGCCGCCCTCGTCGGCCCGCGTCAGATCGGAGACGCCGTAGAAGGGCAGGAACGTGCGAGCGCGATCGCCCCCTTCGCCGAAGCCCGCGACCTCGGTGATCTCGTGGACCTCGTAGTCCATCGGGCGGGTGCGATCGGGCACGACCAGGTACTCGTACTCGCGCTCACTCAGGTGGATGCGGTCCGCGCGGCGCGGGAACAAGTTGATGGCGGGCGTGCAGAAGAGCGAGAAGTCGCCGGCATCGACCTGCCCCTCGAGTGCCGGGTCCGCTCGATCGAGCAGGATGATGACGTCGATCTCGGGATCGGCGCACTTGGAGATGGCGCGCTGCAGTCCCGACACCTCGAAGAACAGGAACCGCTGCGGGAACGCGAAGTACTCCTGCAGCAGCCGGTACCCGCTGAACCCACGATGGCTCACCGGGAGCAGTGCCTCGTCGTCCTCGAGCCCCATCATCCGGACGCGTTCGCGCGGCAGCACCTCATGCCAGGCCGCCGGCGCCTTGGTCGGGCGCACCACCACGCCGATCGCACCCGCGATCACGTTCTCGAGCAACCGCGCCGGCGCATCCTCGCCGCCTCGCAGGTGCAGCGCGAGTTTGTCGAGCCCGAGTGCATCCATGCGACTGCCGTGCGTCGCCCGCAGCCGCAGCTTCAGCGCGGCACGCACACGGCCCGAGCGCACCTCGGGCAGCGCGGGCAGGTCGAGGCCAGCCGCGGAACCCGCGACGCGCACGAGCTGCGCGTCGACCAGATCGATCGGCCACAGCGTCGTGTCCTGCGACGTCCGGTACTCGCAGGGCGTGGTCTCGCCCTTGCCGAGCACGCTGCGCAGAACGGTGCCCCTCGGCACGACGATGCCCTGGGTCAGGTCGCCTTGCCCCGGCTCGGGCTCCAGGCGGACGACGGCCATCGAAGGCGTCGGCGCCAGGTAGTTGGGGAACACGCTCTCCATCAGATGCTGGGTGAAGCGCGGGAACTCGGCATCGAGCTTCATCTGCACGCGTGCGGCGAGGAAGGCGAAGCTCTCGAGCAGCCGCTCCACATAGGGATCGGCGACTTCGAGCCCCTCCATGCCGAGGCGCGCTGCGACCTTGGGATACTCGCGCGAGAACTCCCCTCCCATCTCGCGGAGGATCTGGAGTTCGCGGTTGTAGTAGGTCAGGAGTCGTCGGTCCATGGTCAGTCGGGTCGGCCTCTCAGGCCGCTCCCCCCTCCGAACGGTCGACCACGGTCATGTGGCCGTCCTCGAGATCGATCTCGGATTGCAGGTAGAGGCGAAGCGGGATCGGCTGCGCCCACAGTTCCCCCTCGATCTGGATCGCGATCGCGTTGCGATGCTCCGGATCGCCCGAGGGCACCGAGCGCACTTTGAGGCTGCGCTTGAGGATCCTCGGCTCGAAGTCGAGGATCGCCTGACGGATGCGCTTCTCCATCTCACCCGGGTCGACGCCGCTCAGCGACGTCCCCGCCATGTCGCGCACGCCGTAGTCGAGCACCGAGCGCTCCACTTCGGGGTAGTCCGAGAGGTCGCTCACCTGCGACAACGTGCCGGTGTTGAGCAGCCACGACAGATCGCGAAGCACGCACTCGCGCAGCCGCCGCAAGTTCACGATGCGGCGCTCGCGCGGCTCGACGCTCGAGCGCGGCTCGTCGTCCGTCAACCGGTCGAGGAGCGCGGGCTGCAGCCGATCCTGTGGAGTCTGCTCGGCCATGCGTGGCTCAGGCTTCCGCGGGCGCGAGTTCCAACGAGCGCAGTTCGAGGAGTCCGTATTCCGCCTGATCGGTGGCCAGCAGTCGCTGACCGATACCGGCGTGGGACCCGGGCGAAAGCTCAGCCCACTCGGTCCTGCGCGCGAGCAGAAGGCCATCGTCCTCGGATGCCTCGCTGTCGGGGTAGCGCACGGGCAGCAGCGCCACTTGCTCGCCTCCATTGGACCAGGTCAGGTGCACCGGGGTCCACACGAGGTCGCGCAGATCCTCGACCGGCTCGAACTGGATGCGCTGCAGGCGATGGAACGGGATCCACACATAGCGCCCCAGCACGATCGCCTCGAGCATCGGTCCCATGCGCGGGTCCGCGTCGGCGACCCAGGCGAACGGCTCGCCAGCGGGCGGGTCATCGTCCTCGCCCTTCATCGTCCAGGGAATCGCCTTGCCGGACGTGGCAGGCGCCTGTTCGAAGGCGGTCTCACGCAACTGCGCCGCCTTGGCGTGCTCGCCGGCCGCCGAGACGCGCAGCGCCTCGAACAGCAGCGCGGTCCAGGCCTCGGGCTCGCCGAACACCACCGGCGTGCGCTTGCCGGCGAACACCTCGGCGCGCAGTGGCTCGCACTTCACGGCGTCGCGGTAGGTGTGGACCATAGCCATCGCGGCGGTGTCCATCTCGCCCGTCACGCCCAACTGCGTCAGTGCACGGTCCCACTGGCCGAGCACGGCCAGCAGTTGGAACAGGAAGATGCGCAACTTGGCATCGCCCGGATTCTGCCGGACCTGGGCTTGCAGCTGCGCCAGCGTCTCTCGAAGCGGGCGGCCCTTCAGGTCGAGCATCGGTGCGCTCATCGTGGACCTCGTGGGCGCAACGCCTGGGCGCCGCGCCCGGGGCGCGAGACGGCGAGCGTGCGCCCACCGTGGGGGCGGGCGCACGCATCGCGGGAAGGCCGGATCAGTAGGTCTTGTTCTGGCTCAGGTCCCACTTCTTGGGCGTGCCGGTCGTGATCTTCTTGCCGTCGTACGTATCGTACTGATACGAGATCTTGGTGAAGTTGACGGAGAAGCTCTCGGTCGGATTGTCGCCGCCGGAGCTCACCGAGTAGCTCGAGACCATCGCCTCTTCGAGGAGGATCGTGACGAACACCTCGGGCTTGTTGTCCACCACCTGCAGGATGTGGATGGTGCAGGCGCCCAGGCTGACTCCGCCGCACGCCTGGAAGAACAGCTCGGGCGACGCCATGTCGCTGGTCCGGCTGAACGTCGTCTCACTCAGGCTCGGAGACGAGGCCTCGCGCTTCGCGCTGCCTCCAACCTGGCTCGAGATCGAGCGTCCCACGCCGAGCTGCATCGAGTCGACATTGATCCACTCGGTGTGCTTGTCCACCGTGGATTGACCTTTGATCTGCTTCGCGAAGTTGATCAGGATCACCGCGACCTCCTCCTCGACGGCTCGCCTCGGCGCACCGTCCACTCACTCGGTGGGAACTCGCCGTGCGGGGGTTCATCACCCCGCACGGCCGATGGTCACTTCTTTCCGGAAGGCAGCTTGGACACCAGGCGGAGCGAGACCGTGAGGCCCTCCAGCTGGTAGTGCGGGCGCAGGAAGAACTTCGAGGAGTAGTAGCCCGGATTGCCCTCGATCTCCTCGACGACGACCTCGGCGCCCGCGAGCGGCTTGCGGGCCTTGTCGGCATCGGTGGCCGTGGCCGGGTTGGTCAGGACGTACTGCCCCACCCAGTTGTTCAACCACGTCTCCATGTCGGCCCGCTCCTTGAAGGAGCCGATCTTGTCGCGGACGATGCACTTGAGGTAGTGCGCGAAGCGGCAGCTCGCGAACAGATACGGCAGGCGAGCCGCGAGATTCGCGTTCGCGGTCGCATCGGGATCCTCGTACTCCGCCGGCTTCTGCAGCGACTGGGCTCCGATGAACGCCGCGACATCGCTGTTCTTACGGTGGATGAGCGGCATCAGGCCGTTCTTGGCCAGTTCCGCCTCGCGACGGTCGCTGATCGCGATCTCGGTCGGGCACTTCATGTCCACACCACCATCGTCTGTGGGGAACGTGTGCACCGGGAGATTCGGCACCGCGCCGCCGGACTCGACGCCGCGGATCTGCGAGCACCAACCGTACTCCTTGAACGAGCGATTGATGTTCACGGCCATGGCGTAGGCGGCGTTGGCCCACGTGAACTTCTCGTGGGTCGCCCCCTCGGTGTCCTCCTCGAACGAGAACTCCTCGACCGGGTTGGACTTGGCGCCGTACGGCAGACGCGAGAGATAGCGCGGCATGCACAGCCCGAGATAGCGAGCATCATCGGACTCCCGCAGCGACCTCCATGCAGCGTACTCCGGCGTCTGGAAGATCTTGGTCAGATCGCGCGGGTTGGCCAGCTCCTGGAACGAGTCCATCTGCATCAGGGTCGGAGAGGCACCGGTGATGAACGGAGCGTGCGACGCCGCGGCCACCTGCGCCATCTCGCCCAGCAGCTCGACATCCATCGGGCTGTGGTCGAAGTGGTAGTCGCCCACGAGCGCGCCGTAGGGCTGCCCGCCGAACTGACCGTACTCCTCTTCGTAGACCTTCTTGAAGATGGGGCTCTGGTCCCACGCGGTGCCCTTGAACTTCTTGAGCGTCTTGTGGAGATCCTTCTTGCTGATGTTGAAGACGCGGATCTTCAACATCTCGTCGCTCTCGGTGTTGTTGACCAGGTAGTGAAGCCCCCGCCACGCGCCTTCGAGCTGCTGGAACTCCTCGTTGTGCATGATCAGGTTGATCTGCTCGGTCAGCTTCTGATCGATGGCCGCGATGATCGCGTCGATCGTGTTGAGCGCATCATCCGAGATCAGCGTCGAGGCCGAGAGTGCATGCTCGGCCAACGTCTGGACCGCCGTCTCGACCGCATCCTTGGCGCGATCGGACTTGGTCTTGAACTCCTTCTTGAGGAGCGAGGAGAACTCGCTCAGCTCGACGGTACCGCCTTGAGCCGCGGCTGCTTCCTGCTGTTCGTCGGCCATCGCGTCAGCCCTCCTCGCCCGCGTCGGGCTTGGGAGCCGACGCCAGCGCCTGAAGCAGGGCCGGGTCCTGGAGCACCTTGCCGATGAGCTTCTCGGCCCCGGTCTTGCCGTCCATGTACGTCTTGAGGTTCGACAGCTGCGTGCGTGCCTCGAGCAGCTTGCGCAGGGAATCCACCTTGCGAGCCACTGCCGCGGGCGAGAAGTCGTCCATGTTCTCGAACGTGATGTCGACCGCGAGGTTGCCCTCACCGGTCAGCGTGTTCGGGACCGTGAACTGCACCTTGGGCTTCATCGCCTTGAGGCGCTCATCGAAGTTGTCCACGTCGATCTCGAGGGCCTTGCGATCGGCCACGGCCGGCAGCTCGTCACCGGACTTGCCCGAGAGATCGGCCATGACGCCCATGACGAAGGGGAGCTGCATCTTCTTCTCCGCCCCGTAGAGCTCGACGTCGTACTCGATCTGGACACGCGGCGCCCGATTGCGGGCGACGAATTTCTGGCTGCTCTGCTTGGCCAAGTGGCACCTCCTCCGGCCGGGGCCGAGGCTCCGGGGACGGGAAGCGGGATGGGTCACATCCGGGTGGACGACTGCTGCGGTTACAACTGGTCTACGAATCCGAATCGAGGCCTGCGATGGTCCGGATCTCGCTCATGCCGCCGGGCGAGAGGTCCTGCATCAGCTCAACGAAGTTCTTGGTCACCAGTCGCTTGGCGCGCTGGAGCAGCAGCGGGACGGGGCTCGAGGGCTCGGTGCGCTGGTACCAGTCGCACACCTGGTCGAGCACGCGCACCACGTCCTCGCGCGTCCGGATGCCGCCGATCGCCTGCACGTTGCCTCCTCCCGCCTCCGAGCCGCCCACGGATTCGCCCGACTCGGAAACCGCGCCATCACCGACACCTCGCCTCGCGAGCTGGGTGGTGAGCAGGTGGTTCATCGCCTTGAGCGTGGCGCGCACCGGCGTGAAATCGGCCGAGGCCGAGCCGGCGTGCGAGTCGAGGGAGGACTCGAGGGCCTGGATCTGCTCGAGCGAGCGGCCCGCGGCATCCGCGGTCGCCTGCAGCTGGGCCACATCCATGTCGAGGAACGCCGCATCGACCGACGCGATATCCGCTCCGCCCTCTTCGGGCCTCGGCAGCGCTCCCGTCGCGATCTCGTGATCGCGCAGGTTGTAGCGGCCGACGCGGCGCGAATCGGCGAGCGCGATGGCGCGCAGCGCATTGAGCGTCTGATCGCGATCGGCGAGGGCGAGCAGGGTGTTGACGCGCATCGCCGGGTCGTTGCTGTCGTCGGGGTCGAGCTTGGGATGGACGCCCTGCCAATGCCGCTCGACCAGCCCGCGAAGGAGCGTCACGCCATCGGCGAAACCGGGGAGGCCCTCGGTGTGGAGCAGAGCCCGGGCGAGGATCGTGGCGACGCGCAGGTCCTTGCTACGAGCGAGCAGATCGAGCGCACGGCTGCGGACATCGCGCCAGTCGGGCTCCTCGGCGGCGATGACCTGGCCACCCATCTCCTGAGCGGGCTTGCCCTGGGCCTCGCGGCTCAGCTCGAGGAAGGCGGCGTCGTACTCGAGGTCGGGCCCGCACGGATCATCGGGGCCGATCTCCTGGAGGAGCTGTTCGACGTCGATCGCGCTCATGGTCCGGTCCCTGGGGGGAAGACTCCACAAGCCCCCGGTTCAGGGGGCCACACGCGGTGAGCGCCATCCTGGCGCGCACTGCCGGCAGACTAGTGCAAACCTAGGTGGGACAGCAAGATGGGAGTGCCCGCCCGCCTACTGCCCCTCCTCGCGCCTAAAGCGAGCTCGGCAGGGTCAGGCGCAGGCCACCGCGGGAGAACGGATGGTGCACGGTGGTTCCCTGCAGCTCCAGCGTCACTCGGACGCGCTTGCCCCCCGACTCGAAGGTCCAGCTCGCCCGGCCTCCGGAGCCCGAATCGGACACGTTCGAGGCCTGATCGAGCAGCCGGAACAGTCCCCACAGCCCGACGCCGGTCTTGCCGGGGATGTCGAGCATGGGCTCGGGATCGTTCTTCTTGCGCTTCTTCTTGGGGTCGAGCGGGGCGGCCGCGACCACGCGCAGCGCCGCTCCCGAGGTCGGATCGTCGCCGGGCCAGCGCAGGCTCTCCTCGATCGGAGGCCCCATCGAGTAGATCGCCGTGGCGCCGCCGACGCCGAACACGATGCGACGGACGACGAGCCCACCCTGATCGATGTCCTGCGACGATGTACGCAGCGTGAAGTTGAGTGCCGCTGAGCCACCGGCGGAGAAGAACGCCTGCCGCACTCGGAACGCCTGCTCGTAGAACGAGATGAGCGCCGCGGACACCGGCGGCTTCTCGGCGCCCTTGGGGCTGCCATCCTCGTTGAGGAAGGCCGCGAGGTTCTGCTCGTAGTACGTCCAGACGTATCCCGTCGGGCCGAACGCCTCGGCGAAGTCATCGAGACTCGCCTCCTCGCGCGACGCGGCGAAGGGGTACTTGCCCGCGAGGGCACGCTGGAACGGCTCGAGCACCTGCGCCTTCCACGCGGTGGCCATCGCCGGGTTGAGTCCTCGGCTGGCCACGATCGCACGCGCGCCGGTGATCGGCGCCGCAAGCAACCGGGCCGTCGGCGCCGCCGCCGGGGCCTCGCCGTAGAACTCCTGCAGCGACTGCGCGTAGGCGACCAGCTGGCGAAGCGGGTTCGTGGTGTCATCCCCACTCGCCATCAGCTTGCGGATGTCGGCCGCGGGAGCGCCCGGCTGAGCGACCTTGTTGATCTCGATCTGCGAGGCCTGCAGGAACCCCTGGTAGACGGCGCTCGGCGACTGATTCTGCGCCAGGGCGTCGCCGCCCTCGCCCGGCTTTTTCTGGAAGAATCGGGTCAGGAAGCCGGTCACGCGATCGGCTCCGCCGCCGCGCGTCTCGAAGAAGTCCTTGAGGATGGCGAAGTCGGTCGAGACGCGGCCGAACGGACTGTCAGGAGCGGCAGGCAGCACCGTCTCGTCTCGAACGCCGCGCAGCAGCTTGAAGAGCGGCGAGTCGCCCTTGGCGAGCAGCTTGAGCATCTCGGCCGACTGCCCCATGTCGCGGGCGTCGGCGTACTGAACGGACTCGAGCAACTGCGTCCACGACTCGGAGTAGCGATTGGCGTAGAGCCGTGCCACGTCGTCGGCGAGCGCGGGCGGGCGGCCTCCGAACACGTCGGTCAGCAGCCAGTCGCGACTGACGAGACGCCTCATGTCCTCGACACCCGGCTGGACGATCTCCTCGAACGCCTTGCGCGTGAAAGCCCCGGGCACGCTGTGCGTGCTGCTCATGATCGTGGAGGCCCCCGCCAGCGACTCGTACGAGATGGCCGGCGAACGGCGCGACACCTCCTCGATCAGCGCGGCTGCGAACGGCTCCGGGCTCCACGTGTCACGCACCCTCGCGGCACCATTGGCGGCGAGGGTCGCATCGGCACTCTCGTAGTAGCGGCTCGCCACCTCGGAGAGCGCACGCGGATGCCGCGCCACGAACGCCAGCTGGCGGCGGACCAGCTCCGGATACTCGCGACGCTCCTCGGGCCCGGCGCCGCTCACATCGAGTCGGCTCTGCAACGCACGCGTGACCTCACGGGCCAACAAGTCGGCATCCTCGGGGATGATGCGCGTGGGGTCGGACAACAGGCGCCAGGCACGGTAGAGGCGGTAGTAGTCGAAGAACGTCCCCGCGCCACTGTTCGTGAGCTGCTGCAGCTCGAGCTCCATCTGCTTCACGGCGGGAGCCACGAGGTGCTCGGCGGTGCGATCGGTCCACAGCGACAGCGCGGGAGGCGCTGCGACTCCGCCCGACCACGCACCCCAGCTGCGCCACCACGGGCGCGACGTCGTGAGCGAGTCGAGGGCATGCGCGCCGCCGCGAAGTCGCTCGAGCGCGCGCAGATTGTCCACGATCGGGGCCTCGGCGCGCACGCGGCCGACCACCTCGGTGGCGGCGCGGCGCGTGTTCCCGACCGCTGCGCCGTTGATGCACGAGAACGTGCTGAACAGCAGCGTCAGCGCCAGCCATGCGATGCCGAACACGCCGACCAGCAGGCGGTCGCGATGGCGCAGAACGCCCTTGGCGCCCTGTGAGGTGACCGCAAGGCCCTGGTCCGGGAACACGACATCGGCCAGCAGGTCGCGCACGAACCACGACCCGGGACGGGGCGCCGCCCCGCTCTGGCTGGCCCGCACCGAGAGCCCGAGCGAGCGCACCGCGGGCTGCAGCACGCGATCCGTGGGCTCGCCGCCCATCGTCGCCGCCGTCAGATAGAACCCGCGCGGCACGGGCGCCTCCTGAGCTTCGACGGGCTCGAACAGCGTGCGGATGAAGCGGCGCAGCTGCGGCCGGACGCGCTCGAACTGGAGCGGGAACGTGAAGGCGCGCGCGCGCGTCACCGGCTCGCCGCACGCGGCCATACGCGGCATGCGGCGCTCGCTGAGCGAGGCCATCAGGACGCGGAACTCCTCATCGAAGAGCGACTCGGCCGCAGTGCTCCTCGCGCGCGCCAGTGACAGCGTGGCGCCCCACGGGGCGCGGCGCTCCTCCAGTGTCAGTTCCTCGAAGAACTCGGCGAAGCCCGCCACCCGATCGCAGCGCGTGAACACCACGTAGACCGGGAACACGACGCCGAGGTGCTGCACCAGTTCCTGGAGCCGTTCGCGCGCGGCCCGGGCGATCGAGTCGACGCGAGCCTCGGGCTGATCGGCGAGCTGGTCCACTGCGACGACCACGAGGACGCCATGGATCGGCTTCTCCGGCCGCTGGCGGCGCAGCGTCTGCAGGAACGCGAGCCAGTCGCCGCTGTCATCGAAGGCGGCGGTGGCCAGCGTGCGCCCGGCCATGTCGAGCATCACCGCCTCGTGCGCCAGCCACCACGAGAAGCCGCGCGTGCCGCCGACGCCCTTCACGGCGCGCGGGCTGTTGGCCGCGTCCTTGAGCGGGAACTCGAGGCCGCTCTGGCGGATCAACTCGCTCTTCCCCGCCCCCGCCGGCCCGATCACCATGTACCAGGGCAGCCGAGCGAGCGCGTCCTCTTTGACGCCCTTGGCCTGCTTGAGCTGACCGATCGCCGAGAGCAGCTCGGCCTTCAGTCGCTGCACCTCATCGAGCTGACCGGGGGTCGAGCGTTCGATGTCGGCATCGGCCTGGGTCGAGATGGTCTGCTCGATCGCTTCCGCCTGCTGCGCGCGGCGGAGCTGTCCCACCAGCATCATGATCGCGGACACCAAAGCGGCGACGAAATAGAGGAGCAGCGCCAGCAACCAGGGCAGCTTCACGAAGACGACCAGCAGCACGAGCAGCAACGCCAGAGCGAAACCGCCGATGACCCACGGCAACCAGGCAGGGGCCTTCTTCATCGTGCGACCAGCCGCTGGATGGCATCCGCGGCACCGCCGGCGGTCAGCCGGGCGATGAGCCACACCACGAGGAAGCTGACGATCACCGCGGGGATGAACACCGCGGGCGGGATCCACCACGCGAGCCCCGAGGACTCCTCGGCGACCTGCTCGGCACGCCTGCCCGAGTTGGGCGCCAGCGCGCTGATACCGCCGCCCCGCACCGAGGCCACTTCCTGCTGCGTGGCGCCGAGGAGTTCGATGAGCCGCTCGGGCGGGCCCAATCGCATGCGACCCATGAAGCCGAACGCGAGGCAGCAGACATAGACCTCGAGCGCCTCGATCCGCGAATCCCGATCGCGGCGCAACTTCTCGAGCCGGTCGAAGAACTCCTCGCCCGCGAGTTGCCGTCCGTAGAGCTCGAGCTGTAGCGGCTTGCCGATCCAGGCATCGCGCGCCGCGCCCTTGGACATCAGGATGGTCTCATCCAGCAAGGCGACCATGGCGAACACGGCGTCCTCGACA
>JAYWEM010000002.1:0-50500 GCA_043779265.1 bacterium | reverse complement strand
CCTCTCGACTGCTGCCTCCCGTAGGAGTCTGGGCCGTATCTCAGTCCCAGTGTGGCTGACCATCCTCTCAGACCAGCTACCCATCGTCGCCTTGGTGGGCCATTACCCCGCCAACTAGCTAATGGGACGCGAGACCATCCTCAGCCGGTAGCTTGCAAGCAGAGGCCACCTTTGACCCCAGGACCATGCGGTCCCGTGGTCTCATGCGGTATTAGCAATCCGTTGGGACTGTTATCCCCCTGCTGAGGGCAGGTTTCTCACGCGTTACTCACCCGTTCGCCACTCTACTCAAGGGATTGCTCCCTCTTTCGCGTTCGACTTGCATGCCTAATCCACGCCGCCAGCGTTCGTTCTGAGCCAGGATCAAACTCTCCATGGTAAATATGGAGATCACGTACCGAGGCGAACCTCGATACGCGGATCGTTATTGCAAAGTTGTCGTCGACGATTCTAAACACTGAATCGCCAACGCGGATTTGCCGGGCTTTCAGAGTCACGTGCGCTATTCAATTTTCAAAGAGCGGAGATGCTGAGCCCGCCCCTCGCATGGCGAGAAGCGGACGGGGAACCTAGCCTTCAAAATGCGAGAAGTCAACTACGTTCTTGCGGAGGGCTTGTTCCTGCAGCCCGGGCAATATAGGTGGGGAGCTCTTCGGTGTCAAGGGCCCTCCCTCACTTCTCCGCTTCAGCTTGCAGGGCAATGGGTTAGTTCAATCTTCGGGCACCACGCGGACCATGCGACGCCCACGCCTCAGCACGGCCGGGACCGTCAACCCAACCTGGTGCTGCGGATCCGTGATCCGGACGCCCTCCACCTCGACGCTCCGCTCGTTCTCGACAGCCCGGCGCGCGTCGCTGCCCGACTTCGCAAGCCCGGTCTCCACCAGTAGTTGCTGGATCCAGACCGAACCAGGGAGCCGTTTGTGCTCGCGCACGTCATCCGGAACCCCCCGCTTCCCGAACTGGGTCTCGAAGGACATCTGGGCGGCATCAGCGGCGGTTTCACCGTAGTAGAGCGCAACAAGGCGGTTGCCAAGCCGTTTCTTGACCACGATGGGGTTCGTCTCAGCCGAGGCCAGTTCGTTCTCCACGGCGGACAGTTCCTCGGGTGAGGCTCCCGCCACCAGGCGCCAGTAAAGGCCCAGGACCGCGTCCGGGAGGCTCATCACCTTGCCGAACATGTCGGAGGGCGCATCGAGCACGCCGATGTAGTTGCCAAGGCTCTTGCTCATGCGTTGCCGACCGTCCAATCCCGGCAGAATCGGAAGCGTGAGGACGACTTGGGCCAGTTGTCCGTGGGTCTCCTGCAGCGTTCTCCCGACCATGAGATTGAATTTCTGCTCTGTACCCCCGAGCTCCACGTCGGCACGAATCGCGACCGAGTCGTACCCCTGCATCAGCGGATAGAACAGTTCGTGAAGACTGATCGGCTGCTTCTCGCGGAAGCGCTTGGAGAAGTCATCTCGCTCGAGCACGCGTGCAACGGTGTATTGCGATGCGAGCGTCATCACCTCGGCGAAGCTCATTCGCGCGAACCATTCCCCATTACGATGCACCTCCACAGGGAGCATCGGGGGGGCGGGGTCGCGCCGGACGACGCGGAAGAACTGCTCGAGATAGGTCTTCGCGTTGCCCTCGAGGTCCTCCGGTGAGAGACGAGGGCGCGTCTTGCTGCGTCCGCTGGGATCTCCGACGAGACCCGTATAATCGCCCACGATCAGCACGACCTGATGCCCGAGCTCCTGGAACTGGCGCAATTTCCGAAGGCCGACGCTGTGTCCGAGGTGGATGTCCGGAGCCGTGGGATCGAACCCCTGCTTGACCCGCAGTGGTCGCTTCTCGCGAGCTGCGAGGCGCAGGCGCTCGAGCAGCGCCCCTTCGGGCAGGATCTCCTCAGCGCCCTGCGAGAGAATCTCCAACTGACGTTCGGGCGACATGCTCACTCAGGTCTCCTCCGGATCGGGTCGAGTGCGGGAGTCTATCCGCGACCCTCGTTGCACTTCCAGCACGCTCTGTTCCGCTCCGCTTCGGCCCGCGCCCGACTTGCGGGCGCGCCGACCCCGCTCCTACGCTGCGCGCGGAGTGAAAGGAGCCACTGCCGACCATGACGGGACCCTCGGAACGACGACGCACCCACTTCCCCTGGCGATTCTTCCTCACGGTGGTGATGATCGCCGTGTTCGGCTCGGCCGGAGCCGTGTTCGGACTCGTCCGCTGGCTTCGACAGGACCTGCCGAGCCCAGAGCAGATCGCCTCCATCCAGGCCCCCGTCAAGACGGTCGTGTATGACGGCCGCGGACGTGTCCTGCACGAGTTCTATCGTGAGAACCGCTCGACGGTGCCCCTCAAGAGCATCCCGCGGCACCTGGTGAACGCGACGCTCTCGACCGAGGACCGCAACTACTACCGCCACTGGGGCGTCGATCTGTGGGGCGTCGGACGAGCCGCGGTCACGGACATCATGCACATGCGACGGACGCAGGGCGGGAGCACGATCACCCAGCAGCTGGCGCGCAACCTATTCCTCACGCATGAGCGGAGCTTCACGCGCAAGCTCAAGGAAGTCGCGCTGGCGATCGAGCTCGAGCGGAACTACTCGAAGGATCAGATCCTCGAGATGTATTTCAATCAGATCTACTTCGGCGAGGGCGCCTACGGCGTCGAGGCAGCGGCCAAGACTTTCTTCGCCAAGCCGCTTGGCGAACTCGGACTCGAGGAGTGCGCGCTGCTGGCTGGAATCCCCGCCAACCCGAGCAACTACTCCCCTCGTCGGCGCCCGCAGGCCGCGCTCGCGCGCCGCTCCAAGGTGCTCCGGAACATGCTGGTCACGAAGGCCGTCACGCAGGTGGAGTTCGATGCGGCGATCCAGAGCGACCTGGGGGTGACGGCCACGCGGTACAGCAACGACCGCGCACCCTACTTCGTCGAGTGGGTGCGCATCTACCTGGACGACAAGTACGGATCGAATGCCGTCTACGAGGGCGGTATGAAGGTGCACACGACCCTCGATATCGAGACTCAGGAGGCAGCCGAGCGAGCACTCGAGCGTCACATGACGAAGCTCGAGGCCGACATGAAGTTGAAGACGACGCACACGTCATTCACGGCAGCGGGCGGGATCGGAGGGAAGACACCCTACCTGCAGTCGGCACTGGTCGCGATCGACCCGCGCAATGGCCACGTGCGCGCGATGATCGGTGGGCGTGACTGGAACGAGAGCAATTTCAATCGCGCCACGCAAGCCAAACGGCAGCCCGGCTCGGCTTTCAAGCCCTTCGTCTACGTCGCTGCGATCGACAACGGTTTCAAGCCGACGGACATCGTGGTGGACGAACCCGTCTCGTTCCCCGGCGGCGACGGCAAGCTCTATCAGCCGCAGAACTACGACAACAAGTTCAGAGGACCGGTCACGCTGAGGTATGCGCTCCAGCAGTCCGTGAACATCCCGGCAATCAAGCTGCTTCGGAAGGTGGGAACGAGCCTGGTCGCCAGTTATGCGCTTCGCATGGGCATCAAGAGCCCTCTCGGCCAGAACCTCTCCCTCGCCCTCGGGAGCAGCGAGGTGACGCTACTCGAGATCACGTCCGCCTATGGCGTGCTGGCGGACCGCGGAGTGCGCAATGAGCCCGTGATGGTGCTGAAGGTGGAGGACAAGACCGGTACGGTTCTCGAGCGCCACTCGCCGCGTCCGACCGCGGTCCTCTCCGAGGGGACCGCAGCGACCACGACGTCGATGCTCCAGAGCGTCATGGATCACGGCACGGGGTTCCCGGCGCGAGCGGCAGGGTTCTCGCTGCCTGCCGCCGGCAAGACCGGGACGATGGACGAGTACAAGGACGCCTGGTTCGTCGGCTACATCCCGAGCCTCGTCTGCGGAGTCTGGGTGGGCTATGACGAGAAGCGCTACATCGGTCCGGGGATGACCGGCGGCCGCGCCGCACTCCCGATCTGGACCGAGGTCATGATCGCCGCGACGCGCGGTCGCCCGGTCGAGGACTTCCCCGCTCCGGCGGGGACGGTGCAGAGCATCGTCTGCGCGGAGACGAACATGCTGGCGACGGTGGCCTGCCCGAACACGACCACCGAGATGTTCTCCGAAGGCGCGGAACCCGCCGAACTCTGCTCGGCTCATCCCGGGGATGCGCTCCAGCGCACCGTGGATGGCGTTCGGCCTGCTGAAGGACCGGTGGAGGCACGCGACCTCCGTCAACTCGATCGCAAAGACCGGGCGCGAGAGGAGGAGCGGATCCGCGGCCTCTGAGCCAAGGGTTCAGTCGATTCGGGCGAGGATCCGATGGACGGGCGCCGGCTCGGTCTCGCTCCAGCCGAAGCAGGCTCGAACGCGAGCATCGAGTGCCGCGTCCACCGAAGCGAGATGAAGGCGCGCCAACAACGATCCCGCCTCCACGCGCGAACCGCGTGCTGCGCACATCTCGAGGCCGACTCTCGGGTCGATGAGATCCGCCTTGGCTCGGCGTCCACCTCCGATGCCCACGACGATCTCCCCCAGCGCGAAGCCGTCACACGAGGACAGCCAAGCCGTGCGCTCGGCCCTGATCTCGATCACGGTGGGAGCGGGATGGAGATCCGAGACCGCGTCCAGAGCCCTGGGATCACCACCCTGAGCCTCGACCATCCGGAGGAACAACTGCCACGCCGAGCCATCGTCCAAGCGACGCTCAGCGAGCAAGCGGCCCTCGGCATCACTCGCGACCGCACCGGCGAGCCGTAGCATCACAGCGGCCAGCTCGATGGTGAGATCGCGAGTGTCGGCGGGGCCCCCGCCTCTCAACACGTCGCAGGACTCACGAACCTCGAGGGCGTTGCCCACCATCCGCCCGATCGGGAAGCTCATCTCGGTCACGAGCGCCGACGACTTCGCTCCAAGGCCCCGGGTCGTGGCCACCAGGCGCTCGGCCAGCGACTTCGCGGCATCGAGCGTGCGCATGAACGCACCGCTCCCGCACTTGACGTCATAGACGACCGCGCCAGCACCCTCGGCGATCTTCTTGCTCACGATGCTCGGGACGATGAACGACGGGGACTCGACGGTGGAGGTGACATCTCTCAGTGAGTAGAGCAGCCCGTCGGCGGGTGCGAGGTCAGGGCCCTGGCCCACCATCACGATCCCGAGGCGATCGAGCTGGGCGTGCATCTCCTCCGGCGATAGCGTCGTCTTGAACCCGGGAATGGACTCCAGCTTGTCGAGCGTCCCTCCCGTATGGCCGAGTCCGCGGCCGGAAACCATGGGCACGAGGACTCCACACGCGGCAACGAGAGGCGCCAATGGAAGGGAGATCTTGTCTCCCACCCCTCCGGTCGAGTGCTTGTCAGCGGACTCGCGGCCGAGCGCTCTCCAGTCGAAGACGCGGCCGGAGTGCAACAGCGCTTCCGTCAGCGCCTGTGTCTCTTCCTCGGAGAGCCCGCGCACGAACGCCGCCATCAACCACGCGCTCACCTGATAGTCGGGAATGTCCCCACGCGTGTAGGCCATGATGACCTCACGGATCTCGGCGGGCGAGTGTCGCTGGCCATCGCGCTTGGCACGGAGGAACGCGCGCATGTCGAGCGCCACGTCAGTAACCCTTCCCCTCACCGTCCTCGCCGCGGACGATCTTCACCCCCGCCGACGCGCCGATGCGGCTGGCGCCTGCCGCGACCATCTTCTCGACATCGTCTCGGGTGCGGACGCCGCCCGACGCCTTGACCCCCATCTCGGGCCCGACGGTGTCGCGCATGAGCTGAACATCCTCGATCGTCGCACCGCCCCCACCGAATCCCGTCGAGGTCTTGACGAAGTCAGCGCCCGCCGCCTTCGCGAGCGTGCACCCCATGACCTTCTCGTCTCGGCTCAAGAGCGACGTCTCAAGGATCACCTTGACCACGGTCCCACGACCACTCGCCTGCACGACGCCATGGATGTCCTGCTCGACGAGCGCGTAGTCGCGCGATTTGAGCGCTCCGACATTGAGAACCATGTCCACTTCCTCGGCTCCCTGCTCCACGGCGCGACGTGCTTCGTAGGCCTTCACATCCGGTAGATGCGCACCCAGCGGGAACCCGATCACCGTGCAGACCTTGACGCCGGAATCCCGGAGGATCTCGCGACAGAGTGCCACCCAGTTGGGATTGACGCAGACGGAGGCGAAGCAGAATTGGGCCGCCTCACGGCAGAGCAGATCCACCTCCTCGCGAGTCGCATCGGGCTTGAGGAGCGTGTGATCGATGACCGAGGCGAGCCCATCCGACGCCGGGCAGTATCCGACCGTGGCGACGACGCGCGAGGCACCCGCAGCGGCGAGCGCGCGAGTCTCATCGGGCCCTCGTACGGCTCCATTCCCCCATACGCGGCAGCGTTCGCACGTCGCATCGTCGTGCGCATGCGCCTCGACCGACCAGGTCGCCTGCGGCCGCGCCGCGGGCGGGCCCAGTGCAGCGAGCACTTGGCGGGTGATCTCATCGACCAGTTGGTCGCGTTCGCGGCTCATCCTCGTCCTCCCGGCTTCCGGAGATGGAACGCATCCGCGAGCAACGCTCGCAGACGCCGGCGCACGAGGCGCCCACGCATGTCACGATACTGGACCCAGAGATCGAGTCCGAACTCGGAGAGCACCTGCCGACAGGCCCCGCACGGCGGGGCCCCCTTGCCGGTCCCGGCGGTGATGGCGATCGCCGTGAAGGCCTGCTCGCCCTCGCTGATCGCTTTGAAGAGCGCTGTGCGCTCGGCACAATTGGAGAGCCCAAGCGAAGCGTTCTCGACATTGCATCCGTGGTAGACACGGCCGCTCTCGCCGAGCAATGCGGCGCCGACTGAGAATCGCGAATAGGGGGAATAGGAGGCTCTCCGCGCACGCTCGGCCTCGCGCATCAGTTCGCGCGGCTTCATGATCTCAACTCGCGGATGAAGCTCGTCCCGGATGGAGGTGCAGATACATCCAGCAGCGCAGCGATCGTGGCCCCGACATCCGCGAAAGTCTCGCGGCGTCCGAGATCGGCACCTCGGCTGACTCTCGGGCCGGCGATCAGCAATGGCACGTGCTCACGCGAGTGATCCGTGCTCGGCGTGGTCGGGTCATTGCCATGGTCCGCAGTCACCATCACCAGTTCGTCCGATCGGAGATGTCCTATCAACTCCCCGAGCACCGGATCGAACTGTGCGAGCGCACGAGCGAACCCGATCGGGTCGTTCCGATGGCCGTACAACGAGTCGAAGTCGACGAGGTTGGCGAACACGAGCCCCTCCCCCGGGCGGCGGACGAGATCGAGCAGCACCTGCTGCCCCTCGTCGTTATCCTTCGTGTGGATGGCGTCCGAGACGCCGCGCCCGGCGAACAGGTCGTCCACCTTGCCGACCGTCACCGTGCGACGACCGGCCTGCTGAAGCAAGTCGAGCGTGGTCCGATCCGGTGGGAGAAGCGAGAAGTCGCGGCGGTTCGTCGTGCGTTCGTACTGGCCGGGAACGCCCTTGAAAGGTCTCGCGATCACGCGTCCAACGGCATGCTCGCCGCTCAGGATCTCACGCGCCGTCCGGCAAGCACGGTAGAGCTCCTCGAGTGGAACCGTGTCCTCGTGCGCCGCCACCTGGAACACGGAGTCGGCGGAGGTGTAGACGATGAAGTCACCCGTGCGTTGATGGGCCTCGCCCAGTCGCTGCACGATCTCGGTCCCGGAAGCCGTGCCGTTGAACTGCCACCCCCTCTCCACACGCTCGCTCCAGCGATCGAGCAGCGCTTCGGGGAAGCCCTTCGGATAGGTCGGGAAAGGCTGCGCAAGTGTGAGCCCCATCAGCTCCCAGTGTCCCGTCGTACTGTCCTTGCCCGCCGACCGCTGCGCCAGAATGGCCCGCGCGCCCTCGGGGTCCGAGAGGCGGCGAACGCCCGGCAGCTTCTCGAGCGAACCCAGCCCCAGGCGCTCGAGCACCGGCACCTCGAGTCCTCCAGCCGCTTCGGCCACGTGCAGCAGAGTGTGGCTGCCGCGGTCCCCGTAGTCACCCGCATCCGGCAACTCGCCGATGCCCACTCCATCCAGCACGATCAGGAATACGCGCAATCGTCAGCTCCTCGCCGAAGTGGTGAGCGCGCGCGCGCGCACGTAGTGCGATGCGGCTCGCGTCCAGGATTCTCGCTCACCCACGAGGGTCGACATCCGGACCGCGTCGCCGCCCTGAAGATAGAGCCGAGTGACTCGCTTGCCGATCGTGCAAAGGACCTCGTAGGGAAGCGTCTCACTGCCGCTGGCGACTTCCTCGATGGGCAGGACCTCGGTGCCCTGCTCCCCGAAAAGGACGACTTCGTCGCCGATGGCCACGTGGCCATGGTCGGTCAGATCGATCATCGTGAGGTCCATCGTCACTCGCCCCAGGATCGGTGCACTGCGTCCCCCCACGAGCATGCGGCCGCGCCCGGAGAGCAGCCAAGAGTACCCATGACCATAGCCGACCGGTACCACCCCGATTCGCGTCGGCCTTCGCGTGACGTACGTGCGTGAGTAACTGATCGGCGTGTCGGCGGGCATGGAGCGCAGTTGCACCACGCGGCTCCGAAGCGACATCACCGGCTCCAGCGTCAGAGCGGACTCGTCTCGTTGCGGGTGGACCCCATAGGCACTCAATCCCAACCGTGACCAGTCGAGCCGCGCTTCCGGGAGATTGAGGAACCCCGCGCTGTTCGCGGCGTGAACCCGTGGCGGCCTGAGCCCCAAGCGATCGAGATGTTCCAGCAATCGAGCGAATCGCTCGATCTGGCCGCGTGCGAACGAGAGATCCTCACTATCCGCGTCCGGGAAGTGCGTGTAGAGGCTAGCCAGCCGCAGCCCCGGCAACTGCGAGAGCGTCTGCAAGAAGGGCACGACCTCATCTTCGCGGATCCCCGTGCGCCCCATGCCGGTATCCACCTCGACATGGACACGGGTCGGCCGACCGATCCGATCGGCGGCCGCTGAGACGGCCCGCGCGAGCACGAGATCCGGAAGCGTCGGCTCGAGTCCGTGCTCGACAGCCTCCTCCACCTCGGCCGGAAGCAGTGGCGAGAGGACGATGATCGAACGTGTGCGCGCAGCGGTGTGCAGCTGCAATCCCTCGTGCAACGTCGCGACGCCGAAACGTGAGACGCCGATCGCTTCGGCCGCTCGCGCCATCTCGACCGCGCCGTGGCCGTAGGCATCGGCTTTCGCCACCAGCAGGAGCTCGCGCTCCTGGCCCGCGAGTTCGCGGAGGCGCTCGAGATTCCGGGCGAAGCGATCGAGGTCGACTTCGACCCAGGTGGAGATCGGCATCGGCACGACGAAGGCTCCGCGTTGGCGTAGACTGCGCGGCTCAGGCTGGCCGCGAACGTGCGAGGATAGCGACCCTGCGCGCGCGGGCGCAATCCGTGCTTCGGAGGACTCGAATGAACGCGGTGGATCTCTCGTCGTGGCTCCCCTTCGTGCTGGCAGCGGTGGCCGGAACTGCCATCGCGGCCGCATGTGGGCTCAGGGCGTTCCTGCCGCTGCTGGCGATGGCCGCGGGCGCGAAGCTGGGCCTCCTCCAACTCGACGATTCGATCCACTGGATCGCGAGCGATGCCGCGATCCTGGCACTGACGACCGCCACCGTGCTGGAATTGCTCGCTGACAAGGTCCCCGCTCTCGATCACCTGCTCGATGCCATCTCGACCTTCATCCGCCCGGCCGCCGCGGCGCTGGCTGCGTGGGCAGGTTTCGCGGGTGTGCATCCCGCAGTCGGAGTGGTGGCCGCACTGGTCCTCGGCGCTGGCGCGCTGGGAATCCATGCCACGAAATCGAAGGTGCGACTCGGCAGTTCGGTGACCACTTTGGGCGCGGCGAATCCCATTCTCTCGTTCATCGAGGATGCCGTGGCGCTCACGCTCTCGCTCCTTGCCATTCTCGCCCCGCTCGTGGCGCTCGGGCTCATGATCGTCGGGATCGTGCTGATGATGCGATCGATCCGACGTCGTCGCGCGTCCCGTCCGGTCGAAGCTACCTCCGCCTGATAATGCGCTCCTCCGCTTCCAAGCGAATCGCACAGCCATGACCGACGCCGAGCTCGAAGCCTTCGCACGTCTCCTGTCCGTGTGTCGCCGCCTCCGCGGCCCTGATGGCTGCCCATGGGACCGCGAGCAAACGCTCGAGACCATGACGCCTTACCTCACGGAGGAAGCGGCCGAATCGGTCGACGCGATCGGCAGCGGGAGCCAGGACGACACGATCGAGGAGTTGGGCGATCTCCTGTTCCTCGCGCTCTTCTGCCTGGAACTCAGCGAAGAGCGATGGGGTGTCGGCATCGCGGCGGCGCTCGATCGTGCCTCCGACAAGCTGGTTCGGCGTCACCCGCACGTCTATGGGGACAAGCGGCTGCAGGACGGGGAGTCCGCGTTCCAGCAGTGGCAGGAGATCAAGAAGGCCGAGAAGGCAGGTCGCGCCGAGCCCGCTTCCCTGATCGGCGAGATCCCGAAGGCCCTTCCTGCACTGGTCGCCTCGTTCCGTGTCCAGGAGAAGGCGGCCGCGGTGGGTTTCGATTGGCCCGACTCGGAAGGGCCGCTGGCGAAGGTGCGCGAGGAGGTCGAGGAGATCGATCAGGCCCTGCACCGAGCCTCACCGGATGCGCGCCACACGGCATCCGAGATCGGCGATCTGCTCTTCGCGACCGTCAATCTCTCTCGACACCTGAAGATCGATCCCGAGCGCGAACTCCGAATGGCGACGAAGCGCTTCCGGGATCGGTTCCTGCACGTCGAGCAGCGACTGGGTGAGCAGGGGCGAACACCTCGTGACGCGACGCTCGAGGAGATGGACCAGTTATGGGACGAGGCCAAACGTCTGGCTCACGGCCAGGAGGAGGACCCCCGATGAACGAATTGACCCCGGATCGAGGTCGCGAGGCGGCGCTGTTCCTGCAGTTGGTGCTGGGACTCCAGCAAACCGCCATGATGGGGCTCGGGAAGCTGCTCAACCCGATGAGCGGGCGCATCGAGCGCAATCTGGAAGGCGCGCGGACCGCCATCGACACGCTGGCCGCCATCGAGTCGCGGACCCGCGGCAACCTCGAGCCCGACGAGGCGCGTGTGCTCACCCAGGTCCTGACCGACCTGCGGATGAATTTTCTCGACGAGTCCCGTAAGGGATGATCGATCAGAGCGCCTGGAGCACTGCGCACTTGAGGTAGTGCGTCTCCGGGACCGCGAGCAACTGCGGATGATCGGGAGCCTCGCCGGCCCACTCCAGCACGCGCATCGGGCGCTTGGCCTGACGCGCCGACTCGAGTAGCACCTGCCGGAACATCGCATCATCGAGGTGGTGGCTACAGGAGCACGTGATGAGCAGACCCTCCTCCTCGAGAATGGACATCGCGGCGCGGTTCAGATCCCGATAGGCCTTGGCGCCCGCGGCCGTATGGCGGCGCGACTTGATCATCGCCGGGGGGTCGAGAACGATCAGGCCGAACCGCTCGCCCGCCGACTCCAATCGCCGCAGCGCCTTGAACGCATCCTCCCGGAGGAACTCGATACGATCCGCGAGGCCATTGCGCTCGGCATGCGCGCGTCCCAACGCGAGCGCCGGCTCGCTCGAGTCGAGCGCGAGCACCGATGTCGCCCCACCGCGCGCCAGGTGCATCGCCCACTCGCCCTGGTAACAGAACGCGTCCAGGGCACGCCGCCCCTTGGCACGCGACTCGGCCGACCGACGGTTCTCTCGCTGGTCCAGGAACGACCCGGTCTTCTGCCCGTGCATCAGGTCGAGTTCCAAATCGAATCCGCCGATCCTCACCGGCACCCGTTCGGGCACCTCTCCCCACCAGACGCATCGCTCGAGCGGAAGGCCCTCGAGCGCGCGCAGGGGCGAGTCCGCCAGCCGCAGTACTCCCTTGGGAGCCCAGACCTGCGTGATGGCCTCACGGATCGCGACCGCCTGGCTCTCCATCCCGCGCGTCAGAACCTGGACCGAGAGCACATCGCCGTATCGGTCGATGATGAGACCGGGCAACTGGTCGGACTCGCCGTAGACCAGGCGCACGGCTTGTTCGCCCGGATAGACGCCCTCGCGAAGCCGCTTCGCGCGTTCGAATCGGCGCACGAAGAACGCCGTGTCGATCGGATCCCGACCGCGCGTCAGAACTCGTGCGGCGATGAGACTGTGCCGATTGACGTAGGCCCGACCGAGGAATGCACCACGCGAGTCGAGCACATCGAGGACGTCGCCATCCTCGAACGCCCCTTCGTAGCTGGCGATCTCGTTGCTGAACACCCAAGGGTGTCCGCCTCGGACTCGACGGTCCTCGCCGGAACGCAGCGAGATCTTCGCAGGCTCGCGACTCATGACGGCCTCCAACCCTGACTGCGCATCATGTGGCCGATCATCCGATAGGTCATGCGAGCAGCGAGGAAGTCGGACGCGACGTTCCCGGGAAGCGGTGCCAACTCGACGACATCGAATCCGACGATCCGCTTAGCGTCAGCCACAGCCCCGATCAAATCGCTGGCCTCGAACCAATCCAGGCCGCCCGGCTCGGGAGTCCCGGTACCGGGGAGGCAGGCAGGGTCCAGACCATCGAGGTCGAAGGTGATGAAGACCTCGTCGGTGAGCGACGCGAGGATCGACGACCAATCACCCTTCAGCGCTCGGAAGCGCCGCGTGCTCCACACCGGGGCTGGGTTCACGCGCAGGTGGTCAGCCTCCTCTTCGGACAGCGAGCGGATCCCGACGGAGGCGGCGGGGCAGATCTCACGGATCCGGCGCATCACGCAGGCGTGGCTGTCCGGGGAATCGAGATAGCGATCGCGCATGTCCGCGTGCGCGTCGATCTGCAGCACGCTCGCCTTGGGATGATTCTTCAGAATCGCCCGAACCGCTCCGGCCGAGATGCTGTGCTCGCCGCCCAGCATGGCCGGGAGCTTGCCCTTCGACAGCACCCAGTCGACGGCTTGCTCGACGCGCCGCACTTGCTCGCCGGGCCCTTCCGATGTGGGCTCCAACTCGGGAAGCGTGTGGATCCCGCAACGGTAGGTGGCGCCGAGTTCATCGTCCCACACCTCCATGTTGCGCGAGGCGGTGAGGATCGCGGACGGGCCCCAACGTGTGCCGCTCTGATACGAGACGCTGAAGTCGTAGGGCACGGGAAGCACAGCGACTCGGCTCGATTCGAACGAGGCGTACTCGTCCTCGAGGCCTGCGAAGTTGTGGGCCAAGCCCGTCGGATAGTCAGGTCGCACAGCGGAACTCCTTAGTCGCCAGAGAGAGCGAAGGGCCCTGGCCGGGTCACCAGCCAGGGCCCTCGATCGTCGTCACGGCGGACTCACTCGTCGTGATCCGCCAGATTCCCGAAATCGCCATCATCCTCGACGAAGTCGTCATCCTTCTCGAAGTCACTGTCGAACTCCGAGTCCTCGTCGTCGAACTCGTCGTCGAGGTCATCCTCGTCGTCGAGATCATCGTCGAGATCCTCTTCCTCGTAGTCCTCGACCTCGTCCTCGTCACCGAACTTGCTGAGATCGTCTTCTTCGCCCTTCTTGCGGATCATATCCACCTCGGAACGGTGCCGGACGCGAATCGCGTCCATGGAGTTCAGCGTGCACGAAAGCACGCGAGACACGTCGACCGGGCGCCGCGTCGACCGCGGGCCACTGCACAGCGATTTGCGAGCGGCAGTATAGGCACGGCCCGCTTCGGGTCAATCCCGGAAATCGGGGTGGGACCGGCTGGGGGCCGCCCCCGCCTCTCGACAGCCGCCGGAGCGGCCGGAAAAGGGGATGGCGGGGTTGACGGGACTCGAACCCGCGACCTCCTGCGTGACAGGCAGGCGTTCTAACCAACTGAACTACAACCCCGCTCACTCCCGAGACCCCGGTGAACCGGTGCGCCGAGAGCCGGGGCAAGATAGCCAGCGCTGGGAGCCGTGTCAAAAGCGACCCGCGGTGAACCGGCTCGCACCCGATCGGCCAGGGCCGATCGCGCCCCCCGGTCAGTACATCGCCTGGATGAGGACCCCGGCGTAATAGTGCTCGAGGATCGCCTCACCCGCCGCTCCACCGCGAGCCATCGCGAGCGCCCCCGTCTGGCAGAGACCGACGCCATGCCCATTGCCGGCTCCACTCACAACGACCCCAACGACCCGGCCCAGACGATCGCGCTTCGTGTCCAGCTTGATCAGAGTGGAACGCAGGATCGCCGAGGCATTCCCGCCTCGGCGCAACACCTGACGAAGCCGGTGCGCATGGACGACTATCACACCGGTGCTGGTCGTCACGGTGAGTCGCCAGACCCGCCCGGAGCGCGATCGCGAGTCGACCCGCACGTCGAGCACCTCACCCACGCCCTTCGGAGGGAGCCGCACGCCCTGCTCCGCGCCGTAGCGGGCCAGATTCGCCGCGAACTCGCTCGCCGACCACTCCTCTCGCCAGCGGTGGTGACTCGAACTCCGGCATTGGTCCCCCAGCCCGACCCCGACATCGCGGCGGCTCCGCAGATAGTCCCTCGGCTCCGTCGGCCAAGCCTCCCAAGCCTCGGCCGAGATGCCCCCGCAGGTCGAACTGTAGTTGGCCCGGATCGGCTGGCCGCCCGAGAGGGCGACCTCGGCCCTTGTGCTCTCGACGCACCGAGTCGCCAGCGGCCGTTCGAATCCGACGTGACCGTAGACCTGATCCTCGACCGAGGAGTGGAGATCGAACCCCTCCGCGGCACGGCGTCCGCGGTAGAAGAGGGAGTAACTTCGCGCAGCGATCGCCTGGGCCCTGCCAGCCTCGACCAGGGAATCCGAGAGAGCCCCGATCTCGGCGGGCACGACCCCGAGCAGGTACGTCTCGAGCCCGACACGGGTCGCCACGGTCAACTTGCCTCGCGGCGAGAGGAAGACCTTGAAGCGACCCCGCCATCGCTTGCCGTTCCAGCCCATCGTCGTTCCACCCCGAGCGTCCGCGGGCTCCCCCACCCATAGCGTGTCGGATCCCTCGAGAACCGCAAGCGGCACGGCACGGGAGTGATCGAGTGGAGTGACGAGGATCTGCGCGCCCGACGCGCGGATCCCGATGGCAGCGGCTGTGCGTGCGGAGGTTTCACCGCCGCCCGGCGCACGCCAACGAAGGGTGACCGACCCGGCGGGCTCGAGTCGGACGCTGTCCTGGTCGATCGCGAGCCCGATATCGAACTCCGGCTCACGTTCGAGCACGAGGGGCGTGGACGAGGGCGGAGGCGGAGGCGGCACGTCGGCCGGAGGCTGCGTCAGGATGGGGGCATCGGCGGCCGGAAGTGACGGAGGTGGAGCGCTCGACGGAGTGGGTGTCAGGCGAGGAGCACACGAGCCACTGAGACTGGCCAACAGCAGGACGATCGGGATCGATACTCGCAAGTCAGTCTCCTTGGTCTTGGATCGCACCGGGTGTGACGGTGCCCAAGACGACACGTCGCCGTGCACCGGTCGCACCCGGCACGTTCCCCGCTTCGCCAGCCAGCGTCAGATGCGCGAGCAGAGCGAAGGCGAGAGCCTCCTTGGATGACGCATCGACCCCCAGCACGTCAACCCGGTCGATTGGCGTGCCGTCGAGTCGGCGCCGGAGGGCCAGCATGAGGCACGCGTTCCGCACGCCCCCGCCGCTCACATACACCGCATCGACTCCGCCCTGCGGCCTCAGGAATCGCTCGATCGCATCGACGACCGATGCCGCCGTCAGCTCGGTCGCAGTCGCGAGCGTGTCCGCGATGGAGAGCCCCAGGTCCTCGGCGATACGCTGCACGTGGATCGCATACGGCTCCCCGAAGTGCTCGCGCCCGGTCGAACGCGGCGGCGCGATCATGAAGAAGGGGTCCGACAGGAGTTCGCTCAACAATCCCTCGTGGACCCGGCCGTTCATCGCCATGCGGCCGCCATCGTCGTGGCGCGCCAGTCCGGCAGTCGACAGCGAGATGAGCGCGTCGAGCACGGCATTGCCCGGACCTGTGTCGAATGCCCTCACGAGATCGAGACCTCCGCCGGCAGGCAGGTGCGTCACGTTGGCCATGCCACCCAGGTTCAAGAGCACGCGCGATTGCCGGTCGGAGCGGAAACACCACCAGTCCGCGATCGGCACGAGCGGCGCTCCCTCCCCTCCCGCGGCGGCATCGCGGCGACGGAAGTCGGAGACCACGCGCAGGCCCGTTCGCTCCGCGAGGATCGGGGCCGAGCCCGCCTGCCACGTGAGCGCTCCCGACGACGTCTTCGACCTCGGCAGATGCCTCAACGTCTGGCCATGCATCCCGATCGCATCGACACTGCCCGGTGCCACCGATGCCCCGCTCAGGAGTTCCCGAACGGACTCGGCGTAGCACTCACCGAGGTCGGCATCGAGACGCATCATGCGCTCGGGCTCCCAGCGATCGGCGGCGGCCAGCTCGAGGACCTCGCGACGCAGGGTGTCGGGAAGCGGCGTCTCGCGATAGGCGATCACCTCGTGAGTCGCCTCCAGCCCGGCGCCGTGGAAGTCGACGAGGATCGCGTCGACGGCATCTGCGCTCGTGCCGGTCATCAGCCCGACGATGCGCGAACCGGGCCTCGGGGCGCGAGCAACGGCGCTCACTTGCCGCTCCCTGCCATCATCCCGGCGAGGATGCGGCGCTGGAAGAGGATGAACACGGCGAGAACCGGCAGCGATGCGATCGTCGAACCTGCCATCAGGACCCCCCAATCCACACTGTGCTCGGTCTGCGAGAGGAGCGCCAGACCCACGGGGAGTGTTCGCATCCGGTCCGAATCGATGAACACGAGCGGGAAGAGGAACGAGTTCCAGTTCGTGAGGAAGGACTGGATGGCGACGACCGCCAGCACCGGGCGCAGCAGCGGGAGCGCGATCTCGCGGAAGATCTGCCAGTCGGAAGCACCATCGACTCGCGCCGCCTCCTCGAACTCGAGCGGGAGCTGCGCCACATACTGACGCACCAGGAAGATACTGAACGCATCCACTGCGAACGGCAGGATGAGGGCGGCGTAAGTATCGAGCCAGCCGAATCGGGCAAGCACCAGGTAGAGCGGGATCATGAGCGTCTGCTTGGGCACCATCAGCGTCGCGACGATCCCGAGCGTCCACCAGCGCTCCCCGGGGACGCGGCGACGTCCGAGCACATAGCCCACCATCGCCGCTGTCGTGACGTTGAGCGCGACCACCGCCACCGCCACGACCGCGCTGTTGAACAGGTACCGACTCACACCCGCCGAGGCGAACAGGGTGCGATATTGCGAGAGATCCCACGGCCCCCGAAGTGCGCGCGCCAGCGAGTCGCCGGCCTGGGGGACGAGGGACACCATCACCATCCACACGAACGGCAGCAACATCGTCGCGAGGAGCGGCGTCAGCCACAGCCATCGTCGGATGCTCTTCGACCAGGGCGGCGGCGGGGCATGGGCCGGATCGATCGCGTCGGCACTCACCGCGCGCCCTCCTCGCGCTCGGCCAACAGTCGCATCTGGACCCACGCAAGACCCATCGAGAGAAGGAACAGCAGCCAGGCGATCGCGCTCGCGTAGCCGAGCTCGAAGCGGCCGAAGGCCTGCTCGTACAGATGGAAAACCACGGTCGTCGTCGAACCGAGCGGCCCGCCGCGTGTCATCACGAAGATCTCGGCGAAGACCTGCAGGCTGCGGATCGTGTTGACGACGATCACGAACAGCAGCGTCGGCCGCAGGAGCGGCAGCGTGATGTGAGTGAATCGCGTCCAGGCACTGGCGCCATCCAGTTTGGCGGCGTCATGCAATTCCTCGGGAATCGACTCGAGCCCCGCGAGGAAGATGAGCATGTAGTAGCCGCACGCCGCCCACACATCCATCGCCATGATCGCCAACAACGCGGTGGCCGGATCCTGAAGCCAGGCGGGCGTCGGCAGTCCGAACGCCGCGAGCGCAGCGTTCAGCGATCCGTTCGTCGCGTACAGCCCTTTGAACACCAGCGAGAGAACCACGACGGAGACGACGCTGGGGAGGAAGAACCCGACGCGGAACAGGGTCCGTCCGCGGAAAGCCGGCTGCACCGCAAGTGCGAGGCCGAGCG
This sequence comes from bacterium, assembly GCA_043779265.1. Lineage (GTDB taxonomy): Bacteria > Eisenbacteria > RBG-16-71-46 > RBG-16-71-46 > RBG-16-71-46 > CADEFY01. The sequence continues at coordinate 32,495 of JAYWEM010000002.1, read as the reverse complement.
CCGCAGCGGTCGTGAAGGGGATCGTGCCCACGACGAAGAACGCGGTGTTGCGGAGAGCGCCCCAGAGTTCGCGATCCGCGAGTGCTCGCCCGTAATGCTCGAGCCCCACCCACGACCACTCACTCCCGCGAAGGGGCGAGTAGTCGGTGAACGAAGCCAACAGCGAGAAGCCGAAGGGGAACACTCCGAACAACCCGAACGCGATCACCCATGGCGACAGGAGGCCCCAGGAAGTCGCTCGAGAGTGGGTCCGCACGCGCCGCCTAGCGTCCGAGTAGCGCGGTCAGGCGCCCGTGAGCGTCCGCGATCGCCTGCTTCGCGGTCTTGCGATCGAACAGTGCCTGCTCGATCTCCTCCTCGATCGCCTCCTCCATCTCATCCCATCGCGGATGATTGGGCGTGAATCGAGCCGAGGCGAACTGCCGGATCATCGTCGCCTGAGCGCCATGCTCGCGGTAGAACGCCGACGTGTCGGCGCCCACGGTCGCCGGCTGGACGCTCTGTGCGCTCATCGCGAGCGCGAGTGCGTTCTCGGAGCGGACGAGGAACCTCGCGAGGCGAAGCGCGTCCTCCTTGCGGGCCGACGCCTTGAATGACACGAGCACCTCCCCACCTGCGAACGAAGCGTGCTGGCCTCGGTCCATCGCCGGGCGCGGCACAAGCGCGACTCCGTAGCGCAGAGCGGGCGCATCGCGTGGAATCTGCTTGAGCAGCCAGGCACCCGAGATCTGCATGCCGAGTCGGCCCTCGCGGAACTCCTTGTCGAGCTCGTCCTGCAATCCGGTCATCCCGAGCTTGCGCAGCGAGAGATAGAACTCCAGCGCCTCGAGATTCTCGGTGCTTCCGAAACGTGAGGAGTCGAGGCCGGGCGACAGCACTTCACCGCCATTGCCCCATGCGTAAGGCATGAACTTCTTGAACAGCTTCTGACGATCGTTGAGTGAGACGCCATAGCCGTGCACACCACCACTCAGTCGCTGGATGCGCGCCGCTGCATCGAGCACCTCAGACCAGGTCTCCGGCCCTCTCGAGGAATCGAGACCGGCTCGCGCGAAGAGCATCTTGTTGTAGAAGAGCGCGCGCGTCCCGAGCACCCATGGCACTCCATAGATGGCATCGCCGATGCGGCACATGTCCCAGCCGCGAAGCGAGTCGCGCAGATCGGCCACGCCGGCGCTCCAGTCCGACAGCGCTCCGGCCTCGAGGAATCGCGGCATGTAGGTGCTGCCGAGTTCGCAGAGATCCGGTGGACGTCCGGCGGCGATGGCCGCGGTGATCTTGTCCTTGCCGCTGTCCCACGTCAGTTGTTCGACACGCACGTCGATCCCGGGATTCTCGGCCTCGAAGCGATCCACGATGGGCTGAATGACGTCGAGTGGCCAGAACTGCCAGAAGACGACTTCGGGCTTCGCCTTGGGGGCGCATGAGCCCAGTGTCGCAAGGAGTGCGAGCGCGAGGGCCCGTGCAACCGATCGTCTCATCCGACGATGCCTCCGGATTCCGAAGTGAGCGCTCGTCGGACGAACCCGTCCGCCGTGGCCAGCCGTCGCTCGGCCTCCTCGCGCGAGCAATCACACTTCAACATGACGATGGCGACCTTGACGCTCTTGTCCGCCGCTTCGATCGCACGGCCGGCGGTGTCGTAGTCCACCCCCGTCACGGTCATCACCGTGCGTCGGCTGCGTTCCACCAGCTTCTGACTGGTCGCCCGGAGGTCCACCATCATGTTCTCGTAGGCCTTGCCCGTGCGCAGGAAGGCGGCGGTGCTGATCATGTTGAGCACGAGCTTCTGGGCCGTGCCGGCCTTCATCCGGGTCGAACCCATCAGCACTTCGGGACCGACGACGGGACAGATCGCGACATCGACTGCGAGCTGGAACTCCTCGCGTGGGGTGCACGTGACGTAGACCGTGCTGGCACCTCGTGAACGCGCGCGCTCGATCGCCGCGACGACATAGGGGGTTCGACGGCTGGCCGCGATGCCCACCACCGTGTCGTCGGGGCCCACCTGGAGATCCTCCATGGCCTTCTCACCCTCGTCGCGCCGATCCTCGGCTCCCTCGACGGCGCGCACGACGGCGGTGTAGCCGCCCGCGATCACCCCCACGACCTGCTCCGGGTCGGAGCCGAACGTGGGCGGACACTCCGAGGAGTCGAGCACGCCGAGTCGCCCACTCGTTCCGGCGCCGACGTAGATCAGGCGGCCACCGTGCCGGAACGATCGCACGACGAGCTCCACGGCCTGCGCGATCGCGGGGAGTTCGCGACCCACCGCCTCGGGGACCGTACGGTCCTCGGCGTGGATGCGCGCCAACAACTCCGGGACCCCGAGCGTGTCGAGGTCCATCGTGCGTGGATTGCGCTGCTCAGTCGCGAGCTGCGCGAATTCCTCGAAGCGGGCGCGATCGTCCATGTCGTCCCGTGGGTGAGAGGGTTCGGCGCGTGGGCTTCAGAATGCCACGGCGCTCGCGCGAGCGGCAAGGCCGGCTTGACCCGGGAGGCACGACTGGGAACGCTGCCTCCCATGCCCGAGCTGCCCGAAGTCGAGACCGTGCGCAGGATGCTGGACCCCGTGCTCCGCGGCCGCACCATCTCACGAGCCCGCGTGTCGCAGCACCCACTGCGCACCGAGTCGCTCGTCGGATTGCCGCGCGCGCTCCGCGGCGCGACGTTCGGATCGCCGAGGCGCGTCGGCAAGTTCCTCCTGCTCGACTTCGAGGATGGCCGCACGCTCCTCTCCCACCTCGGGATGAGTGGCCGGTGGCTCGCATCGCCCGAAGGCCCCGATGTCCATCGCGGACTCGGGCACCTGCACCTGCGGCTCACGTTCTCAGATGGGTCGCGACTCGACTACCAGGACCCTCGCCGCTTCGGCATGCTCCGAGTGGTCGCAGCGGGAGGGCTGGAACGAGACCCCTCGCTTCGACGCCTCGGCCCGGACCCGATCGCACAGCCTGTCACCGGAAGTCGACTGCACGACTCGGGTCGCGCCTCTCGTACGCCGATCAAGTCGTTCCTGCTCGATCAGAGCAGGATCGCCGGACTCGGGAACATCTACGTGAGCGAGATCCTCTTCCGCGCGTCGATCGATCCGAGACGACTCGCCCGGGATCTCGGGCCGGCCGAGTGGGAACGAATCGCACACGAGACGCTTCTCGTCCTCCAGGACTCCATCGATCGCATGGGGACCACGTTCTCCACTTTCCGTTCGGTCTGGAACGAGCCGGGCGAGTACGGGGAGCAGTTGCTCGTCTACGACCGACTCGGCGAGCCTTGCCGCATCTGTGCCCAGCCCATCCGACGATTCGTCCAAGCCGGCCGCGCCACCTTCTTCTGCCCACATTGCCAGCGCCTGAAGCCCGTTTCCGCCGCAAGCAGCGGCCGCAAGCGAGGTTGACGACTCCGGAACAGAGGACAGGTTCACGACAGGGAGCGTTTCGTCATTGAACCGCCCCCCCTCGGCCCCGTAACGTGCGGTGTTCCCATTCACTACGGGGACCGCCGCGCGCCGCGCGCGCGTGCCATGGACCCGAGGAGACTCCCGACAGATGTTCACCACCCTGGGCCTGCCTGCGCCAATACTCCAGGCGCTGAAAGCCATCGGCCTGACCGACCCAACCGCGATCCAGACCAAAGCCATCCCGGTCATCCTCCAGGGGAACGACCTCATCGGCAATGCGCCGAGTGGCAGCGGCAAGACCGGCGCGTTCCTCCTCCCGGCTTTCTCGCGACTGATGGACGGCACCCCCAAGCTACGCGCGATCATCCTCGAGCCCACCCCGCAGCATGTGACCCAGGTCGAGGAGCAGGCGCGCGAGTTCGCACGCCACACGGAACTCCGGATCGCGGTCGCCCACACGGGGGCACCCCTGGCTGCGCAGGAGCGGATCCTGCGGGAACCCGGTGTCGATGTGCTCATCTGCACCGTGGATCGGCTTCTCGAGTTGGAGGCACGGCGCGCGATCGAGCTCGAGGACCTCGAGATCTTCGTGCTTGACGATGCCGACCGCATGGTCGACATGGGCCAGGCCCCGGACATCCGCAAGCTCCTCAAGCTGCTCCCCGAGACGCGTCAGACGCTGCTCTTCTCGGCCACCATGCCCGCCGAGTTGAATCGCCTCGGCAAGGAAGCGCTGATCGAACCGGTGCGCGTCGATCTGACGTCGCCTCAGCCTGCAGCGGGAATCACACACGCCATCTATCCGGTGCACATGCACCTCAAGATCGACCTGCTCGACCGCCTGCTCTCGAGTTCGGGCGAGGTCCGCAGCACGATCGTGTTCGCTCGCCAGCGCGAAGGGGCCGACCGGCTCGCGCGCCAGTTGGAGCGCCGTGGCTACGCCGTCACCACACTGCACGAGCGCAAGAACCAGACCGAGCGCGAGCGCGCGATGGACGACCTGCGGCGTGGCCGGATGCAGATCGTCGTGACCACCGATCAGTCGGCTCGGGGCCTCGACCTCGGCGGTGTCGTGCATGTCGTGAACTTCGATGTCCCGCCCTCGCCCGAGGACTACCAGCAGCGCATCATGCGCACCGGCCGTCCGGACGCCCAAGGCGACGCATTCACGCTGATGGCCCCCGAGGAGCAGCGCCACCTCGCTGGCATCGAGCGCTTCATCGGCCGGGCGATCCCGCGTGTGCGCCTCCCCGACTTCAAGTACGAGCGCAAGCCCCAGGACGTGCCTCAGGCCCCGATCTACGACGATGAGCACATCCGAGCCAAGCGCACGGCTGCGAGCCGAAATCCCTATCTGGCGGGCCGCATGCCGGGCAGCAACAGCACGTCGCGCGTCTCATCCGTGCGGCCAGGCTCGGGTCGCTCCTCCGGTTCGAAGCTGACGTCGGCGCGGCAGTCGGGCGTGAAGAGCGCGTTGGCGAAGAGCACGCTGTCGAAGGCGACGCCCTCCCGCGCGGTCCCCAACAAGCCGGTGGCTGCGGCCAAGCCCAAGACCGCCACGATCGCGGCGGCGGTGCCTCGTACGAAGCCCAAGGCGGCCGCACGCCCGAAGGCACCCGCCCACAAGAAGTAGCCGGGCCGCGCAAGCGGCCTCTCGAGACGAGCCGACGGCGTCCCCCTACAGGGGGACGCCGATTCGATTCCCCGCCTCAGACTGCCGTGAGTCGCTGCACGGCGAGTGCGTGCGCCTCGCGCGCGGCCTCCGCATCGGCCGGGGCGATCGTGAGGAGGACGGGACTGCCGCCGCCCTTGCCGCGTGCACGGGCGAGCAATTCCGGGAGCATCGAACGCAGATCCGACCCCGGCTTGGGCGCAGCGACCACGACCAGCGAGGGCTCGGGTGCGAGCGTCCCCGAGACCACCCAGGGGGCCCCGGCCTCGAGCGCCAGCAGCGCGAACTGGCGCGCATCGTCGCGCGACCGTTCCTCGGCGAGCACGGCCACACCGAGCGCGGCATCGCCCACGAGGCGGCGCGCCTCCTGCGCCATCGCCAGGCGCTCGAGTTCGGTCAGGCGCTTGCGAAGGAGATCACGTTCCTCGCAAGCGCGCTCCAGATGGGCGATCAACTCGCGGTCGCGAAGGGTCCGCCGCCGCGCCGATTCGATCATCGCCTCGGTCCTCCAAGCGTGGTCCTCGAGCGCACGCCGGCCACACTGGAACGAGAATCGCAGATTGCCCCGGACACGCTCCCATCCGACCACCTTGATCGCACCGACCTCCCCCGTTCGCCGCGTATGCGTCCCGCCGCACGCCGAGAGATCCCAGTCGGGGATCTCGATGATCCGGATGCGGCCATCGATCTGCGGCGGCTTCCTCAGCGCGAAGCGCCCGACGTGCTCGCGATCGGTCCAGTGCTGCTCGAGGACGCGGTCCTCCCAGACCACTTGATTCGCTGCTCGCTCGATGCGCTCCACGAGTCGCCAATCCGCCTCGGCGAGTCCGACCTCGATGACCGAGCGCTCGGCGCCCAGGGTGCTGGAGAGCGTCGGAGCCTTCGCCTCGCGCTCGAACGCGGCCGAGAGCACATGTTGCCCCGTGTGCTGCTGCATGTGGTCGAATCGTCGCGACCAATCGATGCGCGCCGAACACCCTCCGGTGCCCGGATCCCGGTCGGTGCGGTGCCAGACGCGGCCGTGCGCATCCTGTTGGACGTCATCGACCCTCGCAGCCCCGATGGAGCCGCGATCGGCGAGTTGTCCTCCGCTCTCAGGGTAGAACCAGGACTCAGCGAGCAGCACCCAGGGCTTGCCGTCGCGCTCTTCGCTGCGGATCGCCGTCGCCTCGAACTCGGCTCGATACGCGTCTTCCTGCTCGCGCCGCGGTGTCGCCTCGCTCACGCTCGGCCACCCGGTCGCGGAACCCCCCAACGCTTGAGCATCCGCCACAGGGTCGTCCTCGAGATCCCGAGCTGTCGCGAGGCGGCGGCAGCGTTCTGATGATGGCGCTCGAGCACCCGCAGCACGTGGTCACGCGTCACCTGATCGAGCGAGCGTTCGTCACGACGAGCCTGCGCTTCGGAGAGCGCGCGGGTCACGGCTGCCGACGCGGGCACCAGGGTGGGGGCAGCCGGCACGGATCCGTCGGCCGCTCGTGTCAGAAGTCGTGGCGACCGGATCGAACCGGGCAGGTCGTGGGGCGTGATGATCTCGCGCTCCGCCAGAGCGGCCACGTGCTCCATCGCGTTCTCCAACTCGCGCACGTTGCCGGGATAGTCGTAGCGCTCGAGCAATGCCATCGTCTCGGGCGAGAACCTCAGCGCGGACCTCCCGAGTCGCCGGGTCGCACGCTCGAGGAAGTACGAGGCGAGCAATCCGATGTCCTCACGACGTTCGCGCAGCGGCGGGACCTCGAGCTCGATCACATGGAGGCGATAGTAGAGATCCTCCCGGAACGTGCCCTGCGCCACCATCGCCTGGAGATCGCGATGTGTCGCAGCCAGCACCCTCACATCCACACGACGGGCGCTCGATTCGCCGACGCGGCGGACCTCCTGATCCTCGAGAACGCGCAGCAGCTTCACCTGGAGCGCCAGCGGCATGTCGCCGATCTCATCGAGGAAGAGCGTTCCGCCGTCCGCCTCCTCGACCAGCCCACCGCGCGCCTCGGTCGCACCGGTGAAGGCACCACGGGCCGACCCGAACAGCTCACTCTCGATGAGCGAGGCCGGGAGGGCGGCGACATTCACCGGGACGAACGCCCCTCCGGATCTACGCGAGAGCACGTGCAGGGATCGCGCGACGAGTTCCTTGCCGGTGCCACTCTCACCCAGGATGAGCACGGCGCTGTCCGTAGGCGCGATCCGGGAGACCAGCCGCAGCAACCGCTGCATGCGGGCACTCGCCCCGAGGATCGGGCTCAATTCGAGGGGCGTGCGCACCTCGGGAGGTCTCGTATCGCGACGGGTACGGGAGGACATGTCGGGGTGGTGCGGGGTCCTGCGGCTCTCGCTCAACCCGGCTCGGCGAGACTGGCATAACGCCAGACTTCGCGCCACAACCCGGCCTCAGGTGCGGGAGACGGGGCCAGCCGGGGCATCGTGCTCGTGCTCGCGCTCGTGCTTGGGAACCGGCATGCGTCGCTCGGCCGCAGCGAGATCGGCTGGCATGCCTGACGAGGGCGAGAAGGTCGGCTCGACCTCCTCGAGGCGTAGATAGAAGAACGTCCACGCGTACTGGATCACCGGCGTGACCGCGGCGACGAGCAGCAGCCCGATGGCGAGCGCCTGCGACCACGTGAGCGCGGGGATCGTGAGGAAGAGGGCCACCGGGACGAAACATGCCGCGAGCACGATCACGACCGAGAGTGCGATGCACTCGAGCCAACGCTCGAAGCGGCCCTCCGTCAACCGGAAGGAGCGCGCGAACGCCTCACTCATCGACACCCGCCGCAGGACGATGATCTCCGTGGCGAGCGAGAGCTTGAACCCCAGGTACACGCCAGGTAGCACGAGCATGAGATTCGCGATGACGAACGCCAGATTCCGTGCGAACTCCGTGACGAACAACCACGGCAGGCGCACCAGCGAGAGTCCATAGGCCGAGCGGACGGAATTCGGACGCTGGGTCGCCGGTGTGTTGAAGACCGAGCGAGCGCGGAAGCGCAACATGCCCGCGACGAGCAACGACGTCATGGCATCTCCGAACAACACGAGCGCCGTCCACTGGGCCACCAACACCGCCCCCTGGGAGACATCCTCGGCGTTGGGAAGGAACGCGGCCGCGAGAATCCACGGCGTCCGCAGCAGCAGCGGGACGACCAGGGACTGCAGCGCATCGCGGCGAACCGCGAGGTCGAAGGCAAGCGCGAACGCGTGCCGTGTCGAGAGTGGGAGGCGTCGGTGCGTGGGCATGGGTGGGCGAGCCGATCGCGGCGCGCGGCCGGGGACACTAGGGGCGCGCCAGTCCGAGTGTCAACGGCCCCCGCGAGCGTTGACCGCACCGCAGGGGCGGGCGATGGTATCGCCATGAGCCCACTCTCCCACTTGGATGGACGAGGCCGAGTCCGCATGGTCGACGTCTCCGAGAAGCCCGCCACCGTGCGAGAGGCCGTGGCCCGGGGCCGGGTCCGCATGGCTCCCGCGACCCTGAGGCTGCTCCGCTCGGGTAAGGCGGCCAAGGGCGACGTCATCACGACCGCCCACATCGCCGGGGTCCAGGCCGCCAAGCGCACGAGCGAGTGGATCCCGCTCGCCCATCCGCTGCTCCTCGACCAGGTCTCGCTCACCTTCCGCTTCATCGGCCGCCCTGCTGCGGTCGCGATCGAATCGAGGGTTCGAACGACCGGACGGACGGGAGTCGAGATGGAGGCCCTGACCGCCGTCGCCGCTGCAGCGCTCACGCTCTACGACATGCTCAAAGCCGCGGACCGCGGCATGGTGATCGGGGAGATCGCGCTGTGGGAGAAGCGAGGCGGCCGAAGCGGGACGTGGAGCCGTAGCAAGCGATGAGCTCTCGGCTCGAGCGAAGCTACGGGCAGGCGCGTTCCGAAGTGCTCGCGAATACCTCCGCGCTTCCTGCGATCGAGCTTCCGCTGATCCAGTCGCTCGGACGAGCGCTGAGGCGGCGGATCGTGGCTCCACATGCCCTTCCCTCGTTCCGGAACTCGGCGATGGATGGATTCGCCGTTCGAACCGCCGACACGCTCTCCGCGAGTGAGTCCGATCCGCTCGCCCTCTCGGTCTCGCAGGTGCTCGCCGCAGGTCACGCGCCCGAGGGACCGCTCGCGATCGGAACGGCCGCTCGCATCATGACCGGCGCGATGCTCCCGGACGGCGCCGATGGCATCGTCCCCTTCGAGGAGGTCACGAGGTCCGCTCCCGGGCCGCTCGAACGGGTCACCCTCCTTCGAGCTGTGCGACCCGGCGCTCACATCCGCGAAGCGGGTGCGGATGTCGGCGCCGGCGACACCGTGATGGCCGAGGGCGATCGTCTCACCCCTCACTCCATCGGCCTGCTGGGCGCACTCGGCCAGGCGCTCCTCCGAGTGGGGCCTTCACCTCGCGTCGCGCTGCTCTCGACGGGAGACGAGCTGCTCAGCGTCGAAGCCGAGCTTCGCCCGGGCGCCGTGCGCGACAGCAATCTCGGCATGCTCTCGGCTCTCTGCCGAGACGCGGGCGCCGAGGTCACGATCGCCGAGCGACTCCCCGACGATCCCGAGCGCGTGCTCGCGCGGATCGAGGAGGCCATGGCGCTCGCGGACGTGACGCTGACGATCGGCGGCGTCTCCGTCGGGGATTTCGACCCGGTGCAGCAGGTGGCCCTGAGCCACCCCGGGATCTCGCTCTGGAGTGTGGCCATGCGGCCCGGACGCCCGCAGGCGTTCGGCGTGCCGTCGCCAGGCCGACTGTTCTTCGGACTCCCGGGCAATCCCGCATCGGTCGCCTGTGTCTTCGAGGCCCTCGTGCGACCTGCGCTCCAACGCCTCCAGGGATTCCGCCGACTCGACCGACCCCGTGTCCCAGTGCGGATGGTCGAGGCGGTCAGCTCGAAGCCCGGACGCACGGATTTCCTTCGCTGCCGACTCGAGTGGCGCGAGGGAGTCCTCCGGGCCTCGCTTGCAGGCGCCCAGGTCTCGGGCCACCAGCGGCCCCAGGCTCTCGCCCACGCTCTCGTGATCGTGCCGCACGATGCGGCAGGGCTGTCCGAGGGCGAGCAGGCGGACGCCCTGCTGCTGCGCCTCCCTGACGAAGCTGCGGGCGACTAGAGCAGGCTCAGGACGCTGCGCTGCGCCTCGACCCAGAGCGGCTGCGCCTGGATTCCGAACCACAGCGTCGCCGCCAGCGAGATCGCCACGCAGACGAGGACCGGGACGCCCTGACTCACGGCGACGGGTTCACCCTCGGGCTCGCGCATGTACATCGCGACCGTGACGCGCAGGTAGTAGAACACGGCGATGACACTGTTGAGGACGCCGATGATCACCAGTGGGATGTGCCCCGCGTCGATGGCGGCCCCGAACACATGGATCTTCCCCATGAAGCCCGCGGTCGGCGGGATGCCGCCGAGCGAGATCATGAACACGGTCATCGCGATGCCGAGGAATGGCTTCCGGAAGCCGAGTCCCGCGAGGTCGGAGACGAGCACGCGCTCGTCGCGCCCCTTCCCCATCATCGTCAGGATGGCGAACGCGCCGATGTTCATGAACGAATAGACGGCGAGGTAGAAGACCGCGGCGCCCGCGCCCTCGGGTCCGCCGGCGACGACCGCGACGAGGATGTAGCCTGCGTGGGCGATGCTCGAATAGGCGAGCATGCGCTTGAGATTCTGCTGGAGCAGCGCGGTGACATTGCCCACGGTCATCGTGAGCGCTGCGATCACGCTGAGCATCGGCATCCACTGGTCCTCGAGCGGCCCCATCGCCTTCAGCCCGAAGCGCAGCAGCGCTGCGAAGCCCGCGACCTTGGCCCCCGCCGACATGAATCCCGTGACCGACGTGGGTGCGCCCTCATAGGCATCCGGCGTCCACATGTGGAAAGGCACGGCCGCGACTTTGAACGCGAAGCCGGAGAGCACGAGCAGGCCGCCGATCTGGAGCAGCGGGTTCGACAGGACCGGCGAATCGGCGAGGAACGCCCCCATCCGCACCAGATCCGTGGTTCCGGTCGCGCCGTAGAGCAGCGCGATGCCATAGAGGAGGAACCCGGAAGCGAAGGCACCGAGCAGGAAGTACTTCAGCGCCGCTTCATTGGACTCGAGCCGGGTGCGCCGGAAACCCACGAGCACGTAGAGCGACAGGGACATCAACTCGAGTCCCAGGAAGATGGTGATGAGGTCGTTCGAGGCGGCCATGATGACCATGCCGAGAATCGACGCCAGCAGCAGCGCGTAGTACTCCGCCTGGTTGATGCGCGTTCGTTTGACGTAGTCCCACGACATCAGAATGGAGAGGGCGCCGATCGCGCAGAACAGCAGCGTGAAGAACACGGTCATCCCATCGTGGACGAACATCCCCTCGAACAGCGACCGTCGGTCGTCGGCCACTCGGTAGACCGCGAAGGCCGAGGCGCCGAGGGCCGCCAGCGAGATGACCGCCCCTCTCGAACTGCGCTGGCCAGCCGGAACGAACTCCAGCAGCAGGAGCAGCAGGATGCCCGCCGTGAGCACGAGCACCGCGCCGAGGGCCCACCAATCGACGGGTAGGAAGGTCGGCTGGGGAACGAGGTTCATCGTCCGACCTCCTTCGTGATCGGGACCGGCGAGGAGACGCGGTCCGCCAGCGGAGCGGACGTGCCTTCGAGCGACGCGCTTCGGACTGCGCGTTCACGGGCGATGCCGATCGTGCGCTCGAGCGCGGGCTGCATGCGGTCGAGGAACGGCTGCGGCGCCACACCCATCCAGAAGATCAGGAACAGCAGCGGAGCCATCACGATGCGCTCGCGCAGACTCAGGTCGCGAAGCGTCCTGTTCTCCTCATGCGTGGTCTCGCCGAACACGACGCGCTGATACATCCACAGCATGTAGCAGGCGGAGAGCACGACCCCGGTCGCGGCGAACACGGCCCACCAGACGTTGTGCCGGAAGGCTCCGAGCAAGACGAGGAACTCGCCGACGAAGCCGTTCGTGCCGGGAAGCCCGATCGACGAGAGCGTCACGATCAGCAGCGTGACCGAGAAGACCGGGATGACCTTCCACAGGCCACCGAAATCGGCGATCCGCCGCGTGTGCCGACGCTCGTAGATCATGCCCACCAAGAGGAAGAGCGCACCGGTCGAAACGCCATGACTGAGCATCGTCATCATCGAACCCGCCAGCCCCTGCGAATTCATCGCCATGAGCCCGAGCATGCAGACGCCCATGTGACTGACCGAGGAGTAGGCGACGAGTTTCTTCATGTCGGGCTGCACGAGTGCCACCAGCGCACCGTAGATGATGCCGACGATGGCGAGCCCGGCGATCCACGGCGTGGCCACAACGAGCGCGTTCGGGAACAAGGGCATCGCGAAGCGGAGGAACCCGTAGGTGCCCATCTTGAGCAGCACTGCGGCCAGGATCACCGATCCCGCCGTGGGAGCCTCGACGTGCGCATCGGGCAGCCAGGTGTGGAACGGGAACATCGGTACCTTGATCGCGAACGCGAACGCGAACGCCAGGAACATCCACCATTGCTTCGCCGGCTCGAGCGGCAGCATCAGCAACGTGTTCAGGTCGAACGAGGCGATCCCCGTCGCCTCCCGATGCAGGAAGAACAGCGCCAGCAGCGCCACCAGCATCAGCACGCTGCCCGCCATCGTGAACAGGAAGAATTTGACCGCCGCGTAGATGCGGCGCTGACCGCCCCAGACGCCGATCAGCAGGTACATCGGGATCAGCATCGCCTCCCAGAACACATAGAACAGCAGCAGGTCGAGGGCGAAGAATGTTCCCAGCATGCCTGCTTCGAGTGCGAGGAGGAGCGCGAAGAACTCCTTGCTTCGCTTGTCGACCGACGTCCAGGAGGCGAGCAGGGCGATCACCGTGGTCAGCGTGGTCAGCAGCGCCAAGAGGGCCGAGATCCCGTCCACGCCCAGGTGGTACTGCGCCCCGATCGCGGGGATCCAGCTGATCTGCTCGACGAATTGGTAGCCGGGCTCGCCGGGCTGGACGCGCCACCAGAGAGGGATCGAGAAGACGAATTCGGCGAGGGCCGCGCCGGTCGCCCACAGCCGGACCGCGCGCTCGGAGCCACGCGGCATCAACAGCAGCAGCAGCGCCGCCGCGAGCGGGAAGAAGACGAGGAAGGAAAGCCAGGGCATGTTCACCGGTCAGGGCCTCAGGAAATGGAGGAGCAGGGCGAGCACGCCGAGCGTGAGGAACAGCGCGTAGGTGCCGACGAAGCCCGTCTGGAAGAGTCGGAGGATGGCAGCGCCGCCCTCGATCGTGTAGGCGATTCCATTGACCGTCCCATCGACGACCTTCTCGTCCCAGAAACGCCACAGAGCGACCGAGGCGCGATGCAGCGGCTGGACGATCGCCGCCTCATACGCCTCATCGACCCACCATTTATTGAGGAACAGTCGGTGCGCCCCCGAGAAACGCTGCTGGAGCGACGTGGCCATCCCCGGCTGCTGCAGGTAGAAGCGGAATGCCATCGCGATCCCGATGATCGCAACGAGCACCGAGAGCCCCATGAGCCCGAGCTCCGCCGTGTGCGACAGCGCGTGATGGCCGGCGCCATGCCCCGCTGCGGCGCCGTGCCCACCCGAGTTCAGCACGGGATCGAGCCAGCGCTGGAATGCGTGTCCACCCTCCTGGAACGGCATCCCCACCCAACCGCCCACGATCGAGAGCACCGCCAGGATCGCGAGCGGCGCGATCATCACAGCAGGCGACTCGTGGAGATGGTGCTCGGCATCGTGCAAGAGACGCGACGGGCCGCGGAAAGTGAGGACATAGAGTCGGAACATGTAGAACGCAGTCAGCATCGCGCCCACGGTGCCGGCAGCCCACACGCCGTAGTGGCCGCTCGTGAAAGCGTGATGCAGGATCTCATCCTTGCTGAAGAAGCCGGCGAACGGCGGGATCCCGGCGATGGCGATGCAGGCGATGAGCATCGTGCCATGCGTCCACGGGAGCTTCCCGGCGAGACCGCCCATTCGACGCATGTCCTGCTCGTGGTGCAACGCATGGATCACCGAGCCCGCGCCAAGGAAGAGCAGCGCCTTGAAGAACGCGTGCGTCATCACGTGGAAGATGCCGGAACTGAACGCCCCGATGCCACAGGCGAAGAACATGTACCCGAGCTGACTCACCGTGGAATAGGCCAGCACGCGCTTGATGTCGTTCTGAGCCAGGCCGATGGTGGCCGCGAGCAGTGCCGTGGCGGCACCGATGATCGCGATCACCTCCATCGTGGCCGGGGCCATCTCGAAGAGGACGTGGCTGCGGACGATCATGTAGACGCCAGCGGTCACCATGGTCGCTGCGTGGATGAGCGCCGACACAGGGGTCGGGCCCTCCATGGCGTCCGGCAGCCAGACATAGAGCGGGATCTGGGCGCTCTTGCCGGTGGCGCCGAGGAACATGAGGAGCGTCGCGACCGTGATCGCGACACCGCCCAATGCGAAGACCGCGGGCGCAGCGGCGAACACGCGATCGTACGAGACGGAACCCGTGTGGGCGATCAAGAGCATCAGCCCGAGGATGAAACCGAAGTCACCGATACGGTTGACGATGAACGCCTTCTTGCCGGCGTCGGTCGCGCTCTGCTTCTCGTGCCAGAACCCGATCAGCAGGTAGGAGCAGAGACCGACCCCCTCCCACCCGACGAACATCAGGAGGAAGTTGTCGGCCAGCACGAGCGTGAGCATCGAGAACATGAACAGGTTCAGGTACAGGAAGAACCGCCGATACGACGGATCCTCGCTCATGTAGCCGGTCGAGTAGATGTGGATGAGCGAGCCCACGCCGGTGACGACGAGCACCATCACGGCGGACAGCGGGTCGAGCAGGAACGAGACCTCGGCGGCGAAGTCACCGACCCGCATCCAGGTCCAGGCATGCTCGATGATCTCGCGGTCGTGCGCGGGCATACCCGCCAACTGCAGCACGGCGCGCAGCGAGGCCACGAAGGAGAGGATCACAGCGCCGCAGGCGAGCACGTTCGTGCCGCGCTTGCCGAGCCGATCCCCGATGAGGAGATTCAGCGCGACAGCGACGAGCGGCAGAGCCGGGATGATCCAGAGCAGGGGCAGGTTCACGCGGTCAGCCCTTCAACAGGTTGATCTCGTCCACGAAGATCGTCTCGCGGAGTCGGAACAGGTTGACGATGATCGCGAGGCCGATCGCCACTTCGGCCGCTGCCACCGTCATCACGAAGAAAACGAAGATCTGACCGTCGATCGAGTTCTGGTGCCGTGCGAAGGCCACGAACGCGAGGTTCGCGGCATTGAGCATGAGCTCGATCGACATGAAGATGACGAGCGCATTGCGTCGCACCAGCACACCGACCACGCCGATCACGAACACGATCGCCGAGAGCGCGATCAACCACGACAACGGGATCATTCGCCCTCCGTTCCGTCATCCGGCTGCGCCGGCTGACCCTTGGCGATGATGATCGCCCCGACCATGGCCACAAGCAGCAGGATCGAGGTGACCTCGAACGGGAAGAGATAGCGCGAGTAGAGCGTCTGGCCGATTGCGGCTGCGTTCCCGATGCCCTCCAACCCGGAATCGGCCTTCACCGGTCCGAGCGACCATCCACGAGAGAGCAGCGCGCCGCCGGAGAGCAGCAACAGGGCGCCCAGCGCCCACCCGATGCCGCGGCGAACGGCGATCTGGACCCCTCGCTCCACGTCGTGCTGGAGATTGAGGTACATGATCACGAAGAGGAACAGGACCATGATCGCGCCTGCGTACACGAGGATCTGGACCATGCCGAGGAACTCGGCGTGCAGCAGCACGTAGATCCCGGCGAGCGAGACGAATGCCAGCACAAGGAAGAGCGCGCTCGTGATCGGATTGCGGTGGAGCACCACCATCAGGGCGGTGGCCACGAGCAGGCCTGCGAAACCGAGGAAGAGATAGGGGACCATCAGCCGTGCGTCCTCCAATAGACGACGAGGGCGGCGATCACGACATTCGCGATGGATGCGGGCAACAGCACCTTCCATCCGAAGTCCATGAGCTGGTCATAGCGGAAGCGGGGGAACGTCCAGCGCACCCAGATGAACAGGAAGATGAACGCCGCCAGCTTCAGCAGGAACCAGAGCAGCCCGATCGCGTCGGGGCCGGGGCCATCCCATCCGCCCATGAAGAGCGTGATGCAGATACTGCAGATGGCCAGGATGTTCATGTACTCGCCGAGGAAGAAGAGCGCCCACTTCATGCTCGAGTACTCGGTGTGGAAACCGGCCACCAGCTCACCCTCGGCCTCGGGAAGATCGAATGGCGTGCGGTTCGTCTCCGCGAACATCGTGATCGTGAAGATGACGAACGGCAGGAAGAGATGCGGCTTGAGCAGGAACCAGTTGGGCAGGAAGGCGAGCGAGAACCCGTAGAAATCGAGCGGCTGCATCTGCGCGCCCACGATCCCGTTGAGCGAGAGGGTGGACGCCTCGAGGATTACCGGGATCGTGGAGAGTCCCATCGCCAGCTCGTACGAGATCATCTGCGCCGAGCTGCGGAGGCCGCCGAGCAGGGCGTACTTGTTGTTGCTCGACCACCCTCCCAGCGTGAGCGCATAGACGCCCAGCGACGACATGGCCAGGAACAACAGCAGGCCGACATTGATGTCGGTGACCAGGAACATCGGAGCGGGTCCGAACGGGATCACGGCGAACGTCACGATCGCGGGGAACACGGCCAGGATCGGCGCGATGTGGAAGACGACCTTGTTGGCCTGCGCCGGGATGAACTCCTCCTTGAAGAGGAGCTTCACGACGTCGGCGATCGGCTGAAGCAAGCCGAACGGCCCGACACGGTTGGGACCCGTGCGAGCCTGGATATGCCCCATCACCTTGCGCTCGGCGAAGATCAAGTAGGACACCACCCCGAGCAGGACCTGCAGGATGATGACCACCTTGACCAGCGCCCAGAAGGCGACCTGGAATGTCTCGTTCTGCCAGAGGGCGGCCATCCTGGCTCCTCGTCTCCTATGCCTGTACAGCCGTTGCGGCGGTGGCCTTGCGCACCTTCACGCGCAGCCCCGACCCGCTCGGCATTCCCAGTCGATTGAGCCCCGCCGCGCCGAGCGCGTAGGGAACGAATACAGCACCCGGAGGCACGGAGTCCTCGAGTTCCACCGGAAGCGAGAGCGAACCACCCGGTCCCTCGAGGGCGATCGAGTCGCCGGCCGAGAGACCGAGACGCGACGCCTCGGCAAGGCCGATGAACGCGCGAGCCTCCTTCGCCAACGCGCTGAGCGTCTTCGAGCGCTGCGTCAGACTGCCCTGGGCGAAGAGCGTGGCGCCCGAGAGCAGCCACAGACCCTCTCCCGCAGGAGCCGCCGCGGAGCCGGCGATCGCCGGCTGGGGCGCGACTCGCTCCTCGGCCCAGCACACACCGCCCGGCATGAGCAACGCGACACTCAGTCCAGCATAGCCCGGGACGAGGCGCGCGATCTCACGGAAGACATCCTCGGCCGTACGGTATCGCCAGTCGGCGCCGAGTGCCTGCGCCACCGACTGGAAAACCTCCCAGTCGGCTCGCGTGCCACGCCGAGGCGAGAGCGCGCGGTGCGCCTTCTGGATGCGGCGCTCGCAGTTGGTGACGACGCCCTCCTTCTCGGCGAAGGCGGCGACCGGGAACACCACATGCGCACGCTGCGCCGTCTCGGTCAGGAACAGCTCATTGACGATGACGAGTTCGGCCGTCGCCATGGCCTTCTCGACCAGAGCGCGATCCGGCGCCGAACGCAGCCAGTGGTCGCTCGCGATCCAAAGCGCGCGCACTTTGCCCGAGGCAGCCGCCTCGAGGATCTGGCGAGCGCTCATGCCCGGCTTGGCCGGCAGTGTGGCAACCCACTGCTGCTCGACCTTGGCACGAGCCGCGGAATCACCCAGCGGCACGTACCCGGGCAGGAAACCCGGAGTCAGTCCCATGTCCAATGCGCCCTGCGAGCCGTGATGGGCTCCGTGCGCCATCACCGAGGACCGGCTCGACGTGATCGCGCCGGTCGCCCAGGCGAGCGTCTCGATCGCCGAGAGGAGCGCGGCCGCCTGAGGATGCTCGAGCACGGCTCGGCCGAACACGAGCGCCTTGCGACTCGCGCCATGCAACCGCTTCGCAGCCGCGGCGATCGTCTCCATCGGCAGCCCCGTCTCGGCCTCCACCTTCTCGGCGCTCCACCCGGCGAGCCCGCCGTTCGCCGCATCGAGCGCAGCCGCCACCGAAGCCGGCAGGCCCTCGGGTCGCGGCAGTTCGAGCGCCGCACGTGAGAGCGCGTGCATCAGCGCCAACTCGCTGCCGGGCTTGAGGCCGAGCCAGTCACCCTTGAACTTGGGACGAGCCAGCTTGACCCGGCGCGCATGCGCCACGGTCACGTGCAGGCCCCGCTGATGCTGACCACGGATGAGGTTGACCTGCGCGAACGGCGACTCGCCCTGGAGGTCGTCGAACAGCACGAGCACCTCTTCGGCCGAGAGCAGTTGCTCGAAGGTCAGCGCCGGGCGTCCCCCGCCGGTCGCGCGCAGAACCGCATCGCCGGGCACGTCCGCGACGAGGCGCGTGCGCGCATCGATGTGATCGGTGCCGAGCACGCCGCGCGCGAGCTTCTGGAAGAGGTACTGCTCTTCGACGTTCAGCTTCTCACCGCCGAGGAAGGCGATCGCCTCGGGACCGTGCGTCGCGGCGATGTCCCGCAGACGCGCCGCCGAGTAAGCCACCGCCTCATCGTGCGTCGAGGGCTGCAGCTGTCCGCCCACGCGAAGCAACGGCGCGGTCAGGCGATCAGCCGAGTTCACGTAGTCGTACCCGAACCGCCCGCGAACGCAGAGGAATTCCTGGTTCACGCCGCGATACTCGGTCCCACGCGCGCGCAGGATCTCCATGCCGCGCACTCCGAGCCTGACGGAACAGCCGTTCGAGCAGTACGGGCAGATGCTGATGTGCTGGCGAAGGTCCCAGGGGCGCGCCTTGAATCGGTACGGAAGGGCGGTCAACGCGCCGACCGGGCAGACCTCGATGCAGTTGCCGCACTGCTCACAGGCGAGCGGCTGACGATCGAATGACGAGATCTCGGTTCGCACGCCACGCTGGTGGGCGGTGAGCGCATCCTCCCCCATCACTTCGTCGCAGTAGCGCACACAGCGCATGCAGACGATGCAGCGATTGGCTTCCTTCTTGACGATGGGGCCGAGATCCTCGGAGTCGAACGTGCGCTTGCGATCGGCCATGCGCGAATGATCGTGGCCGAACGCGAAGGCGAGATCCTGCAACTGGCACTCGCCACCCTCGTCACATACCGGGCAGTCGAGCGGATGATTGACCAGCAGGAACTCCATCACGCCCTTACGCGCCTTGACCGCGACAGCCGACTCCGTGCGCACATGCATGCCCTCGGCGACCGGCGTCGTGCAGCCCGTCTGGACCTTGGGATTCCACGCGATCTCGGGATTGCCGTCCGCGGCGAGTACGGGCTTGCGCTCCGCGTCCAGCTTGGGGGCTCCGACCTCGACGACACAGATGCGGCACGCGCCGAGCGGCGGCAGCTTCGACTGCGCGCAGAAGACCGGGACGTGAGTCTCGGCCACGCGCGCCGCGTCGGTGAGCAGAGTGCCCGCGGGAACCTCGATCCACTGTCCGTTGATGTTGACTCGAACCTGCTGGCTCATGCCCGGACCCCGGCGATCTCGGCCTTGCGTCGGTTGACGAGGCTGCTCTGATGCGTGACGACGTGCTCGAACTCGTGACGGAAGTGCTTGAGCGCGCCCTGAATGGGCATGGCGGCGGCGTCGCCGAGCGCACAGAAGGACTTGCCCAGGATGTTGTCCGCGATATCCGCGAGCAGGTCGATGTCCTCCATCCGGCCGCGCCCGGAGAGCAATCGCTCGAAGATCTCGCTCAGCCAGAACGTGCCCTCGCGACACGGTGTGCACTTGCCGCAGGACTCGTGCGTGTAGAAACGGGTGACGTTGTAGAGCGCGTCGACGATGCAGGTCTGGTCATCGATCACGATGACACCGCCCGAGCCGAGGAAGGTGCCCTTGGCGTTCATGCTCTCGTAGTCGAGCGGGGTGTCGAGATCGGAGGCCGGGAGCAACGGCACCGAGGACCCACCCGGGATGATCGCCTTGAGCTTCATCCCATCGCGCATCCCGCCACAGAGATCCTCGATCAGCACCTTCATGCTCGTTCCGAGCGGCACCTCGTAGTTGCCGGGACGCTTCACCGGCCCCGAGACGCTGAAGACCTTGGTACCGGCGCTGCGCTCGTTCCCCCACTGACGGTGCCACGCCGCGCCGTGCTTGAGGATGTCCGGCACGCACATCAGCGTCTCGACGTTATTCACCACTGTCGGACAGGCGTAGAGACCCTCGACCGCGGGGAACGGCGGCTTGAGTCGCGGCTGACCGCGATGGCCCTCGAGCGAGCTGAGCAGCGCGGTCTCCTCGCCGCAGATGTAGGCGCCGGCGCCCAGATGCGTGTGCAGCTCGAACGCGAAGTCCGTGCCGAGTACTCGAGCGCCCAGGACTCCGGCCTCGCGCGCCTCGTGGATCGCCTGATCGAGGATGCGCTGGATGTACTCGAACTCACCACGCAGGTAGATGTAGCCGAGGTGCGATCCGATAGCGTAGCCCGCGAGGATCATGCCCTCGATCAGCAGATGCGGGTTCTTCTCCATCAACTCGCGGTCCTTGAACGTACCCGGCTCGGACTCATCGGCATTGCACACGATGTAGCGCGGCTTGGGCGACGCCTTGGGCACGAAGCTCCACTTGAGGCCGGTCGGGAATCCCGCACCGCCGCGGCCACGCAGGCCCGAGGCCTTGACCACCTCGATGCAGTCCTCGGGCGAGGACTTGCCCATGGTCTGAGCGAGCGCCTCGTAGCCGCCGAGCTCACGATACCTGGAGATCCCCTTCAATCCCGGGGTGTCGATGTCCTTGAACAGGAACGGTCCCCTCATGTCAGCTTCTCCAGCAGCGCGTCCACCTTCGTCTCATCCAGGTTCTCGTGGTAGTCGAAGCCGACCTGCAGGCAGGGCGCATAGCCGCACGCCGCGAGGCACTCGACCTTGCGCAGCGTGAAGCGGCCGTCGGGAGTCGTCTCACCATGTCCGATCCCGAGCTTGCGCTCGAGATGCTTGAACAACCGATCCGCGCCCATCAGCGAACACGACAGGGTCATGCAGACCTGGAGGTGGTGGCGACCGACCGGCTTCATGTTGAACATCGTGTAGAACGTGGCGATCCCGAAAACCTCGGGTTCCGGAAGTTGCACGGTGGAGGCCACCAGCCGCAGCGCCGAGGGCGAGAGCCAGCCCCACTGCCGTTGCGCCAGCCACAGCACCGGGAGAACGGCCGAACGCATCACGGGATAGCGCGCGATCGTGGCTTCGACTTCGGGCACCAGCGCAGCCGGCCACTCGAGCGGCGGCGTCGCTTCCGTCGGCATCACGGGAGCGTGACTCATCGGTCGATCTCCCCGAGCACGATGTCGAGGCTGCCGATGGCGGCGATCACATCGGCGAGCAGGCGGCCCTCCACCATCAACGGAAGCGCCTGAAGGTTGATGAATGAAGGCGAGCGCACCTTCATGCGCCACGGCCGCGCCGAGCCATCGGAGATGAAGTAGAAGCCGAGTTCACCCTTGGGTGCCTCGACCGCCGCGTACGCCTCCCCCACCGGCGGGAAGAATCCGTGCGCCACGATCTTGAAGTGATGGATGAGCGCCTCCATCGAGGTCTTCACTTCCTCCCGCGGGGGCAGCACGTATTTGAAGTCCCTGACGCGGTAGGGGCCGGACTCGCCCATCTCGCGGATCCGCGCCACCGCCTGGTGGGCGATCTTGATCGACTCGCGCATCTCGGCGACGCGCACCAGATAGCGATCGTAGGCGTCACCACCCGAGACTCCGAGCGGGACCTTGAAGTCATAGTGCTCGTATCCGCTGTAGGGCTGATCGCGCCGAAGGTCCCAGTCCACGCCCGAGCCGCGCAGCGAAGGCCCTGTGACACCCCAGGCGATCGCGTCCTTGGCCGACAGAGGCGCGACGCCCTGCGTGCGTGCCATCCAGATCGGATTGCGCGTCAGCAGCTTCTCGTACTCGTCGATGTGCGCGGGCATCTCGTCGATGAACTTCTGGCAACGGTCGAGGAGGCCGGCCGGAATGTCCATCGAGAGGCCGCCGACACGGAAGTACGACGACGTCAGACGCGCGCCGGCGACCATGTCGTAGATCGACAGCACCTTCTCGCGCTCGCGGAAGCAGTACCAGAACACCGTGATCGCGCCGATGTCGATGGCGTGCGTGCCCATCCAGACGCAATGCGCGCTGATGCGCGTGAGCTCGGTCAGCAGAACGCGGATCGCCTGGACGCGCGCCGGCGGCTCGATTCCCAGCAGTTTCTCGCACCCGAGGCAGAACGCGAGGTTGTTCGAGAGCGGCGCGAGGTAGTCCATCCGGTCGGTCTGCGGGATGGACTGCGTGTAGGTCTTGTACTCGGCTTGCTTCTCCATACCCGTGTGCAGGTAGCCGATGATCGGCTTGGCGCGCAGCACGGTCTCGCCATCGAGCTCGAGCGCCACGCGCAGCACGCCGTGCGTCGAGGGGTGCTGGGGCCCCATGTTCAGCGTCATGGTCTCACTGCGCACGGTAGCGAACCTTCTTGGGCGCGAGCCGCTTGAGCTCGGGTGAGGGCAGGATGCGATTCGGCGTGTTGTGCGTGAACGCCACTTCCTCGTAGCCGAGCGGCGAGTCCTTGCGAAGCGGCCAGCCAACCCAGTCCTCGGGCAGCAGGATGCGGGTGAGATCGGGGTGCCCGGTGAACTCGACGCCGTAGAAGTCGTAGGCCTCGCGCTCGTGCCAGTTGGCCGTCGGCCACACGCCGACCACGGTCGGGACCCGCGGCTGCTCCTCGGACACCCGGACCTTGAGCGTGAATCGCGTGTTCTGGGACATCGACAGCAAGCTGTAGACGATCTCGAAGCGCGGCACCTCGGGAAGGCGATCCACGCCCCCGATCCACATCAGCATCGAGAAATCGAGTTCGGAGTCGTCTCGCAGGAACGCGCACACCTCGACCACCGACGCGGCGGGCAGCGCCAGCGTGAAGTCACGCAGTGCATCGCCGGTCAGTCGCTCGAACGCGACCGTCGGGAACCGCTCGCGGAGCTTCTGCTCGACGCGCTCGGGCGTGAGCGGCATCAGGCGACTCCCTTGGTGGAGCGCTTGCGGCGCGGCACCGGCCCGATCTCGACGCGCGAGGTCTGGATCTTCTCCTGGAGCTTCATGATCCCGTGCAGGAGCGCCTCAGGCCGCGGCGGGCATCCGGGCACGTAGACATCGACGGGGATGACCTTGTCCACGCCCTGCAGGATCGCGTAGTTGTTGAACACGCCACCGCATGAGCTGCACGCGCCCATCGCGATCACCCACTTGGGATCGGACATCTGCTCGTAGAGGTGTCGCACCACCGGCGCCATCTTGATGGAGACGCGGCCGGCGACGATCATGAGATCCGCCTGGCGCGGCGATCCGCGGAACACCTCGGCGCCGAAGCGAGCGACATCGAATCGCGGTCCGGCGATCGCCATCATCTCCATGGCGCAGCAGGCGAGCCCGAAGCCGAGCGGCCAGATGGCATTGGAACGCGCCCAATTCACGACGCTCTCGACCGTGGTGAAGAGGATGCCCTGCTCGAGCTCCTCGCGCATGCGCTCCTCCTCGGTCATCGGCATGACGAGGTCACGCGACGGCTCCGGAGTGGCAGCGGCGGGGCTCAGAGTACGGAAGGGATTCGGATCCTTGTCGTACGTCACGTCAGGCCTCCCTTGGCGCGCGATGGCCGAGAGCGGGAAGGCTCACCGGGCTCAGTCCCATTGCAGCGCCCGCTTCTTGAGCAGATAGAGGTAGCCCACGAGCAGGATGACGATGAAGATCAGCATCTCGATCAGCCCGTAGAGGCCCAGCTGCTTGAAGCTCACGGCCCACGGATAGAGGAAGATGGCTTCGATGTCGAAGAGGATGAACAGCAGCGCGACCAGATAGAACTTGATCGAGAAGCGTCCGCGCGCATCGCCCACCGGCTCGACGCCGCACTCGTACGGCATGTCCTTCACGCGCGTGGATCGTCTCGGCACGATGATATGCGAGAGGCCGATCGTCACGGCTCCGAAGCCGATCGCAACGATGACGAACAGCAGGACTGGCAGGTACTCGAGCATCGACTCCCACTCCGTGGAAGGGACCGTGGATCACCTACGTGCGCAGCCTGCCGCAGGTTATGTGCGGGCACAAGCGAGCGTCAAGCATCTGGGCATCACACTTGGCCGCGCAACTTCCTCACTTCGGCGATCAGCGCCGGCATCACCTCGAAGAGATCACCCACGAGACCGTAGTCGGCGACCTTGAAGATGGGCGCCTCGGGATCCTTGTTGATGGCGACGATGCATCGCGATGACGACATGCCGGCAAGATGCTGGATCGCGCCCGAAATGCCGACGGCGACATAGAGCTTGGGGCTCACGACTTTGCCCGTCTGTCCGACTTGCTCGCCGTGCGGGCGCCATCCTGCATCGACGACGGCTCGCGACGCGCCCACGGTCGCACCCAGGGCATCCGCGAGTTCCTCGATGAGATGGAAGTGCTCGGGGCCCTTCATGCCACGCCCGCCACTGACGACGATCTCGGACTCGGTCAGGTCGGGCCGTCCGCCGGTCGCGCCCGTGAGTCCGGTCACCACGGCGCGCGGTCCCGAGGCATCCCACTCGAATGTCTGCGGCTCGACGGCGGCCGTCGCGCCGGCCTTCGGCGCCGGCGCCGAGAACACCTTGGGCCGGAGCGAGGCGACCGCGGGAACTGCGGGGAATGCCACTTTCTGAATCGCCTTGCCGGCGTAGACCGGGCGCGTGGCGACGAGCTTGCCGCCCTCGGCGCTCATCGCGGTGCAGTCCGAGGCGAGTCCGACGCCCAGCCGCGCGGCGACACGAGGCGCGAGGTCCTTGCCGATGGCCGATGCACTGAACAGGACGGCCGTGGCGCCCGTGCTCCGAGCGGCAGCCGCGACCGCTGCCGCGTAGCCCGCGCCGTCGTAGCTCGCGAAGGCCTCGTGGGAGGCGAGGAGCACCTTCTCCGCGCCCGCCTCCCCCAGCACCGCGAGTCCCGGGTCGCTGGCCGCACAGCACACGCCGATGACCGGTCCGCCAAGCGATCCTGCGAGACGCGTCGCCTCGCCGAGGACCTCGCGCGAGACTGAGCGCAGTTCGCCACCCCGCTGTTCGATGAATACGAGAATGCTCACGTCACGCTCCCTGGCTCAGATGACCTTGGCCTCGTCCCGCAGCGCCTGGACCAGCGCAGGGACGGCGGCGACACCTTCTCCGACGATGCGTCCGGCCGTTCGCGGCGGCGGAAGCTCCAGCGACACTTTCTCGAGCCCGGGCGCGCCGAGTTCGGCCGCACGCTCCTCGATCGGCTTCTTCTTCGCAGTCATGATGCCCTTGAGCGAGGCATAGCGCGGCTCGTTCAGACCCTTCTCGGCCGTGATCACGGCGGGAAGGGTCACCTCGACGATCTCGCGGCCGCCTTCGATCTCGCGCTCCAGCGTGGCCTTCCCGCCCTCGATCGTGGCCTTCGCCACCATCGTGACGCAGGGCAGTCCCGCCAGTTCGGCGACCATCGGGCCCACGGCGCTCGCGTCATCATCCACGGCCTGCTTGCCCATCCACACGACGCCGGGCGCGAGTTCGCGCACCAGGGCGCTCAGCGCACGAGCCACCTGCAGGCTGTCGGGCGCGGCCTCATCGGTCTTCAAGTGGAATGCGCGATCCGCGCCCATGGCGAGCGCATTGCGCAGCGTGGTCTGCACGCCGGCACCACCGATCGACGCCACCACCACATCACCTGCCGCCAATTGCTCCTTGAGCCGAAGTGCTTCCTCGACTGCGAACTCGTCGTACGGATTGAGGATCCAGGTGACGCCGGCGGGGTCCAGCGTGCGCCCGTCCGCGGCGACCTTCACGCGGGTCTCCGTGTCGGCCACCTGCTTGATGCAGACCAGTTGCAGCACGTGCCACCTCGTTCGAGAGGGTGAGGGCGCGACCTGGCCCGCTGGAGGGACCGCGGCTGGCGAGGCCGAGTCGCCGGAGCGAAGCGGATCCCGGCGGAAGTCATGAGGATTGCAGTGGTCACGGGCGGGCTCGCGACGGAGCGATGCTGCGCGAGAGTCTCGATCGCGAGCACCGCCCTGCGAGTCCCTGCGAAGGACCGGCCGAGCAGTCTCTCCGCCGCCCTCCGCGAGTGTCAAGCAGCGGTGCGAGTTCTCGAGAAGTCGCTCCGGAAGCTCTTGACCGATTTCCATGCGTTGTGTCACGGTTCATTTCGCTCCGAGATGGCGAGCGCGTTTCCGGTCCTCCGGAATCGCATTTCTGAAGCCATCCGGGGTTTCCGAGTGCAGTGGTCTCCGATGGGGGTCGGGAATCGCCAGCACTCATTCTTCGGTGGACCACCCCTCGGTCCCCACTTCGGCGTGACTCGGAATCGCCAAGAACCAAGGGCACCCATGTCGACGATCGTGGATCTCGACGAGCTCGGCCGGCGCATCCGTGGACTACGGACTGAACGCCGAATGACGCTCAAGCAGGTCGAGGAGATCGCAGGACTCTCCGCAACGCACCTCTCGGAGATCGAGCGCGGCCGTACTTCACCCACCGTCGGTGCTCTGCTGCGCATCGCGCGGGCTCTGGACCGTGATGCCAGCTACTTCATCGAGCTCGAGGAGCGTTCGGACGTCGGACGCGTCGTTCGCGAGGATGAACCGGCCCGTCGAGAGGGCAAGGGCGCGGACCGCCAGCTCCTCACGCCCGGGATCCCGGGAAGCGCGCTGTTCCCCTACCGCGTCCGACTCAAGGCTCAGGCGACCCTCGCGGTCCCCGAGTCCGACCTGTCGCGCGACCTCATCCTGCACGTCCAGAAGGGAACCGCGACCGCGAAGATGGATTCGCGGTCCTGGTCGCTTGGCACCGAGGACACGCTGCAGACCTCACGGCCGGACGCCCTCGCCATCAAGGCCGGGGACAGTGCCACCGAACTGCTGCTCATCTGCACCCGCGAACTGGAGATCATGCGATGAGCAAACGCATCGAGACTCCCTCGCCGCCGACTGCCGTCATCCGCGACCACTCCCCGATCGTTCTCGGGCAGCGGATCAAGATGCTGCGCGTGGCGCTGGGCATGACGTTGAAGGAGCTGGAGCAGAAGGGCGGTATCTCCGCGACGCACGTCTCCGAGATCGAGCGCGGTAAGGCCTCGCCCACGATCGGAGCCCTCGGACGGATCGCCCACGCGCTCGGGCTTCGGCCGGCGGAGCTCGTCGAACCCAAGGAACTGCCCGATGTCACCGTGCACCGGGCCGCCGATCGCTCGGGCCACTCGCTCATGTGGGGAGGCGTGCGGATCGAATCGCTCACCGACCCGACGCGCGATGCCGCGCTGGGACTGCATCTCTTCACGCTCCCGATCGCGCGCGAGCCGGCGCTGATCCACCACCACGAGGGCGAGGAGTGGGTGACCGCGATCTCGGGCGTCGCGGAGATCCGCATCGAGGGCGAGTCGCACGTACTTCGCGAGGGCGATTCGATCCACTTCCGGGCGCATCAGCGGCACGCCTACTCGAATCTCGGTTCGAGCCCCGCGACGCTGCTCATCGCAGGAAGGCCGAGGCTCTCGCTCTAGCACCGCTCAGCCGAGCGGGTCGTCGCGATCGCGTGCGCGCAGGTCGTCGGGGGTCTCCCCGCGGCGCGCGCGGCGCAGCGACCCGCCCTCGGCCACCAACTCGGCGAGTCGGCCGCGGCCGTTGTAGTTGGATGACATGCCGGCGCCGTAGGCGCCGGCATCCTGGATCGCGACCAGGTCCCCCACTTCGATCGGCGGGAGCGATGCATCGGCGATGAACGTGTCGCCGCTCTCGCACACCGGCCCGACGACGATCGCCGACGACCGCGCTCCGACCCTCGGTTCGATGGGCTCGATCCGATGCAGCGCTCCGTAGAGCGCGGGCCGCAGCAGGTCGTTCATCCCTGCGGCGAGCACGATGAAGCGTCGCTCGCCATCGGCATCACGTCGGGTCTTCACGCTCAACACCTCGGCGAGCACGATGCCGATCGGTGCCACCAGCCAGCGGCCGGGCTCGATGCCCCACTCGAAGGAACGCGCCGCCGCGAGTTCGGTGAGCTCCCGCGCATGAGCCTCGACATCGAAGCCGGCAGCGGCGACGTGCTCATGGTCATGCCCGAACCCGCCTCCCAGATTGATGAGCGCCAGCGGTGCGCCGCGAGCGGCGCTCGCATCCGCCAGAGAGAGCAACCCGCGAGCCGCCTCGATCAGGGGAGCACGATCGAGCAACTGCGATCCGATGTGCGCGTGCACGCCGTCCACGACCAGATGCGGCCATCGGCTCCTCGCGGCCCAGGCATCGAGCGCGTCCGAGGGCGACATGCCGAACTTGGATGCCGCGTGCCCGGTCGAGACGTGGGCATGCGTCGCGGTCATGATGCCGGGATTGATCCGCAGCGCGATTCGAGCGGACGATCCGACCCTCCCCATCGCCGCCTCGAGCAGGTCCAGCTCCGCGACGCTGTCGGCGCTCACCGTGCTCACGCCGTGCGCGGCGACCCACGCGGCCTCCTCGGGCGTTCTCCCATTGCCCGACAGCGTGGTCGAGCGGGCGCTGAACCCCGCAGCGCGCGCGGCTTCCAGTTCGCCCAGCGATCCGGCGTCGGCGTGCAGCCCGAGGGTCGCGAGTCGGCTCGTGATCGCGGGGAGGGCATTCGCCTTGAGCGCATAGGCGATACGCGGAGCGAGTGGCCGGAATGCACGGGTCAGTCGCTCGGCACGCTCACCGAGCCGGTCGAGGTCATAGACCCAGCATGCCCGAGCGTCCGGTTCGAGTCGGCGCAAGAGGGGAAGCACGTGAGCCAGTTCGACACCACCCATGGAACGCACGCTCGCGCCCACCCTCGGCCCGCTCACCGCGCACGCTCCGACAGCGTGCGTTCCATGCGCGCGAGATCCTCGGGAGTGTCGACATCGAGGAACGCCTCCTCA
Source organism: bacterium (assembly GCA_043779265.1). GTDB lineage: Bacteria > Eisenbacteria > RBG-16-71-46 > RBG-16-71-46 > RBG-16-71-46 > CADEFY01. The sequence continues at coordinate 3,353 of JAYWEM010000002.1, read as the reverse complement.
CCGCCGGGGAGGCCGACACTCGGGACGAGCTTCGCACCGATCGCCTCGAGCGCTCGCGACAACGACCGCTCGCCGTGTTCGTGGGACTGCTGGAGCGCGTGAAGACCGACGAGCGTCAACCACAGTGCGAGCGGTTGGATCACACCTTGGGCGGTGGCCGCCACGGCGATCGCCTCCTCTCGACTCGCATCGAGCGCCGCGAGCAGATCCCGATCGACCAGCGGCAGATCCGCGGCGAGTACGACGAGGCGCCGAGCCGGCCACAAGTTGCCAGCCAGCACGAGCGCGGCGAGCGGCCCCTGACCCTCATCGTGGACGCGCGTGTGCGCCGGATCGAGCGGCAGGTCGATGTCCTCGGGCGCGATGACGACGACTCGACCCGCCAGTGACGCCAGCGTCCCGCACGCGCGCTCGAGCAGCGTCCGGCCTGCGACGGCGACCGAGGCCTTCGGACGATCCGCTGCGAGGCGCCTGCCCCTGCCACCCGCGAGAACGAACCCGTGCGTCTCCATGGATCAGTACCCCGCCTGCTTGTCGACGAGATTGAGCAGCGGCTCGCCCGCCTGGAATCGAGTCAGATTGGCCTCGAACTGGGCCATGGCCCGTTCCCAGTAGCGAGGTCCATGGCCTGCGGTATGAGGCGTGATGATCACCTCGGGGTGATCCCACAGCGGACTTCCCTCGGGGAGCGGCTCGTCTCGGAACACATCGAGTGCGGCGCCTGCGAGGCGTCCACTCTGGAGAGCACGCAGCATCGCGGTCTCATCCACGAGCCCGCCACGTCCGAGATTCAACAGCCGCGCTCCGGGCTTGAGAAGGGCGAATGCCCTCGCATCGAGGAGTCCAGCCGTATCCGCGGTCAGGGGCGGAACGAGCACGAGCCAATCGGCACGGGCGAGCAACTCGGGCAGGCGATCGGGGCCCCACTGCTCATGCGCCGGCTCGGGCGGGTGTGAGGGGTGCCGCCGCACGGCGAGCACCTCCATCTCGAACGCTCGAGCGCGCTGGGCGATCGCACGCCCGACCTCGCCGAAACCCACCAACCCCAGCGTCCGTCCCGCCAGCTCTCCCATGGCCGGGGTGTCGTCGGCGAGTTCGGCCTGCACCCAGCGGTGCGCGACCTGGGCGTCGCGGGCGCGATGGAGGCGTCGCTCGAGCATCAACATCATCGCGATCGCCTGCTCCGACATCGAGATCGCGTGTAGTCCGCGGGCGTTGGTGAGTGCCACGGGGCTGGCGATGAACTCGGGGAACAGGACTCCCCCGACGCCTGCAGCCGTGACATGGACCCACCGCAGATTCGCGGCGATCGGCAGATGCCGCGCCCGCAGGCAGAAGCCGAGCACGATGTCCGCGGTCCGGAGCACCACATCGACATGCTCCTCCCCCTCGGCGCGCACGAAGCGGACATCCGGGAAACGCGCCGCCGTGGCGGCGAGGCGCTCGGCCGGGAGATTCCAGATCCCGGCGGGGTCGCGAACGGATTCGAGGACGGTCAGTGGGGACATGCCGCGCCAGAATGCCACATCCGGCGCGGCCCGGGTGCCTCAGGCCGAGCTTGCGCCCCGACTCCCCGGGCCGATAGATTCCGTCGGCTCGAACCGGGATCCCTGCTCACCACGCCGAGGAGGCTGGATGTACCTGCGCACAACAGTCCGCGCTGCACTGGCGGCGCTCTCGCTCGCCCTGACGGCGACCGCAGCAGCAGCCGGTCCCTGGGTGCTCGCGGCCAACGAATTCCAAGCCTCGCTCGGAGGCAGCTATTTCTCGGCTGGCTCTTTCTATGACGCGAGTGGCGAACGCATCCTCGTCGGCGGTCTCGCCGAGCGACGCGCCATCCAGACCGACGTCGAGTTCAGCGCGAAGTCCTGGCTCGGAATGCGGCTCGCCCTCCCGATCGTGAGTGCGACCGCGCGTGACAACGTCACCCGCTCCACGTTCACGAACACGGGGCTCGGCGACCTGCGGATCGGCCTGCGCGTGCCGGTCCTGCGCGGCGCCACCGCGCTCGCCGTCAACGTCGACTGGCAGGCCCCGAGTGGGTACAACCGCGACCTCGCCCCGCTTGTCGCCGACGACATGTGGAAGGGAGCGGGCGCCGGTCTCCAGAAGCTCGAAGCGAGTCTCCAACTCGGCATGCCGGTCTCGAACCGGGGCTTCCTGCAGTTGGGTGGCGGCTACCGTCACGAGGGCCTCGTCTTCGGCTCGCGCAAGATCGGCGGCAGCCCGAGTGACCCCGAACTCGACTGGGCGGATCACCTCACAGCCGACGCCTCATTCGGGCTGTGGTTCTCCGATCGTCTACTCGTGGCGGGCGTCTACCGCGGTGAGTACGCGGGCGCGACCGGTCGTCAGGTCGTCGGCCCGAGCAGCACGCCCGTCGACTACGAGGTCACGACGCAACTCGCAGGCTCCCGGATCGTTTACCGCGTGGACGACAAGCTCGACTTCGTCGTCGGTTCGTGGCACTCGCCCGGCGGCACCCACGTGATGCATCTGGACCAGTTCTACGCGGGCCTCGCGTGGAAGAGCACGCGCCTGAACCGCCTCCAGGGTTTCCTCGGGAACGCGCAGCGTCCGTGAGCCCGAGAGGCCAAGCGCCTCGCGAGGAGCCGCCATTCCCGTCCACCTCACGCGACTGCTCCACCACCTCGCCCGCTATCGCAGTGGGCTCTTGTGGGGCGTCGCGTGCGTGGCGGCCTCCAACTTGGTGGCACTCGCCCAGCCCCAGGTCCTCCGGATGGCGGTCGACGACCTGTATCGCGGCGTCACCGCCGAGAAGCTCGGGCGCTATGCGCTGATCCTGTTCGGGATCGCCGTCGTCGCCGGCATCTTCCGCTATGCGATGCGGCAGACGCTGATCGCGATCTCGCGCCACCTCGAATACGACCTGCGCAACGAGCTGTTCGCGCACCTGCAGCGACTCCCGCTGCCCTGGTTCCAGCGACGCCGCACCGGCGAGATGATGAGTATCGCCACGAACGACATGTCCGCCGTTCGCATGATGCTCGGGCCCGGCGTGATGTACACGGTCAACACGCTGACCGTGGGCGTCGTGAGCATCGCGTTCATGTTCGCCATCAGTCCCCGGCTCACGTTCTGGTCATTGCTTCCTCTGCCACTCGTCTCGATCTCGGTCTGGTTCTTCGGCGATCGGATCCACCGCCGTTTCGAACAGGTGCAGGCGCGATTCGCGATGCTGTCGGCGCTGGTCCAGGAGAACTTGGCCGGGCTCCGCGTCGTTCGCGCCTTCGCGCATGAGCGTCGTGAACGCGAGCGATTCCAGGAACTCAACGAGGAGTACCGCGACCGCAACCTCGAGTTGATCCGGACCTCAGGTCTCTTCCAGCCGG
>JAYWEM010000001.1:0-83716 GCA_043779265.1 bacterium | reverse complement strand
CGACATGTCAGGCCTTGCGATCGAGGAGGAAGCCCGACTGAGCATCCGCAACCCGATCTCCGGTGCGATAGACGGGCACGGGATCGGTGGCCGAGGAGAACAGGGCCTGCAGATAGGCCTCCCCCGACTCGACCGTGCGCCGCAGGATCGTGTGATGGATCGTCGCATCCTCGGCCGTTTGCTCGGCCATCGAGCGCAGCGCCTGTCGGGCGATCTCGAGTCGCGCTGGGAGCCCCCCCCCTAGATGGTTCGGCAGGTCGGAGAGCAACGTGTCGGGTTCGACTCCGAGCACCTCCAGCGCCGTCGCCCGTGCGCGCCGAGCGCTCTCCATCGACTGCAGCGTGTGGGCGACGAGGTCGCAGGAGTGCTGGACGGCGGCGGTGTCGCAAGCCGCGATCGCGGCACGTTGCGCAGCCAGCTGCTCTCGCAGCGCCGTCACCAGTTCGAGTTCGCGCTCGATGCCATCTGCGAGGTGATCGAGTGCGGCGGGCCGTGAGTCCGGCGCGAGGCCGGCGTGGAGTGCGTGGCTCATCGGATCTCCGGATCGGTGGAGACCGTGGTCTCCGGTGGGAGTCGTCGCGCCATCTGCCGGTAGATCGCCTCGCCGATCCCGCCCTGGGAACGACGCGCGGCCTCTTGGGCCATGCGCTCATCGAACAGTTCGGTGAAGACACGCTCACCCGGCGTGGAGCCGGTGAGGCCTCCCGTCGCGCCGCTCTCTCGCATCGACTTGAGCAACTGGCCCACGAAGACGCCCTCGAGCTGACGAGCGGCGGCACGCATGCGGGCGTGCGGGCTCACGTTCGCGGCCGAGCGGCCGACTGACGTTCCATCGATCCGAGTCATCGCACCACCACGTCCGCGCGCAGTGCGCCGGCGGCGCGCAACGCCTCGAAGATGGGAGCCATGTCCTGTGGACGGAGCCCCGCGGCATGCAGACCCGCTGCAACTGTCTGGACGCTCGCGCTGGGTTCGACTCGGAGGAGTCCCTCGGTGCGACCACCTGACGTCGGCGCGGCCTCGCCGCCGATCTGGAGCGTCAGGCCCTGATGGTGGATGACCGCAGGTCCGATCGTGAGCTCGCCGCCCGCCACCACCGTGCCCTCTCGGGCATCGATGACGATGCGCGGCGGCGAGGAGGCGACGACGCGCAGCGTGTCCACTCCCGCCAGGAACTGCAGCGCCTCTCCCGGGGATCGGCCGGCGGACTCGATCGACACCGCGCCCGGGTCCACGACGCGGGCCCGGCCCGCTCCGAACGCGGATTCGATCGCCTGGGCGATCCGGGTCGCCGTCGTGAGATCGGGATCGCGCAGCACGAGCAGCCTCGGCGCCGCGGGCATGGACTCGGGGTCGACTTCGAGCACCCCGCCATCGGGGATGCGTCCCGAGTTGCCGCGGCGTGAGAATGCGCGCCCGCCGTCATCCGGCAGGAACAGCGCCCCCTGAGCCGTGGCGACCGGATCGCCTCCGACCTCCTCGACGAGCGGCGTCATCCACAGCACTCCGCCTCGCAGCGACATCGCGTCGCTGAGCGCCGCGACCTGCACATCGAAGCGGCCACTTGCGCGCATCCAGGGCGAGAGCTCGGCGGTCACCAGCACGGCCGCGACATTGCGCAGCCTCAGTTGCTCGGCCGGCACTTCGATATCGAAGCGACGCAACAGATTGACCACCGATCGAACTGATGGCGAACCGCCTCCGGTGACGCCGAAGCTGCGATCTCCGGTTCCATCGAGTCCCGTGACGAGTCCATAGCCGACGAGGCGGCGCGGCACGGCGCCGCTGTGACGCGTGAGATCGGCGATCCGTGGCTGAGCGAGCGGGACCTCGGGAATCAGCACGCTGACGAGCAGAGCGAGTAGAACGATGCGCGGACGGATCATGGCCAGAGGATCCCCAGGATGGAGCCGAGGATCCCTGTTCTCGGGGCGAGCTTCTTCCCCTTGTAGGTGATCACGGCATCGACGATGTCCCCCGAGGGGACCGTATTGCGCGAGGAGATGTCCTGCGGGCGGACGGAGCCGGCCAGCAGCACTTCCTGGAGGCGTCCATCCACCGTGACCTTCTTGCCACCGGCGATCTTGATCAGCCCGTTGGGCTCGATCTCGATGACCCGCACCGAGAGAACGGCTGTCAGGTCGCCGAGACGGCTCGCCTCACCGACGTCCCGTGAGTCGCTCCGCATGCCGGCACCGAACGACTTGTTGGGTCCGACGCGCGAGTCCTCGCCGATGCCGGCGTTCAAGTCGGCACGTTGCGAGCGATGTCCGGAGGCGATGGTGGAGACCCGCTCACGCGCCGCCGTCTGTTCATCGACGACCACGGTGAGCACATCGCCGACACGCAGTGAGACGCGGTCACTCGTCCAATCCGCGCGCCGCGCACGCGGCCTCACCACGGCCGCGGGCGCGGCGCTACCCGCGACGACGCTGTCCGGGGCGGCGATCGTGGCACTGTCCGCAGCGCTCTGGGCCAGTGCCGGCGAAGGCATCGCGATGAGGGCGAGCAGGAGCCACCCGAGCAGTCGCTTCATCGCGCTGCCCCGGATTCGAGCGTGGCGCGACCGGGCGCGGTCACCGTGCCTTCGAGCCGAGTCGGCCGCTCCTCGAGGCGTGCGCGCAACCGCTCGCCACGCCTTGCCGCATGCAGCGCGATGCCGACGACTGACACTTCGACGTCGCCGGTGCGCCACTCGAATCGAACACTCTCGCCCGGCAGCACATCGGGCGGCGGCGCGGCGGCGAGCGAACTGACGACTTCGCCCGCTGCGACGCCACGGCGCATCTGCCAGCTGGGACCGGGAACCGTCGCCTCATTCGACCGAGTCGGCGCGCCCCAGTGCAGACGGACCTCTTCCTTCAGATCACCGGCGACGAGGGACTCGCCCGAGGCCAGCGTTCGCGATGCCACCGCCACCGGCTGCTCGACCCCCGCACGCACACGAACAGCGGAGGCCTCGGCGGTCGTCGGGTCGAAGACGACGACGAACCAACCGCCGGTGCCCTTGCCGAGCAACTGGAACGGCGCCTGCGGTGAGAGCGGAACCGAGGCCGAGTGATGGCCCCACTCCAGACGGATGGAGGAACCGGGGACGCTCCACGCCGAGGCGATGCGATCGGCGACCCGGCCGGAGAGCACGCGGGGCACGATCTCCTGCTCGACCCGCGTGGCGAGCAGCATGGGCGAGAGCCCCATCAGGAGCCAACTAGCGAATGATGTCACTGGTCGCCTGCATCATCTCCTCACCTGCACGAACAGCCTTCGCGTTGATCTCGTAGGCGCGCTGCGCTGCGATCATGTCGGTCATCTCCTGGACGATCTCGACGTTGGAAGCTTCGAGCATGCCCTGCAGTAGGCGGCCGAAACCGTCCTCCTGTGGGAAGCCGTTGAGCGGCTCGCCCGAAGCCGGCGTCTGCACATACTGGTTCTCACCCACCGCGAGCAGGCCGTGGGGATTGAGGAAGCGGGCCATCTCGATGCGTCCGATCTCGACGTCGGTCGCGTTGGTCCCACTCACGACGCTGACCGTGCCATTCGGTGAGATGGAGATCGACGTGGCGTCCGGGGGGATCGTGATCGGGGGCATGAACAGGTAACCGCCCTCCGTCACCAACTGCCCCTGGTCACTCACCGTGAGGCCACCGTCACGCGTGTAGCCAGTCGAGCCGTCGGGGCGCTGCACCTGGAAGTAGCCGTCACCTTCGATGGCGAGATCGAGCGGTCGCTGCGTCGGCTCGGCAGGGCCCTGCCCGTGCATGCGCACGATGGCCGAGACCCGCACACCCTTGCCGACCTGGATCGGCGCCACGGTTCCGGCACCCTTGTAGTTGACGATGCGCGAGCCCTCGATCGTCTCGTAGAGGACGTCCTCGAAGCTGACGCGACTGCGCTTGAAGGCGGTGGTGTTGACGTTGGCGAGGTTGTTGGCGATGACGTCGATCATGCGCTGCTGCGCCATCATCCCGCTCGCTGAGGTTCTGAGGCTCGAGTTCATGCGTCCCCTCTCATGGGTCCGTCGCGTCAGTGAACGCGACCGACCTCGTTCGTGATGGAACCGAGCACGGCGTCCATCGCCTTGAGCGCATCCACGTTGGCCGCATACGCGCGCTGGATGGTGATCATGTCCACCATGGTCAACAGCGGATCGACATTGGATTCCTCAACGGCTCCCTGCCGGACGTGAGTGCGTGTGTCGTCTGCCGCGATGAGCGGTGCTCGCGACACGTAGCGTCCGAGCCCCTCCTTCTGCAGCTGAGCGAGATCACTCATCTCGACGACGCGGAGGCGTCCCGCGACCGCTCCATCGACGAGGACACTGCCATCGCCCTGAACCTCGAGGGTTCCGCCTTCAACGTGGATCGGACCGCCGATACCGAGCACGGCATCGCCATGACCATCGACCAGTCGCCCTTGAGGATCGATCTGGAACGAGCCGCCACGCGTCAGTCGCTCGCCGGCTTCGGTCGCGATCATCAGGAAACCGTTCCCGGAGAGCGCCAGATCGAGCGGTCGACCCGTCTCGCGGAACGTCCCCTGCTGCAGGTCGGTCTGCTGCACCGCGACCGGGAACGCCTCGCCCGCGAGCGCCCGCGCGAATAGCCGGTCCGCCTTGAAGGCATCGGAGTTCGCATTGGCGAGGTTGTTCGCCGTCACTTCCTGACGGCGCACCTGATACGTCATCGCGCGCGCGGTGTTGGTGATGCCTTCGAGCGACATGCGGGCCTCCAGAGACGTCACGCGCGGCGGAGTCCGCGCTCCCGGGAGTGCATTGCAAGGCATGTGCCGCCGAGGCGATGGAGTCGTAACTCACACGGTGGCGGGGTTCTGGAGGCTTCGCCTCGAAGTGCGTGGAGGCTCGGAACGGAACTCCCGACCGCTTGAAGCGGCAGGAGCTGCCGCTTCGGCTCAGTGCGCCGCGCGAGCATCCCGCGCGAGCCAGCGCTCGGCATCGAGCGGCTGACGGCGCCGACTGGGGCGAGGACGCAGCGTCCAGGAGAGCCCCGCCCATAGCGCGAAGCACACCGCCACTCCACCGCCCACGCCGAGTGCCGCGAGCGCTTCGGGGGCGAGCCCCGTCGGTCCGGAACGATGCTCGGCCGCGGCTTCGGGCCTGGGCGCGGCGATCCGCGGCGGGGGCCGCCAGGCGAGCACGTTGGACACGATGTGCCGGACGCCCCGGATCCCGGTGTCACCGACGATCGCAGGCCACTGTCCCGCCACGATGAGCACCAGTGCCGTGATCGAGACCGCGAGCAACGTCGAACGCCTCACGCCGCGTCCTCAGCCTCGATCGGCAGAGCGACGCCATCGACGACGACCATGCGGAGACGCTTCAGTGCGCGCGTGCGGATCTGCGAGATGCGCGATTCCGAGACATGCAGCACCTCACCGATCTGGCGTAGATTCAGTTCCTCGAAGTAGTAGAGCGTCAGCACGAGTCGGTCGCGCGCGGAGAGCTGCTGGAATCCGTCACGCAACGATTGCAGACGCTCCTCCTCCTCGATCCCGTCACTGGGATCGCAGGCGAGCAGATCGGCGATGCTCTCGGAGAGCCGCATCTCACCGTCGTCACCGCTCGTCGGCTGATCGAGAGGCAGCATGTAGCGAGTGTCGACTTCCCCCTGCCACTTCCAGAACGTCGGCATGTCGATCTTCAGGGCGTGAGCCAGTTCCTCGGAGGAGGGCTGACGTCCCAGTGACTGCTGGAGATCGGCTCGCACTTGGCCAAGCAGGCGACTGCGCGAACGGATCGAGCGCGGCATCCAGTCGCGCGCGCGCAGTTCATCGAGCATCGCTCCTCGGATGCGCGGCATCGCATACGTGCTGAATGCGAGTCCGCGCGAAGGGTCGAAGCCCTCGAGTGCCTGGACCAAGCCCAGGCTGCCCGCACCGACCATGTCATCCAACTCGATCTCACGCGAAACCTTGCGGATGAGCTGATGGGCACTGTGGTGGACGAGTCCGAGGTAGCGATCGAGAAGTTCGGTGCGCGCTTTCGCGTCGCCTTTCCCCCGATAACGCTTCCAGAGCGCATCGATCAGGTCGGTCATGCCGGCAGTCCCCTCGTCGGATCCCCCTCGAGACCGGACATGCCCACCTCGGTGGGCATGAGCCGCTCGGCCCACGTCTCGATTCCCGCGCTCTCGATCTCGAGCATGGAACCGGGCCGCCGGGCGGCTGACCGCAGCATTTCGCTCTCCGGAACACATCCCAGATCGTCGAGGTCGCGCCCGAGGAACCGGGTCGCGGCCAGCTGCAGCCGGTCGAACACCAACTGTCCCTCTTCATCGGCCGACACCCGATTGACCATCACCCCGATCTGGATCGAGGGCACTTGCAGATGCACGATCTTGAGGAGCGCGTAGGCATCGCTGAGCGCCGTCGGGTCGGGCGTCGTGAGCACGACGAGGCGATCCGCACGGATCGCGGCGGCGCGCACGACGCTCTCGAGTCCCGGCCCGCCATCGACCACGACCTGGTCGTAGTCGTCCCACAGACCGCTGACACGCTGATGCAGCCGCGCGCGGTCGATCGGGCCCAGTCCGTAGAGCATCTCCGCTCCCGAGTCCGCGGGCATGAGGTCGAGGTCCGGTGCCACCGGCACCACGAGTTCCCTCGCCGTTCGCTCGCCCAGGATGAGTGACTCGAGCGGGGCGACCGGCCGCACGCCGAACAGGACGTGCTGATTCCCCTGATTCTGTGCGCCATCCACCAGTAGCGTGCGCTGGCCTCGCCTCGCGAGCGCCGCCGCCAGCAAGCCCGCCAACAGCGACTTGCCGACACCGCCCTTGCCGCTGCCGACGACACAGGCCGAGGTCCCCTCCGGCAGTTCCCGCGCCACGCTCTCTCGGCGCATGCGGAGGTCTGCTCCCTGGTCGTTCATGCGAAGCCTCCCTGCAGTGCCGCGGCAGCACCGCTCATCGGCGCGGCATGGAGGTCCGCGGGAACCTCCTGCCCATCGGTCAGCCAGCGCATCGGCAATCCGAACTGTGCCGCGGCCTCGAAGATCGCGCGCTCCTCGGGGAACTCATCGAGCTTGGTCGGAAGGAGATGCGTGACACCGAGCGGCAGGTACGTCGTGAGGACGCGCCGCACGACCTGAGTCTGGAGCCCGGCGGGCAGGACGAGATGCACCTCATCGGTCGCCAGTTCGAGCAGGCGCGCATGCACCTCGCCCAGGTCGGCGGTGGCACGAGGTCCACGCCCGGGCGTGTCCACCAGGATGACGTCCCGATCCCGGAGCCGGTTCATCGCGCGCTGGATCTCGGGTCTGTCCCAGACGGTCTCGATCGGCACACGCGCCAACTCCGCCCAGTGCTTCGACTGCTCGACAGCGCCCACTCGGAACGTGTCCAGGTTCAGGAACCCCACCTTCTGGCCTGCGAACCCCACCGTGCTGTGCACGAGTTTGGGACACGTGGTCGTCTTGCCCGCGCCGGTCGGCCCGACCAGCGCGATGACGCGCGGGCGGCGCTTGGGTGTGCGCTCCTTCGACCCGCTTCCGGGCCAGCGCGGCAGCGCGAATCCACGCGAAGGGCGCGGCTCGGCAACCGGCCGAGGCGGCGGCGGCGAGTAGCTCGCCACCGCTGGCTCGAAGTACGACCTCGGGCTCGCGATCGCCCGCGCCGGCGACGGCGCCGCGGACTCGATCGTCCACATCGAGGGAGCCGGCCGATCCGCGGCGAGGACGGCATCGGCGCCTCGCTGCGAGGCGTAGGCGAGTCGCTTCTGCTGCTGGGCCGTGCGCGCATCCGCGACGGTCATCTCGAACCCCGGTCGCCCGTCCTCGCGGATCCTCCGCACGGCGAGCACGACAGCGTCCTCGCCCAGCGCGCGCTGTGCGCGAGCGAGCAGCGTGGGCACGTCCTTCCCTGTCAGGATCTCAAGCGGCATGGGTCATCTCCCAGGTTCGGATGGACTGGATGGGTGTCTGGGTCGGGAGCTCGCTCAACGACACGATCGGCAGCCGCGGCAGGACGGGCTCGATGAGCCGCCGCAGTCCGACACGCAGCGCCGGTGGCGTGATGAGCGGCAGGTACTGGCCTTCGGTGCGCGTGTCCTCGGCGATGCGGTGAAGCGAGTGCAGCGCCCTGGTCAGGTCCTCGGGATCCATCGGCCGACCATCCGGACGCGGCCGCGGATTGAACACCTGCATGAGCATCAACTCGAGGCGGGGACCCACCGTGATCGCACGCACTGCGCGATCTCCGCCACCGAGCAACTGCGCGAGCACGGGTGCGAGCGCTCGCCGAGCGTGCTCGGTCAACATCTCGGGATCCTTGGTGAGTTCCGACGCATCGGAGAGCGCTTCGAGGATCGTCGCCAGATCGCGAACCGGGAGCCCCTCCTTGAGCAGTCGCTGCATCACGCGATGCAGCGTGGCGAGCGGCACTCGCCCGGGCACCGTGTCGTCGACGAGTGCCGGGTGGGTCTCCTTGAGCGCATCGACCAGTTCGCGGACATGCTGGCGAGTCAGCAGCTCGGCCGCGTGCTGGCGGATGGTCTCCATCAGATGCGTGGCGAGCACGGTCGGTGGCTCGACGACGCTCCACCCGAGCGCCTCGGCGGAGGCACGACGATCGGGTGCGATCCAGGTCGCGGGCAGCCCGAAACTCGGGTCCTTGGTATGCACACCCTCGAGCGTTCCGCTCGCACCGCCGGTATCGAGCGCGAACAACTGCCGCGGCATGATCTCGCCGCCCGAACTCTTCACGCCGCGGATGCGAACCAGATACTCCTGAGCGCTCAACTGGATGTTGTCGCGGATGCGAACCGCGGGGACGAGGATGCCCAACTCGAAGGCGAGCTGCTTGCGGAGGATCCCGATGCGCTGCAGCAGGTCACCCCCTTGCGCCTCATCGATGAGCGGAATGAGCCCGTAGCCGACTTCGAGTTCGAGTGGCTCGACCGCGAGCACCTCGCTGAGCGCGGGCTGCGACGATGGCGTGGGCATGGGTTCGACGGCATCGGCCTCCTCCTGCTCGGCGGCATCCGCCTGACGCGAGAGCCACATCGCGAGACCGGCGCACGCTGCGGCGAGCGTCAGGAACGGCAAGGTCGGCAACCCGGGCACGAGTGCGAACAGGGTCAGGATGGCCGACGCCATCCACATGACTCGGGGATCGCGTGCCAGCTGGGCGTTGAGGGTCGGTCCGAGCGCCACACCGCCCGAACCGTAGGTCACCAGCAGACCCGAGGCCGTGCTCACGATGAGCGCCGGGATCTGGGTCACGAGTCCATCACCCACCGAGAGCAGGGTGAACGTGGTCAGCGCATCTTCGGCGCTCATCCCCTGCTGGGTCATCCCGATCACGAAGCCACCCACCAGATTGATGGCGGTGATGACAAGCCCCGCGACCGCATCCCCGCGCACGAACTTCGCGGAGCCGTCCATCGCTCCGTAGAAGTCGGCGTAGCGGCTGATCTCCTCGCGGCGGCGGCGAGCCTCGTGCTCGTCGATGATCCCCGCGGACAGGTCCGCGTCGATGCTCATCTGACGACCGGGCATGGCATCCAACGTGAAGCGCGCTGCGACTTCAGCGACGCGCCCGGCGCCCTTGGTGATCACCATGAAGTTGATGACCACCAGGATCAGGAAGATGACGAGGCCGACGACGACGTTGCCACCGACGACGAACTGACCGAAGGCGTGGATCACCTCACCGGCCTGTCCGGTCGCGAGGATCAGCCTCGTACTACTGACATTGAGTCCGAGTCGGAACAGTGTGAGCAGCAGCAGCAGCGTCGGGAAGATGCTGAACTCGAGCGGCTCACGGCAGGACAGTGTGACCAACAGCACGACGATCGACAGCGCGAAGGACAGCGCCAGAAGCGCATCGAGGATGAACGGCGGCAGCGGAACGATGAGCAGTGCGACGATCGTGACGACGCCCAGTCCGACGAGCGTTTCAGCCGCAGCGGGCAAGCGCAGCGATGGCCGACGGCCCCCCGGAGGGGCGCCTCGGCCGGAGGTGCCCTTGCCGGGAGCGGGACGCGTCGAGGCGCCTCCCCCCATCGGTGGAACCGCAGCCGGCGGCGTTGTCAGGCCGATCGAGCTCACGCCGCCGCCCCTTCATTCGCCCGACGTCGGCGATAGACGAAGGCCAGGATCTCGGCGACAGCCGCGTAAAGCGCCGGCGGGATGGGATGTCCGATCGACGAGGTCGCGAGCAGCGCCCGCGCGATGGGCTTGTTCTCGATCGTCGGCACGGCGGCCGCGCGTGCGATGGCCTTGATGCGCTCGGCGAGCTTGCGCTCGCCCATTGCGACCACGATCGGAGCCGGACTGACCGAGGGATCGTAGCGCAGGGCGACGGCGATGTGCGTCGGGTTCGTGACCACGACGTCGGCCGTGGCAACCGCCTGCAGCATGCGCTGGCGGGCGAGCTGGCGCTGCATCGAGCGAATGCGGGCCTTCACGTGCGGATCGCCGTCGGACTCGCGACCCTCGTGCTTGACCTGCTGCTTCGTCATCTTGAGTTGCTTTTCGCTCTTGTACCACTGGTAGCCGTAGTCGGCGATGGCCACGACCGCGAACGCGAGACCCGTGATCACCGTCAGCTTGAACGTGAGCCCGCCCATCACCGCTGCAATCGCCGGCGCTCCCTGCTCGGCCAGCGACATCAGTTCGGGCCACGACTGGTGCAGAACGGACGCCGTGACCGCGCCCAGGGCCGCCGTCTTCAGTACCGCCTTCAACAGATTGACGACGCCATCCATGCCGACGATCCGCTTGATCCCGCTGACCGGATTCAAGTGGGACAGCTTGGGGGTGAGCGGCTTGGTCGTGAACAGGCCGCGCGTCTGCGCCACCTGGACGAGGATCGTGACCAGCGTCACGCCGATCGCGAACGGGGCGAGTGCGCGAAGCAAGCCGGTGACGATCCCCGTGAGCATCTGTGTGGCGCCGGCGGAGGTGAGCTCACCCGCCGACAGGGACGCCGCCGAGCTTCGCGTCACGCCGACGGCGAAATCCGCAAGGGGCGCCCCGCCCGATGCCGCGAGGACGCCAGCGCCTGCGAGCAGCATCGCGACCGCCGCGAGATCGGGGCTGCGCGCGATCTGGCCTTCCTCACGCGCCTGCTCGCGTCGTTTCCCGGTGGGGTCCTCGGTCCTGTCCTGGCCTTCGTCTTCCGCCATGGCGTCCTCTCAGGGCATCAGCGTGTCCAACACGCGCTCGATCTGCGTGGGGACCTCGCCGAACCATTGGGCGGTCGTGGAGGAGACCAAGGGCATCGAAGCGGCCAGCATCAGGAGACCGACGCCGATCGAGACCGGGAACGAGATGAGCATGGCGTTGATCTGCGGCACGGCTCGGCTGAGGATCGCGAGGGCCACGTTGACGAGCAGCAGCGTCGCCATCACCGGGCCCGCGATCGTCACGGCGCACGTGAACATCTGATTGGCCGCGACCACGAGCAGCGTTCCTCCGCCCAAGTTCGCCCCGCCTCCCGGAGGGAGCAGTTCGATCGAGCGAGCGAGGCCCTCGAGCATCACGAGATGGCCCCCGACGGCGACATAGACGAACAACGCCATGAGGGAGACGAAGGGAGCGACACCGCTCACCTGCATCTCGGGCACGGGCGAGTACGCCGGTCCGAGCGACAGTCCCATCTGGAGCGAGAGCACTTCGCCCGCCATCGTCGCTGCATGCACCAGCACGGCCGCCACCAACCCGATCGCGATGCCGATGATCATCTCGGTGGCGACGGGGAGCGGGAATCCGACCACATCCACCGGCGCGGGAACGGGCTTCGTCCCCGGCAGGAGCACGAGCCCGATCAGCACCGTGATCGCCGAGCGCAGTCGCATCGGGATGGCGGTCATCGACCACAGCGGCGCCGTGGACATCAGGCCGCCGATGCGAGCGGTCAGCAGCACGAAGGTCGGCCAGTTCTCGGGCGACCACGCGGTGCGGAGGAACTCGGGGATCACATTCACGAGGCCGCCACCGCCGGCAGACTGCGCAGGATCATCGCCATGTACTCGACCAGGCGATTCAGCGCCCACGGCAGCGCGAGGATGAACACGGTCGCGATGACCAGGAGCTTCGGGATGAACGTCAGCGTCTGCTCCTGGAGCTGCGTCACCGCCTGGAACACGCTGACCAGTAGACCGACGATCAACGCCGTGGCCAGCATCGGAGCCGCCACCTGCAAGGACAGCATGACCGCCTGTCTCAAGAGATCGATGCCGAGGGCGCCGGACATGACTAGCGGAAGCTCGCGACGAGGTTCTGGACGATCAACGACCAGCCATCCGCCAGCACGAAGAGCAGGAGCTTGAGCGGCATGGAGATCATGATCGGCGGCAGCATGAACATACCCAGACTCATGAGGACGGAGGCGACGATGACATCGATCACGACGAAAGGCAGATAGAGGACGAATCCCATCTGGAAC
This sequence comes from bacterium, assembly GCA_043779265.1. Classification (GTDB taxonomy): domain Bacteria; phylum Eisenbacteria; class RBG-16-71-46; order RBG-16-71-46; family RBG-16-71-46; genus CADEFY01. The sequence goes on along the minus strand of JAYWEM010000001.1, from coordinate 71,312 downwards.
GCGATGCGAAGCTCGCTGATGACGAATGCGGAGACCACGACGAGCGTCGGCAGTTCGCTCTCATCGGACACTTCGTCGATGCGGGCCAGCCGAGCGAACGTGGCGAGGTCCTGCTCGCGGACGTTGCGCAACATGAAGTCGCGGAACGGCGCCACGGCCTGCGTGTAGGCCTCGGCCTGAGTGATCTGCCCTTGGAAGTAAGGCTGCAGCGCCTGCTGATTCGTCTGCTCGAGCACCGGGTGCATCACCACACCGGTGAGCAGCACCGAGAGCGCGACGAGCAGCTGCGACGGCGGCGTCGTCTGTGTGCCGAGCGCCGAGCGCAGGAAGTGCATCACGATCAGGATGCGTGTGAAGCTGGTCATCAGGAGGAACAGCGCAGGCAGCAACGTGAGCACGCCGAGGAACACGACGAGCCCGACGGCTCCCGAGAGGCGGATCTGGTCCTTGCCCTCGCCGATGCGGATGTCGACCTCGGGCATCGGCGGCGGGGTGACGACCGGACCGGGCAGCCTCGACGACCGCGGCTGGGCGGCCGTGTTGGCCACCGGCCCCTTGGCGGGACCCGGGACGGCAACCGGAGGAGGAATCAGCGACCGCACGCCCGGAGGAAGTGAGGTCGAGGTCGGCGGAGTCGACGTCTGCGCGTACGCACTCGCGGTCAGCATCAGCGTCGCCAGCATCAGGGCGGCGGCACGCGAACCGACCGAACGAGCGCCTCGGGTGAACATGACGCGCAACGCCTTCAGCTCGGCCGGGAAGCTCAGGAGCGGGGCGCCGGCCACGGGCGCCGGGGGCAGCGAGGCCAGGGCACGGATCCGCGATTCACCCTCGAGTTCCGTGAGGAGGCGGGCACCATCGTCGCCGAGCGAGACGACGAGCACGCGTTCATCGACCTGGAGCAGTGCGACACCCTGACGCGGCCCCACCGACGTGCGCTGCAGGACACGCAGCGTGCAGGCGGAGCCTCGGGTCAGGCCGTTCATGGGCCAGCGACGGAGCACGGCAGCCGCGAGAGCACACAATCCGAGCGCGATGGCGAGCGGGCCGAGAAGTGCGAGCATCGGGTCAGGCCGCCTCTTGTGAAGCCACCTGGCCGAGCACGCGGGTGATCCGAACACCGAAGTGCTCGCCCACGACCACGACCTCACCCTGCGCGAAGCGGCGATCGCTCACATAGATGTCCACCGGCTCGCCGACGATGCGATCGAGCTGGACGACCGAGCCGACCCCAACCTGCAGGATCTCCGCCACGGTCATGCTGGCACGGCCGATCTCGATCGCCACCGGCATGGAGACATCGAGCAGTGCATCGAACGAGGGCGGCCCCACCGCATCCTCCATGACGACTTCGGAGATCGAAGGCAGATCCGGAACGGGATCCTGGAGACTCACATCACCCTCCCCTGACGAGTCCGGACGGGCCTTTCGGCATCCGGTGTGTGAACGCGCTCCGAGATACGGAGCCCGAGTTGACGACGGACCTGACCGAGCGCGCCGATGAACCGGAGCCGGCCATTGAGATGAAGTTCGATGGGAGCGTCGACCGGGTGCGACGTCTGCAGCACGCGGCCCGGGGCCAGTTCGGAGATCTGACGCGCGGTGAGCCACAACTGCGGCAGGCGGGCGGAGCCGGAGACATGCGCGTGCTGCAGTCCACCGATCGCGAGCCGGCGCTGGTCACCCTGCTCCGACTCGGACAGCCGCACGCTCTGGCGGGCCATGCCCTTCTCCTGGAGGAACGTCTCGAGCGCGGCCATCGGCAGACACAGCGAGATGAACCCCTGGTACGACGCCGAGCGGATCTCGAGGTTCGTCACCAGCACGTTGTCCTCGCGGCTCGTGATCTGCAGCATCTCGGGATTCGACTCGAAACCGGTCACCTTGGGATTGATCGGGAGGTGCTCCGCCCAGGCTTCGCGAAGCAGTCCGAGCGTGCGGTCGCTTAAATTCCGGACCACGGACTGTTCGAGTGGCGTGAGGGAGCGCTGGAGATCGACGGCATCGCCGGGTCCGCCGAACAGCCGGTCGACGAAGTGGAAGGAGAAATCGGTGCTGAGATCCATCGCCCCCTGCGCTCCCAGGCGGTCACCCACGTTGAAGATGAAGGAAGCACAGGGACGGCCGAGCGAGAGGATGAACTCCGAGAACATGGACTGCTCGATGCTGCTCGCGTCGATGTCGACGGGCGTACGCAGCAGGGAGCTGAGCAACCCCTGCAACGACAGGGCGAACCGCGCGTAGATGGACTCCAGCGTCGCCCGTCGCTCCTTGGAGATGCGAGGCGGCCGACTGAAGTTGTAGGGAACGACCTCCTCGGCGAGCACCGGCGCGAGCGGCACCGTGGTCGTGCGCTGGAGGATCGTGTCGATCTCGCGCTGGGTCAGCGAGTCCGACGTCATCTTGTTCGCGGCCGGGCCCCGCTTGTAGAGACCGTCCGGATCATCCAAGTTGCGGAGGTCGCTCATCGAAGGACGCTCACTGGATGACGAACTGCGGCAGGAACACCCGCATGTGCGCGCCTTCGCCCTCGTGATCGAGCAGGGGCTGCAGCACGTGAGTGAGACGAATGCGCAACGTGTCTCGCGCGCCCGGCTGGGTCAGCTGAGCGAGTGTGTTCGACTCGAGCGTCGAGATGACGAGGTCGCGGACTTCGACGTCACGGGCGCGCAACACCTCGACCAGCGCCTCATCATCCAGCTGGACCGCGACCGAGCACATGAGGAATCGTTGGCCGTGTGATCCCGCCGGGTTCACGATGACGTTGTCGACACGGTAGATCGGCGACTTGGAGGCATCGCCGCCATGTCCGCCGCCGTGTCCATCGTCCTTCTTCTTGCCCTTCCCCTTGTCCTTCTTCTTCTTCTTCGCGTCCGGCCCCGCCTCAGCCTCCGCGATGCGTGTCGCCAACTCGGCCTTCTGCTTCGACTGGATCATCGGCGGCGCGATGAGGAATGCTCCGAGCGCGGCGCCCGCGATCACAGCCACCAGCACGACGGCGATCAGCACGATGGGCGGGCCGGCCTTCGCCTTGGCGCCCTCCGCTCCCACGGCGCCCTCCTTGGCCGCCGGGGTCTCCGACTTGGTCTCGCTCATGGCTCCCTGCCTCGATGGGTGGATGGACGACGCTCCACCTCGCACACCGCAATGGATGTGCCATCGGGCTGCAGGCTGATCGAGGCGATTCGGGCAGGCGACCAAACGGCGGCGACTGCGTGAGTTGCGGGGCTCTGCCAGCGCCGGTGCCCGTCGCCGATGGGCCTCTCCGGAGCACCCACTCCGGAGCCTCGGTGCAGGAGATGCCGGGGAGGCGGCAGGAACTTCCGGTCCGGGCGGAAGCACGCCGGGCCCGGAGCCATCTGCGGCTCCGGGCCCGGCGTTCAACTCGACTCAGCGATTACCGGCGGAGGTTCACCAGCTCGTTGAGCATCTCGTCCGACGTCGAGATCACTCGCGCGTTCGCCTGGAAGCCACGCTGCGCGATGATCATGTTGGTGAACTCCTGCGAGATGTCGACGTTCGAACCCTCGAGTGCACCGGGCGTGATACTGGAGGAGATGGTGCCGCCCGCGAAGCCGATCACCGGGCCGCCCGAGTTGGCCGACTCCGAGTACGTGTTGTCACCCGTTCGCAGCAGACCCGAGGGATTCGTGAACTGCGCCAGCGCCACCTGTGCGAGCGCACGCGAGACGCCGTTCGTGAAGTAGCCCGTGATGATGCCCGAGTTGTCGACGCTGATCCCCTGAAGGCTACCCGATTGATAGCCATCCTGGCCGCTGATCACGCCGTTCGACGGATTCGCGAAGCTCGCCAGTCCGTCGATGCCGTTGATCGTGCCGGGATTGACCACGACATTGAATGGAGCGCCACCGCTCGTCGGCGTCATCGCGATGTTCGTGCCGCCGCCCGGGAACGTGAAGCCGAGCAGGCTGCCGGTCGGGCTGAACGTCGCCGTGCCGGATCCCGCCGGAGCCACCGTCGCCGTGGCGGAGCTGCCCTGCCAGCTCCAGGCCCCCGCGCCCGTGTTCGTGAACGTGAGCTGCATGTCGTGCGGCGTGCCGGCCGAGTCGTACACGGTGATTCCCATCGTGTGCGTCGCGCCGATCGCCGCATTGGCGTCGAGGTTGCCCGACAGCGTGACGTTGCCCGTCGCCTGTGCCGGCGACTTCTCACCCAGACGCAGCTGCACGTCGGTGATGGTCGAGCCCGTCGAGAAGTTACCGAGCGAGTCGGCATTGATGCCCTGGACGACGTTGCCCGAGCTCGGCGAGATGAGGCGGCCGTTGGCGTCGAGCTGGAAGTTGCCAGCTCGCGTGAACAGGGTGCGGGGGCCGTCGGCGAGCACGAACAGCGCGTCGCCCTGGATCGCCAGGTCGAGCGGCTGCCCGGTGCTCTCGAGACTGCCCTGCGTGAACAACTGATCGATGCTGGCGACGTTCATGCCCGTACCGATCTGGATCGGATTGATACCGCCCTGATTGCCCGGAGGACGCGACGCGCCCTGCAGCAGCTGGACGAACGCCTCCTTGAACGTCACGCGCGATGACTTGAACGCCACGGTGTTGACGTTGGCGATGTTGTTACCGATGACGTCCATTCGCGTCTGATGATTGCGCAGACCGGACACGCCGGCGAAGAGTGCTCGCATCATGATGGTGTTCCCTCCTCGGGATGGTGAGGACTTCGTGATCGTGTGGTGTGAAGGTCTCAGTACGCTCGGATGGCTCGTCGCAGGCGTTCCAGCGGATCGTCGGTCTGACCCGGCACGTCGCCACCGCCGGTGCCACCGGTGCCGCCGGTGCCTCCCGTGCCGCCGCCGCCTGTGGTCGTGACCTGGCCGCCGCTCTCGATCTGCAGCAGGTCATCGAGCGAGATCTCGAGCGTTCCGAGCTTGAGCACGATGCGCCCGTTCTTGAACTCCACGGCGCTCACGGTGCCGCTCGTGAACCTCGTCACCGGCACATCCCGATCGCCCGAGCGGACCTTGACCTCGTAGGTCCAGTTGCCTGCGGGCAGATCGTTGGGAAGCGCCAGATTCTGCATGCCGGGCCCGACACGACCGAGTTCGCGCGTGGCGATCACCCGACCCGTCGAGTCCTTGAGCGACAGCGTGCCCTGACCGCCGGCGCCGCCCACGTCGATACGCACGCTCGGGGTCGTGCCGGACGTGACGTTCACCTGCGATCCATAGGCCACGACATCGCGCCCGAGCAGCGACGCCGACAGCGCCGTCTGACCGACGAGTGCCGCCATCTGGCTCGCGAGGGTCTGTGCCGCCATCGAGGCATTGAGATTGCTGAGCTGCTCGACGCTGCTGAACTGCGCCAACTGGGCCGCGAGTTCATGCGGCTGCAACGGGCTCAGTGGATCCTGGTTCTTCAGCTGCCGGATCAGCAGCGTGAGGAACGCGTCCTTGTCGAGTTCCTTCTTGGGCGCCGACGGCGCGCCGGTGCCGGTCGCGTTGAAGAACTCCGGATTCGTGATGGGCGTGATCATGCTCAGCGCCTCCCCTCTCGTGCGTTGCGACGACCCCGATGGCCATCCGGCCCGGAGTCCTCGTGTTGCTCACCCCCTGAATGACGACGCCCCGGCTCTCCCTGCCGGCGCTCCTCTGCACTGCGCGCATCAGGCCGTGCTTCTGCACCAGCCGGTGTGCGCAGGTCCTGAATCGACACGCGGGCATCGCGGAATCCCCGCTCCTCGAGCGATCGCTGCAGCGATCGCATCTCGCCGCTGAGGCGCTCCATCGTCTTCGCGTCCTCGGTGAGGAATCGCGCGTGCACCTGATCGCCCCTCACGCTCACGCGCAATCGTCCCTCCAGACCGCCCTCGCCCTCGAAGCGCAGCGTCACCTGGTCGGCGGCACGGCGCTCCGGGCTCAATCGCGACAGGAGCGCCGCCTCAGCGCGCTGGAGCGTTGCCGAGTCGGCTCCGGGAGTGCCGGCGGCATCGGCCGTCCCGAGCGAAGCACCGGCGGCTGGAGCCGGAACGCTCGGGCTTGCGAGAGCGATCGGCTGGGTCGCCGGCTCGGTCGCAGCGCCCGACGCAGCGACGGCAGCGGGCGCCGGTGCCGCCTGTTCACGCTTCCGCTGTCCGGACCGCTCCTGTCCCTGCTGCATCGTCGAGTGCGCCACCGTGCGTGCGACGGGAGGACTCGTGCGTGGGATCGACGTCTCCTCCGCTGACTCGGAATCGGCTGCGCGCATCGTCGCGTCCGGACTCGACGGCTCCGAGCTCGCACGGACCGCTGCCGGGGGCGGGACAGCCGACGATTCGACCGGGGCGATCGATGCGGACTCGAACGCGTGCGCCGCCATGAGCGGGAATCGCGTCGAAGACGTGGCGTGGAGCACCGATGCAGCCGGGAGCGGACGCTCACTCGGGACGGATGGATCGACGGTTGCAGGCGCCGAGGCGTCCGCCTCGAACAACGGCTGCCCCAGGCGCATGAGGAGTTCGCCGGCTGCCCGGGGAGCGACCTGAGCAGGGTTGGGCTCGAGAGTGCGTGGCGATGCACTCGCCTGTGGCTGCGCTGCGATCGCGCGCGGACGCTCCGCATCGAGCATGCCTCCACGGCGCAGCGCGGGTGCGATGCGTGAGGCGATCACGCGCACATCGAGCGCAAGTGCGGCGGGCAGCGCGCGGACCACGGGCGCGGACTCGCCCGCCTCATGCGTCGTGGGGACCTGTTCCACGGGATCGCGGACGGGTGGCGTGCGAAGCGGTGCGACCGGAGCCTCACGGAGCGGCGCGCGGATGGCGAACCGCGACGTCGGCACGTCCCCCGAATCGCTCGCCGGAGCAGGCAGCGGAAACCCATCCGCGGCGAGCTGGACCCGCTGCCCGATCGGCATGGCGGGAGTCGAGCCGCGAGTCCCCGCCGACGAGTCCTGCTGCGGAGTGCGAAGCGGATCCAGGTCCGATGCGGGCATCGCAGCGCCCCTTCGGTGCGCATCACTCGGCGAGCCGTGCCTGCCCTCGACCATCGGTTGCGCCTCGTGAGGCGGAGGACCCGACATCGGCGCACGCTCCGGGCCCGGTTGCGGGAAGCGGAATGCGGTCGAGCCGATCGGATCTCCGAGGTGTCCGTCGCGTGGCACCGTCACCATCACGGGGACGGACGACGACGCTCCGGATCCGGAGTCGGCCGGGAGCTGCGACTCCCCCGGCAGTCGCGCCTCGCCCTCCTGGACCGGCGACATGGGCAGCGAGATGGGCAGCGCCCGCGCGGGCACCACGACAGGCGCGTGTGCGCTCGCCGCGAGCCCGAGCGCGCGTTCGAACGCGCCCGAATCGACGACATCCTCAGGCGCGGCGGCGCGATGCGCCGGCGGCTCGGCCGGCACGATGGGAGGCAGTGCGCTGCTCACCGCGGCTCCGGATGAGGCGATGCGAGTAGCCGCTTGGAGAGAGCGGCGGCTCGCTCGGCCGGAAGCTGCGACAGGATCTGGGCAGCCTGCCTCGGCCCCATGGCCTCAAGCAGTCCCTGGACCTGCTGGTTGTCGAGATAGGTGATGACCTCGGCCGCCTCGGCGGGCTTCATGCTGAGCAGGATGCTGCCCACCCGCTTGTAGCGTTCGGGTCCAGGACCCTCGGCCACCTTGGGTGGAGCCGGCTGTTCATGGACGGGAGCGGGCGGCTTGACGGCTGCGGCCACGGTGTCCGGGCGCGAGTCCGAACCGTGCGCTGCGGCGGCCGCTGCGACGGCATGCGGATCCCCTGCGCCTTGCGCGATCGCCGCCGGCACGGCGCCGTGCGCCTCACCGCCGTGCCCGACGGCATGAGCATCGGCGTGAGCGTCGGCGTGAGCGTCGGCATTCGCGGTGGCTCCATGGGCGTCGTGCCCCGCTCCGCCGTTCGCCGCCTTCCACTTGTAGAGCGAGTCCGCCACTGCGATGAGCGAGTCCGCGCCAGCAGGCAGTGCGGGCGACGTGAACACACGCGCCCCCGTGCCGCCCGCCAGTCCCACCACCAGAGCGACCGCGCCGAAGATCACGAGTTTCATCGGTTCCCTTCCGTCGTGCGCAGCCTCTGGGCCACGTCGTCCATGGTCTTGCGGTCCTCGCGGCCGAACTCCTCGTGCCACGCCGTTTGACGCTGTTCCTTCAGGCGCTCGACTGCGCGCCGGTCCTTGCGCTTCTCTCCGAACAACTCACGCGCCGCCTCGGTGCGAGCCGTAGCGGCAGCCACGTCCTCGCTCGCGCCCTCCGCCATCCGCGCCGCCGCTTCGCGCGCCAGATCGAGATGCGCGCGCGCCCCCGCGATGACCGTTCCCGAGGAACTGGTCGCCGCCGCCTGCTCGGCCGCTTTCGTCTCCATCGCGTCTGCACGCGCGAGCCGATCCCGCTCTCGACGCTCGTCGCTCATCGCCGTGCCCAGAGCCGCCGCTTCCTGCTGCTCGGCCTTCTCCCTCAGCCAGAGCAGGCGGTCGAGCCGGAACTGGAATCGCTTCATGACACCTCCATGCGCGGGCGTTCGGCGAGGGCGCGCAACTCGGTCAGGCGGCTCCGCGTCTCGCTCAGCTTCGTGGCATCCACCGGGGACTGGCGGAGGAAAGTCAGCATCCGCGCGCGCGATGCGATGGCGGCGTCCACCTGCGGGTCCGCACCGCCCTTGTAGGCTCCAACAGCGATCAGGTCCTCATGCGACCGATAGGCGGACTCGAGCTTGAGGAACGAGTCGGCTGCCTCCAGCGCCTCGGGCGGCGTTACTTCGTCGCGAACGCGGCTCACGCTCTCGAGCACGTCGATCGCGGGAAAGTGCTTGGCACTCGCCAGACGGCGACTGAGCACGATGTGGCCGTCGAGGATCGAGCGGGCCGCATCGGCGATCGGCTCGTTGAAGTCGTCGCCCTCGACCAACACCGTGTACAGCCCGGTGATGCTCCCCTTCGACGACGTGCCCGCTCGCTCGAGAAGCCGAGGCAACTGCGCGAACGCCGAAGGCGGGTAGCCTTTGGTGGTGGGCGGTTCTCCGACGGCCAGCCCCATCTCGCGCCACGCCATCGCGACGCGGGTGACGGAGTCCATCATCAGCAGCACATCGCGACCGGTGTCCCGGAAGTACTCGGCGATCGCGGTCGCGACCAGGGCGCCCGTCGCGCGGACCACCGCCGACTGATCGCTGGTGGCGACGATCACGACCGAGCGCGCCAGGCCCTCGGGACCCAGGTCTCGCTCGATGAACTCGCGGACCTCACGACCTCGCTCCCCGAGCAGTGCGATGACGTTGATGTCGGCATTCGTGTGGCGCGCGATCATGCCCAGCAGCACGCTCTTGCCCACGCCCGAGCCCGCCAGGATGCCGACGCGCTGGCCGCGGCCGAGTGTGAGCAGCCCGTCGATCGCGCGCACGCCGGTGGTGAGCGGTTCGCGGATGCGCGGACGCTCGAGAGGATTCGGAGGCTCGGCCGAGAGTGGGATGTCGCGGGACGGTCCCAGCGGCCGGCCGCCGTCCATGGGACGGCCGAGTCCGTCGAGGACACGCCCGATAAGCGACTCGCTGGCGCGAGCATGGAACGCCCGGCCGAGCGGGATCACCGTGGCCCCTGGCTGCACGCCCTCGAGTTCACCCAGCGGCATGAGCATGACGCCGCGATCATGGAAGCCGGCGACCTGCGCGAGGATGCCGCGCTCCGCATCGGGCGCGATCCGACACACGTCGCCAACGGCGACCGGGAGCGAGCTGGTCTCGACGACCTGGCCGATCACGCGCGTCACGCGACCGAACACGCGGAACCGAGGCTCGCCGGCGATGCGCTCGAGCGCGGCACTCATCCCGTGGATCGTGTCAGTCATGGCCCAGTCGCTCCCAGAGTTCACGCAAGGCGACGTCGGCGCGGCCATCGATGATCCGCTGTGGCGTCTCGAGCAGGAACCCGCCTCGCTCCATCGTGGAGTCGGGCGTCCACACCAGATCGAGTCCGCGACCCGAGGGAACGAGGCCCGCCAGTGCGTCGCCGAGAGCGGCGAGATCGCTCGGGTGCAGGTGCACTTCGATGCGCGGGTCATGCGGCAACAACTCGATCGCCGCCTGGATCAGCGATGTCAGTCGCTCGGGCGAGATCGTCAGTTCGTGCTGCACCACCTGCCGGGCGATCGCGACCGCCAGGGTGTGCAGGTCGCGTTCACGGTCGCGAGCGAAGTCCGTCTGCAGCGTCACCAACTGCTCGGCAACGCGGGCGACGACCCCGAGGGCGACGCGCGCCTCGCCCTCGAGTCGTCCGCGCTCCTCATCGAGCGCGGACTCGTATCCCGATCGGAAGGAGTGATCGTGCGCCTGCGCCGCGATCTCCTCGCTCGGCGCCCTCAGCGCGGGAGGCCAGTCGGGAATCGGATTCGCGGACGCAGGAGTGGCCGTCACCAGCCTCATGCCCCCGTCGTGCTCGGCGATCGCGAGCGCGAAGGGCTGCCAGTTCGAGCGCTCAGGCGATGATGTCATCCGCCCCTCCACGACCGCTGATCATGATCTCGCCGGAGTCCGCCAGGGCGCGCACCGCCTCGACGATGCGGGCATGCGCCTCCTCGACGTCCTTGACTCGCACCGGGCCCATCATCTCGATCTCCTCGGTGAGCGCCTGACCGGCACGTTCGGACATGTTGCTCATGATGTGCTGCTTCAGTTCGGCGCTCGCCGCCTTCAGAGCCAGAGCGAGGTCCTTGGTATCCACGTCGCGCAGCACCCGCTGGATCCCACGGCCATCGACGAGCAACAGATCCTCGAAGACGAACATCAGCGCCTTGATCTGACCGGCGATTTCCTGGCTCCGCGTGCCGATCGTCTCGAGCAACTGCTTCTCGAGCGTTCCGCCGGTCAGGTTGAGCATCTTGGCCACCGTTTCAGGTCCGCCGGAGAGCGTCATCTCCTCGGACAGCGACAGGTCGGTCTTGCTGGACAGTCCGGCCTCGACCAGCATCAGCATCTCCGGCGCGATCTTGTCCATCCGAGCCACGCGGTAGAGCACTTCGGCCGCCAGCTCGCTGTCCATGTGCTGGACCACACCCGAGGCGAGACGCACCTCGAGATGCGCGAGGATCAGGGCGATGGTCTGGGGATGCTCGCCTCGCAGGATGCCGGCGAGCACATCGGGCTCGGCGTTGCGGAGCCGCTTGAGACCGGTGTCGATGAGCTGCTCCTGGATGCGCTCGAACACGACCTGCGCCTTCTGGGGCCCGAGCGCCTGCTCGAGGATCTGCTGCGCATAGTCGATGCCGCCTCGGGCCACTGACTCGACTGCCCTCGACACCTGCTGGAACTCGGTGATGACCCCGGTCAGTCGATCGGCAGCGACGATCGGCATGGCGGCGATCTCGCGTGAGACGACCTCGACTTCACGCGAGGTGAGCATCTGCAGGATGCGGGCGGACCGATCCGGTCCGAGCGCCATGCAGAGCACCGCGCTCTTCTGTGCTCCGGAGAGCGGCGTGTCCTCGGCGAGGCGCTGACGTCCCGTCGCCGGCTTCATGATCCGCGGCTCTCGGTCAACCACGCCTTGACGACCTGGGCCGTCACATCAGGACGGTCCGTCGAATCCTGCTGGAGCTTGCTCTTCAGGCGGTGGATCTCCTGCGCCTCCGGCGACAACTCGGGCTCGGACGGACCCGCTGCCGAGAGCACCTCCACTCCCCCACCGGCGCGGGCGGCGGCGAGCGCTCGCGGCCGCGGCGGCATCAGGACCGATCGCAGCTGGAAGGCGAGGAACACCATGACGAGGATCGCGATCACGCCGATCAACGGGTGACTCACGCGCTCGACCATCGCGAGCGGATCGACTCCGGGCTTGGCCAGGGCGGTCGAATCCGCGCTCTGCACCGGCTCGAACGGCAGGGCCAGCACGTCGAGGCGATCACCGCGCGTCGAATCGACACCCACGGCGTTGCGCACCATGACGGCGATGTCGCCGAGCTGACGCTCCTTCTCGCCCGGCCGCATGGCGCGCTCGTCGACGAGCACCGCGACCGTCAGCTTGGTCAGGCGACCAGCAAGGCTGGTGCTCTTCTCGAGACGGCGCGAGTTCTGATACTGGTTCGCGATGATGGTCTGCTGCCCAGTGCCATCCGACGACCCACCCTCGCTGCGCTGCTCGTTCTGCAGCACCTGGCGATCCGGGTCGAACGTCTCGATGGTCGCATCGACCTGATCGAAACTGACCATGGCCGAGACCTGCGCACGCACGCGGCCGACTCCGACGACCGTCCCCACCAGCGATTCGATCTTCTCGATCGTGCGCTGCTCCAGCCCGCGCGAGACCTCCTGCTGGCGTCCGGTCAGACCGACGCCGCCCAGTCCCTGCGCCGGCAGCGACAGCACGCGGCCAGCGTCATCCATGATCGCCACGTTGTCCGCCGCCAGACCCTCGACACTGTTGGCCACGATGTACGCGATGCCCTGCACCGTCTCGCCCTGCGGCGGCGTACCGCCACGCAGCGTCAGGACGACCGATGCCGCGGCATCGCGATTGCGGCGCCGGAGCCCGTCGGTGTTGGGCATCAGCAGGTGGACCTCGGCGCGCTCGATACCCTTGATCTGCCCGATCGTCCGAGCGAGTTCGCCTTCGAGCGCGCGCTGGTACGTGACGCGCTGCGTGAAATCGGTCATGCCCCACGAGGGCTTGTCGAACAGTTCGAGGCCGGGGCGACCCGATGAAGGCAGTCCATCCTTGGCGAGCGCGACACGTGCTCGTGCGGCATCCGCAGACGGCACCTGGATGAGCGTCCCGCCGCCCTCGAGGCGGTTGGGGATGTTCGCCTTGGCGAGCCGATCCGCGATCTCGCCGGACTCTTTGAGTTCGAGGTCGGAGAACAGCGTCACGTACGTCGGCGTGGAAGCCCACCGTCCGACCAGGCCGACCCCGACCACGAGGGCGACCAGTGCCCCCGCCAAGGCGAATCGGCGAGTGGCATCCATGCCACGGAACATCTCGGTGAGGGGCTGCGGGGAGTCGGCCATGGGCTCCTAGCTGAGGTTCATCACGGTGCGATACGCATCCGTGAGCTTGTTGCGGATCTCCACGAGCAGCTCGAGCGAGATCGCGGCTTCCTCGCTCGCTGCCATGACCTGGTGCAGCTCGACCGGCTCGCCGCGCAGAAAGGCGGCGATCATGTCCTGTGCGTTCTCCTGCATGCCGCTGGTGTCATTGACCGCGCGTGAGAACAGGTCCGCGAACGACGAGCCGCTCGGGGCCGCCTCGGGCGCCCCGCCCACCTCGGGCCGCTCGAAGGCCCCGCGCAGTGCGCTCTCGATCCGCAGATCGGACATCGCTCAAGCCCTCACATCGAGCCGCTGGCCGGTCGGCGCCGCGGGAGCAGAGGCCGCACGCTGCTTGCCGTACGTGAGCGGTCCGAGCGCGGCCTGCTGGTCGAAGAACGCGCGCTCGTCGTCGGTCAGCGTCTCCCATAGAGAAGCCTCGCGCGCCTTCGCGGCGGACGGAGCGGGATCCGCAGCCTGCGCGGGAGGCCCCGGGCGGCCGGGACGGAGTTCCGGGAATCGACTCGGTGCGGCTGACGGACCTTGGATGCTCATGCGTTCTCCCTCAGATCTCGAGTGCGCGGCGGAGCATGCTCTTCGCGGCCTGGAAGACGCTCACGTTCGCCTCGTGCACGCGACGGGCGAGCATGAGGTCCACGAGTTCGCGATTGACGTCGACGTTCGGGTACTCGACGAACCCATCGGTGTTCGCGTCCGGATGACTCGGGTCGTACTGCATGCGGCCCGGCCGCGGATCCTGGCTGACCTCGAGCCGTGCGCCCTCGCCGCCCCCCTGGAGCGACGCCACCTGGCGCTTGAACGGCCCGCCCTCGGCGGTGCGCGTCACCTCGGCGTTGGCGAGGTTGCGTGAGATGACCTCGAGGAATCGTTGCTGGACGGCCATACCGTCGGCCGACATGCCGAGCGGGCGCATCAACTGCCGCACCGGCCGCGGCCACTGGGTGAATCGTCCGATCGGCTCAGCCACGGTCGCGGATCGCCGTGCGGAGGCGCGAGTAGGCCTCGGTGAGCAGCTTGGCATCGGCTTCGAATCGGAGCTGCGTATCGGCGAGCGCCACCATCTCGCGCTCGAGGTCGACTTCGCTCAAGCGCTGTTGCGACGTCTGGGCATCGAGTGCCGACGCGAAATCGGTGCTGGTGCTGGACGCCAGCGCGCCCGAGACCCTGGCGGCGATCGTGCGATGCGTCGCAGTGGTCTCCTCGAGACCTCCCCGCAGCATCGAACTCAGACTTCCCGCTCCGAACAGACCCTTGATCATGGCTCCCCCCTCGAAGATGGCCGGAGGGGCCTCTGCAAGGCCGATGCCGTATCCCCGCGGAGTTTCGCGCGAGTGCCGAGCAAGCTGCGAAATGCGCGCGAGTGCGGCGGTTGGGGGATCCGCGGTTCACCGCCTCAGCGGATCGACAGCCTCGCCTCGGTGCCGCAACGGCTCACGAGCGGCAGGTCCTTCCGGAAGACTCTGCCGCGCCCGGCGGAAGACCGAGCGCGGCAGAGGAGACGATCCGGCATGTCCGAGGATCAGGCGACGGCGGCCGGAGGCGCGTTCAGCTTGTTGCGCAGGGTCCGCTCGCTGATGCCGAGCAGTTCGGCCGCTCGGGTACGGTGGCCACCGGTATGGGCGAGGGCCTGTTCGATGGCGATGCGCTCGAGTTCGCCGAGATCCAGGGCTGGGAGGGCCGCCGGCGACGCGGCGGTCACGGTGGGCTCCGGGCGCATCGCCGTCATCACGCCGACCAGCGAGGGGACGAGCGGGCCTCCGCGCGAGAGGATGATCGCGCGCTCGATGGCATTGGCCAGCTCGCGCACGTTGCCCGGCCACTTCCGTTCCGAGATCGACTTCATCGTCGCGTCGGGCACCACCGGGGCCTTCACTCCCAGTTCGGCGGAGAACGTCTCGACGAAATGCTGCACCAGCACCGGCAGGTCCTCGGGACGATCGCGCAGCGGCGGCGTCCGGATCGGCATCACATTCAACCGATAGTAGAGGTCCTGGCGGAAACGTCCGGCGGCGACCTCGGCAGCGAGGTCGCGGTTGGTGGTGGCCACGACACGGACATCCACTCGGACGGTGGTGCCCCCGCCGACGCGCTCGAACTCCTGCTCCTGGAGCGCCCGCAGCAGTTTCGCCTGCAGATCGAGGCGCATCTCGGAGACTTCGTCCAGAAGCAGCGTGCCGCGATGCGCTCGCTCGAACGCGCCCGCCTGACGCTGGGTCGCGCCCGTGAACGCTCCTCGCTCGTGGCCGAACAGCGTGCTCTCGACCAGGCCCTCGGGAAGCGCGGCGCAGTTGACCGTGACGAACGGCTGTTCGCGGCGCGGGCTCTGCTCGTGCACGGCTCGGGCGATCAACTCCTTGCCCGTCCCCGACTCGCCTTCCAGAAGGACGGCGGCTCGAGTCGGCGCGACCGCGGCGACCATGTCGAGGACCGATCGCAGCGCGGCGGAGCTCCCGACGATCGTGCGCCGCCCGCGCAGGGAGACGATCTCACGGCGGAACTGGTCGTTCTCGCGCTTGAGCCGGGCCATCTCGATGGCGTTCTTGACCGCCAGTCGCACGGCCTCCTGGCGCAGCGGCTTGGTGAGGTAGTCCACCGCCCCATGGCGCATCGAGAGCACGGCGTGCTCGACGCTGGAATAGCCCGTCATGATGATCACCGGAACATCGATGCCCTGCTGGCGGAGCGTCTCGAGCAGGTCGAGTCCACTCGCCTGCGGCATGCGGTAGTCCGAGATGATGAGGTCGAAGGACTGCCGCGCGAGCGCTTCTAGGGCCTCGGCGACTGAAGTGGCGAGAACCGGCGTGTGCCCGATCTCAGCCAGGTGGTGTTCCAGCACCACGCCGACCGATGGTTCGTCGTCAATGCACAGGATGTTGGACATGTCCCCTCGTCGGACCTCCCGCGAGCGGGGAGGGACCGTGAAGCCCGAGCTCGCCGCCCGGTCGGGCAGTCGAAGCTCAAGCCGCTTCCATGCGTTTCCGATACTGCTCTCAGACCCGCACCGACGAGGGGGTTCCATGCGGATCACCAATCAGATGATCCAGCGCAGTCTGACCTCCGGCCTTCGCGGCCGGCTTCAAGCGCTGGAACGTGCTGCTTCCGAAGCTGCAACAGGACGCCGAGTCCGTTCGATCTCCGACGATCCGATCGACGCTTCCCAGATGATGCGCCTGGAGGCACAGGCCCGGGACATCGAACAATACCGCCGCAACGGAACTTTCGCGACGACGCGGTTATCGGCCGAGGACATCTCGCTCTCCAGTGTCCTCGCCGCCCTCCGGGAAGCCAAGAATCTGGCGGCGACGACGACCGGCAACGACCCCACCGACCCGCAGCGATTGGCGGCGCTCTCGGCCGTCCAACAACTCAAGGCCCAACTGGTCTCGCTCGGCAACACCCGGGTCGGGAACGAGTACCTCTTCGGAGGGGCGCAGACGACCACGCCGCCCTTCCGGGCGGACGGAACGTACGTCGGGGACAGCGCCTCGCGCAGCGTCACCGTGGGCGATGGCGTCGGCGTGACGGTCAACCACGAGGGCGGCGCCCTGTTCGGCGGTGCGATGGCGGCGATGGACGACCTGATCACCGCGCTCCAGAGCGGCACTCAGGCGGACATCCGAACTGTCTCGGTCGACCTCGAGAGTTCGACCCAGACCGTGATGCGGGCACAGGCCGAGACCGGCTCGCGCCTGAAGGAGATCCAGGATGGTGGACTTCGGTTGGCCCGCATCCAGTCCTTCCTGCTCGAGCGGCGGGACGCCTTGGTGAGCGTCGATCCGGCGGAGGCCATCGTGCGCCTGCAGCAGGAGCAGGCGGCGCTCGAGCGAGCCTATGCCACCATCGGTCGTGTCATGCAGGCGACACTGACCGAATACCTGCGCTGATCCACGGCTGAGGCAGGCATCAGGCGCCGCGGCTCCCGAAAGGGGTCGCGGCGCTTCGCCTATCCCTGCTCGTCCCGCTCAGCGCCATGCATCGCGCCGAGCCGCACGACGCACTTGCCGCCATTTGCGGGTGCCGTCCGCGATCCGCACGAGCCATCGCGCGATCCAGCACATCCCCCCCTTCAGCCCGGCCCCACTCTGCCGAGAGTAGGGCCCAGCGTGTGAAACACGCGCCCCGGCAGAATGCCGAGGGCGAGAACAGCACTCCAGAAGGGAGTTCGAGTCATGGCGATCAACGACATCACCCTGTCCGGCGGCATGCGTGGCAACCTGATCCAGCTGCAGATGGTGGCCGCACTGCAGGGCCGCACCACGACCCGCCTCGCGACGGGCAAGCGCGTGAACTCCGCGGTGGACGATGCGTCGGCGTACTTCGCCGCCCAGAACCACCAGAACCGCGCCAGTGATCTGGCCGCCCGCAAGGACTCGATGGGCGAGGCGATCCAGACCGTGAAGGCCTCGCTCAAGGGCATCGAGGGCATCTCGCGCCTGATCGAGCAGATGAAGGGCCTCGCGGCCTCCGCACGCTCGGCCACCGCGAACGACCGCGCCACGCTGGCGACCCAGTTCGATGCGCTGCGCGAGCAGATCGACAACCTGGCGGCCGATTCCGGTTACAAGGGCACGAACTTCCTGAGCGCGGACACTCTGACGGTGGAGTTCAACGAGGATGGAACCTCGGCGCTGACGATCTCGGGCTTCGATGCCACGGTCGGCGGCGATCTCGCCATCGCCGGAGCCGCCAACGCATGGGTGGCGGACACCGATGTCGACGTCGCCATCGGTGAGATGGATGCCGCTTTGACCGAGCTGCGCACGCAGGCCAAGACGCTCTCCTCGAGCAATGGCGTCGTGACGACACGGCAGGAGTTCACGACCGAGATGATCAACACGTTGACCGAGGGCGCCGACATGCTCACGGCGGCGGATTCGAACGAGGAGGGCGCCAACATGCTCGCCCTGCAGACGCGTCAGCAGCTCGGCGTCGTCGCCCTGCAGCTCTCCTCGCAGGCGCAGCAGTCGGTGCTCCGACTCTTCTAGTCGAACACCGGGAACCGGAGGCGACGAGGGCGGAGGATCCGCCCGCCGCCATCGGAGCGACACGGAGGTCACGGCCAGCGGGCCGGGTGCGGCATGCACCCGCCCGCTGGTCTGTTGTCGTCCCGATCCGCTCCCGACTCGGCCGCCGAAGCGTGGGGCATCGCACCCAGGCCAGCGAATCTCGCTTGGCGTGGTCTCAAGCCGGGGAATGGTCAGCCGAGACTCCTGTCTGTCGGCCGAAGCGTCGACCGCCAGGCAGAAGCCGGGATGACAACCTCCAGATCCCGAGAAGGGGACCGTTTCACCATGGCGATCAATGACATCAACCTGTCGGGCGGAATGCGTGGCAACCTGATCCAGCTGCAGATGACGGCAGCCCTGCAGGGCCGCACGACGACGCGTCTGGCCACCGGCAAGCGCGTCAACTCCGCCGTCGATGACGCGGCGGCCTACTTCGCCGCCCAGAACCACACCAACCGTGCCCAGGACCTCGCGGCCCGCAAGGACACGATGGGTGAGGCGATCCAGACGGTGAAGGCGTCGCTCAAGGGTATCGAGGCGATCACCAAGATCGTCGAGCAGATGAAGGGTCTCGCAGCTTCCGCCCGTTCGGCGTCGACTGCCGACCGTGCGACGCTCGCGACCCAGTTCGACGCGCTGCGCACCCAGATCGACAACCTTGCGACCGACTCCGGCTACAAGGGCACGAACTTCCTGGACGGCGACGACCTGACGGTGGAGTTCAACGAGGACGGATCCTCGGCGCTGACGATCTCGGGCTTCGATGCCACGGTCGCCGGCGATCTGGCGATCGACGCAGCTGCCAACTCCTGGGCTGCGGACGCGGATGTCGACGGTGCCGTCTCGGACCTCGACGCCGCACTGACCGAGCTCCGTACACAGGCCAAGACGCTGTCGTCCAGCAACGGCGTCGTGACCACGCGTCAGGAGTTCACCACCGAGATGATCAACACGCTGACCGAGGGCGCGGACATGCTCACGGCGGCGGACTCGAACGAAGAGGGTGCGAACATGCTCGCCCTGCAGACGCGTCAGCAGCTTGGCGTCGTCGCTCTGCAGCTCTCATCGCAGGCGCAGCAGTCCGTTCTCCGGCTTTTCTAGCCGAGGCGGGCCCGCAGGCGTCCGGATCGGCGGAACCGACTCCGGCGCAGGCTGGCCTTGAAACGTAAGAAAACGCGGGCCGGTGAACGGGGGACCAGAAGCCTCCCCCGCCACCGGTGCCCGCCGAAGGATGCATGACGCATCCGGGACAAAGACACCGACGTCTGACGACAGGAACCCCATGGCGCTCCGTCTCACACTCAAACCGCAGGAACGCGCGATCATCGGCGGTGCGGTCCTCACCAACGGTCGCAACCGGGCCGAGCTCTTCGTGGAGACCGAGGTCCCGGTGCTGCGCGGGAGTGACATCCTCAGTCCTGCGGCGGTGCAGAGCCCGTGCGAGCACATCGTGCTCTCCATCCAGTTGATGTACGTCGACCCGCAGCGGCGCGAGTCCCACGAGCGCAGCTACCGGCTGTTGGTCGAAGATGTGCTGGATGCCAGCCCCAGCTCTCGCCGATACCTCGAACCGATCGACAAGTGCGTCGAAGAGGGACGCTACTACCACGCGCTCAAACTGGGCCGCGACCTGATGGCCCACGAGAAGGAGCTTCTCGAGCATGTTCAACGGCCCACGCCGCGCGTATGACTCCGGGTCCCGCACGGCTTCGTCCGGGAGGGAACTCGAAGCGGCTGCCCTGAGCCGGGCGGCGCGCCAGTTGGAGGACTGCCAGCGCATCTGGGGTGAGCCCGGCTGCGAGGAGCAGTTATCCCAGGCGCTGCGGCACAATCAGCGCCTGTGGACGTTCTTCCAGGGCGAGTGGGTATCGCCCGAGTGCTCGCTGCCCCGCTCCTTGCGCGTCAATCTGCTGCAGCTCTCGCGATTCGTCGACCGGCGGACGTTCGCGTTGTTGTCCGAGCCGAATCGCGAGGGGATCCAGGCCCTGGTCGGCATCAATCGCCAGCTCGCCGACGGGCTGTCCACGCGCAGCTCCGAGCCGGCGAGCTCGGAAGCGGCCGCGTGAGCCCCCGCCGGAGCGCATTCTGCAAGGGACACACTCAAGTCGGCGCAAGGACCTTCCGATACTGGAAGCGAGCCGAGGGGGATTCGTCCCCCACGGCATCCGGCGAACCGAGTGGCGCTCCGCCCTCCAGCCGGGACCACGCAACGAGGGGATCATGACCATCCGACCCACTACGCCCGGACCTTCCTCGCGCATCGACCGCACGCGCGAGGACGTTCCCACGCGCACCGGCTCCAAGCCGGAGCGCACCGCAGGCGCCAGCGGAGCCCCGACTCGCAACGACGAGGTGCAGATCTCGACCCCCGCTCGTCTGCTGCAGACGCACGCGGGACCCGAGAGCATTCCGCACGGCGAGTTGGACGAGGGACGTCTCCACGGCATCTCCGAGCGGATCGCCCGAGGCGACTACGACAAGCCCGAAGTCATCGACGAAGTGCTCCTCCGCATCGCGAGCGACATCTGAGTCCGGTTCGATCGAGGGGGATGGCGCGATGAAGTGCCTGGTCGTGGATGACTCGTCGCTGACGAGGCGCATCCTCGTCAACAGTCTCAAGCAGATGGGGTTCGAGACCGTGCTCGAGGCTGCCGACGCCGAAGCCGCGATCACCCAATGCACTGCGGATCTCGCGTTGATCATGACCGACTGGAACATGCCGGGCATGTCCGGCGTCGATCTGGTCCGCAAGATCCGCCAGGATCCGGCCCTGGTCCACATCCCCGTCCTGCTCGTCACCGCCCGCCACATCAAGGACGACATGTCCGAGGCGACGCGCGCCGGCGTCAGCGGCTTCGTGGTCAAGCCGTTCACGCCCGACATCCTGACCCGCAAGATCCAGGAACTGATGAACGCCGCGCGCCCGGCGGCCGATGCGCCCCCCGAGGCTGCGACCGGCACCGACGGTTGACGCCGATTCCATCATGACCGAGGCCCCGCGGCGCTGAGCGCTGCGGGGCCTCGGTCGTCTCCGCGCCTCGGGTCAGTCGACTCGGACGATGCTGCGCGTGCTGACCGCCCGATCCGCACGCAGGCGGACGCGGTAGACGCCGGGGGCGACCCGCGCATCCCACGCCATCACATGCGGGCCGGCACCGAGGCGACCGCGGTGCAACTTCGCGACCTCGCGCCCCGCCACGTCCAGCACGCTGACCTCCACGGTCGCATCGCGATCGAGTGCGAATCGGACCGTGACGTCGCGGCCGGCCGGGTTGGGGCCCGCCGCCAGCGCGATCGTGCCCGGTGCCGTCGTGGGCACACCCGTCGTGGCCGGATACCAGCCGATGTCCTCGAACAGCTCGCGGGTCAGGTCGATCGCGGCCGTCAGATCGGCGTTGATCGAGGGCTCCATGAGCAGGTTCGGTGTCGAGGTCACATCGAAGTGCGACACACTCGAGCCGCTCTGCACCGGGTTGGGCGAGAACATGCGCATCTCACCATCCGGGTGCGTTCCCGCACGCTGGCTCGGGTGGAGCCGCAGCGTGGCCTGCACGCCGGCGCCGAGATTCGCCTTGAGCAGGTTGCCGTCGGCCTGCGAGATGCCGAGCACGGGGATCGTGATCGCGGGGTCGGTACCCGTCGGCGCTGCAGCGCCCGACGTGTTGTTGGCGATGATCACACCGATCGCGCCAGCATTCTGGGCATTGAGCACCTTGAGCGTGAAAGCGCACGTGCCGCGGTCGATCAGCGCGATGTTGCCGGCGACG
Organism: bacterium; assembly: GCA_043779265.1. Taxonomy (GTDB): domain Bacteria; phylum Eisenbacteria; class RBG-16-71-46; order RBG-16-71-46; family RBG-16-71-46; genus CADEFY01. The sequence goes on along the minus strand of JAYWEM010000001.1, from coordinate 49,552 downwards.
GCACCGGCATTGACGAACGGCGACTCGCAGCCCTCGCCGGTCGGCACCAAGCCATCGTCCACGAGCACGACCTGACCCGAAAGCCCCGCGTCGGTCAGCGCCGCACCGAAGCTGGCGAGCCCGGCCTCATAGGTTCCGGCGATCCCGCCCGGTGCGGACACCGACAACTGCGCCGCACGTACGAGCACGAGCGGGGCCTTGAAGCGCACCGCCGGCCCCGTCCACACCAGGTTGCCGGTGTTGATCGCGGAGGCCTGGCGCTGCACCGCGGACATGTCCTTCCACAACAGTCCCGAGGTCTTGTCCATCAGGTAATGGTCCCAGATCGCGGGCAGTCCGGAGATGAAGTTGCCCGTCGAGCTGCTGGTCGTCGTGCTGAAGCCGAGACCGTGTCCCAGCTCGTGCATCAACACGGGCAGGAAGTCGATGTGGATGCCCTCGTTGTGATCGAACCCGTAATACCAGTTGCGGGTCCCCAGGCACGTGGGGTTGTCGACATCCGAGTTGAACGTCGTGTTGATGTCGGGATTCACACCATCCAGGTCCGATCCCGTGAGCTTGTTCGCGAGCGCCTGGTGGTACCAGGCCCCGGTGACGATCGCGCCTGGGAAGCTGGCGTGGACCGTGACCGGCCCCGCGCTCCCGAGTACGGCACTGGTCGGCGTGCAGGTCTGTGGATTCATCTGCGCCCGCACCTGGATCGTGACCGGACTGTCGAGCATGGCGCCCCACAGGCTCGCCGCATGGTTGAACAGATTGAGCCGCTGCTGCCCCAGCGTGGTCCCGGAATTGCCGCCGATGGGTGCAACAGGCGTCGGATCGTTGAACCCCTCTCCGGCACCGTCATTGTTGATGATGACGATGGTGGCCGCTTGCGAGAAGGCGACCGGGCCCATCGTGAGCGCCGTTATCGACAAGCTCGCGAGAAGATGCCGCGCTCTCATCGGTCCTCCCTCGCACGTGCCGGTGCCGGGGTGCGGCTCATCCGATCGGCCTCGTGTTCGCTGTGAGCGCAGTCGAGACGCAACTTCCCGGCACCATCCACGCGCAGCACGCTGTAGCTCTGGAGTCGGTCGCCCAGCACCAGACGAAGCGAGCCGTCGGCCATCACATCGGAGCGAAGGTCGCCGAGCGATTCGAACTCCTGCTGCGAGTACAGGCTGGATGCGCGCTCGGGCGAGGCGACGCGTGCCTCGGGATCGAGGTCGATCGTCATACCCGACTCCGTTCGGCTCGTGTATGGGCTCCAGGCGAGCGGGCGAGCGCCCACGACGCAACGCGCGCCGGCGGGCGCTGGCTGCAGCGGCATCGGCTGCGCTCCCTGGTCGGAGCCGAGCGCTCCACAGAGAAGGAGTGTCCAGGTCAGCATGTTCATGCCTCCAGCGAGAGAAGCGAGGTGCGGCCCCGTGGGCGAATGCTCCCGCGGGGGTCACGGGCATGCAAAATGCAACGCGTTCCCGCCCTCGACCGTGCACCTTCTGCTAGCGTGAGGGCTTCAGCGGGGTCTTTCGATCGTGGATGCACGTCGCGTGCCCCGCGCTGTCCCTTTGCCCGCACTCAATCGGATGAGGAGTCCCATGCACCCCATGCACCGACTCGCAATCGTCGCGCTCGCCTTGGCCTGTGTCGTCCCGCCGGCCCACGCCCAGCTCCAGCTGCCGCGCGCCAGCCAGAAGAACGTGGTCAGCCAGACCATCGGCATCACCGAGCTGTCCGTGACCTACCACCGCCCCGGCGTGAAGGACCGCGCCATCTGGGGAACGCTCGTGCCGTACGGCGAGGCGTGGCGCACCGGCGCCAATGAGGCCACGCAGTTCGTGACCAGCACCGACATCCAGGTGGCGGGGCAGACACTGCCGGCCGGCACCTACGCGATCGTGACGCTTCCGGCCAAGGACAAGTGGGTGGTCGTGTTCTCGAAGCAGAAGGAGCTGTGGGGCGCGTTCGGCTATAAGCCGGAGGAGGACCAGCTGCGTGTCGATGTCGTCCCGGCCGCGGCTCCGCACATGGAGTGGATGGCCATCACGCTCGACCCCACGACCGCCTCGGGCGCCGAGCTCGCGATCCACTGGGAGAAGCTGCGCGTCTCGGTGCCGATCGCGGTGGACGTGAACGGCATGGTGCTGAAGTCCGCACGTGAGGCCATCGCTGCGGCCAAGGCCGACGACTGGCGCACGCCGATGGGTGCGGCCGCGTGGTGCATGGATGCCGACGTGGCGATGGACGAGGCGACCGCATGGGCTGCCACGGCCGTCAAGGCCGAGGAGAACCCGCGCACGCTGGCCGTCTCCGCGCGCGTGGCCAACAAGACCGGGCGCGCCAAGGATGCCGTCGCGCACATGACCAAGGCGGTCTCGATCGCCAAGGCCGACCCCAAGTTCAACAAGGACCTGCTCGCCACCTACGAGAAGGACCTGTCGAGCTGGACGACGAAGAAGAAGTAGCGGCACCGGTACACCTGGCGAACGGCCGCGGCCCTTTCGGGAGCCGCGGCCGTTTCGTTTCGCTTCGTACGACTCCGCTCAGACGGACGCGGGCGTCGGACTCTCGCGTCTTGCCGCGAGCAGCGCGGCGACACCCATCGTCAGGACGCAACCGACGAGGTTGTACCAGAGGAACGAGATGGGGGTGAGCTTCCAGCACAGGAGGACCGTCACCTCGGCGACGATCGCGCCGATGAAGACGTGCGTCCCGGTGACTCGGCGCAGGAAGAACCCACTCAGGAAGATGCCGAGGATGGTGCCGTAGAACAGCGAGCCGAGGATGTTCACGACCTCGACCAGCGAACCCGCCCGCCCGGCATTCTCGGCGAACAGCACGGCGAAGCCGACCCAGAACAGCGCGGCGAACTTCGACCAGGTCAGCAGGGCCTCCTCGCTCTTCGGCAGGCCGGGGATGCGCGAGACCACATCGACGATGGTCGTGCTCGTGAGCGCGTGGATCTCGCTCGAGGTGGCGTTCATCGCCGCAGCGAAGACCGCAGCCAGCATCAGCCCGATCAGGCCCGCCGGGAACGCCCCGAGCACGAACACGAGGAAGCGATGGTTGGTGTCGTTCGTGTTGGCGGCGGGGTCCGTGTCCTTGAGCGCCCCGAGCGCGGAGGTCCTCGCAGCCTCGCGATCGGCACGGGTGCGGACGCGCGCCGCCTCGGCACTCTGCTCGGCCTGCGCATCCCCCTGGCGTCGCGCCTCGAGCCAGTCCTGCAGCGCTGCACCGTGAGCGACATCGGCCGCGGCGTGCTGTCGCTCCGCCTCGTGCCAGCGCTCCGCGTGAGCGCCCTGGCTCACCTTGGTGACCTCGGCGGGATTGGCGAACATCGGGGCGGGCGTGAACTGGTGGCCGACGTAGACCATCACTCCCAGGAGGAGGATGAACGCCTGCATCGGCACCTTGAGCAGCCCGTTCGCCAGCAGCCCGAGGCGACTCTCGCGTGAGGACTTCGCGGTCAGGAGGCGTCCGACCTGCGACTGGTCGGTGCCGAAGTAGCTCATCTGCAGGAAGAATCCGCCGATGAGCCCGGCCCACACGTTGTAGCGACTGGTGGGGTCGAACTCGAAGTCGAGCGCATTGAGCTTGCCCTCGCGCCCTGCCACCGCGAGCGCGTCACCGAATCCGAGGCCACCCGGCAGGCCCTGCATCACGAGCGCGAATGCGACGCCCAGCGTCGCCATGATGATGCAGAACTGGAGTGCATGCGTGTGACCGACGGCGCGCGAGCCACCGATGGCGGTATAAGTCGCGACCAGTACGCCCATCGCGATGCATGTCCACCGGATGTCCCAGCCGAGCACGACGCTGAACAGCAACGCCGGCGCATAGAGCGTGATGCCGGCGGCGAGTCCGCGCTGGGTCAGGAACAGAGCGGTGGCCAGCGTGCGCGTCTTGCCGTCGAAACGCATCTCCAGGAACTCGTAGGCGGTCTTGACGCGAAGTCGCTGATAGAGCGGCACGAGCGTCGCGGACAACACGACCATCGCGATCGGCAGTCCGAGATAGAATTGCAGGAACGACAGTCCCGCGACATAGCCCTGGCCCGGCGTGGCGAGGAACGTGACCGCGCTCGCCTGAGTCGCCATCACCGACAGGAGCACCATCGGCCACGGCATCTGCCGGCCGGCCACGAGATAGCCGGTGAGATCGCGGGTCTCGCGACTGCGCCACACACCGTAGCCGACGAACAGAGCGAGCGTCGTGACCAGCACGCCCCAGTCGAGCGCGTTCATCGGAAGCGCTCCGTCACCCAACCCATCAGCACGATCGTCGCGGCGAGCACCGCAAGCACCACGGCGTAGAGGCGACTCCAGCGCCCCAGGATGGGCGGTGGCGGATCGACCTCGGCCGCCTCCTCACGGCTCCGCTCGCTCACGGCCGTGGGCTCACGAGATTCGCGAACAGTCGCCAGGCTCCGGGGACGCCTGCGGGCAACTGACGGAAGAGCGCATAGCCGCAGTAGATGAACTGCCCCTTGCCGTGCCGCGCATAGAGCAGTCCACCGTCACGCGCGGGTTCATGGGGATCGTTCGAGGACAGCACCGCGTCGTAGCGCGGGTCCCAGGGATTGGCGAAGTAGAGCCCGCGCTCCTGCACCCAGCCCTCGAAGTCGGCCGCGCCGAGGACGTTCGGTCCGCTCAGCAGCGCGTGGCCCGGGCGCGCGAAGCGAACCGGGGCCGCTTCGACCGTGACGCGATCACGCGAGACACGGAACGGGAAGGGTCCGAGATTCTCGACCGGACCATCGGACGTGGTCACGTACTGCACGACCAACGTGCCGCCCTGTTCAGCATAGTCGAGCAGACGCGGCTGCAGTGCCCGCAACCGCGAGCGCGTGTTGAGCGCGCGCACGCCGGTGACGATCGCATCGAAGCGGCTGAGATCCGCGCTCTCCAAGTCGGCATCGGAGAGCAGCGTGACCTGATAGCCCATTTGGCGCAGTGCCATGGGGCCGACGTCGCCCGAGCCCATGACGTAGCCGATCCGCTCGCCGCGGCGAACGAGATCCGTGCGCACGGCCGGGGCATCCGCCGGCGGGAAGAGCGTCTGCCGCGGGATGTGCGGGTGGTCGATCGTGACGCGGGAGTGCGACCAGCTGCGGCCGTCGACCTCGATCGCGGCCACGATCCGCGAGGCGCTCGCCGAGGCGGCCGGCGTCACCTGGAACACGAAGCGCGATTCGCCGGCCTCCTTCGCGATCGAGACGGGAACCGTTGCGGGAACACTGGTCCAACCCTCGGGCAGGCTGAGCCCGAGCGTTCCGGAGACTCCGGCCCGCTGCGCCGTCACGGTCACTGCGACATTGCGCGCGGCCCGATCGGGGAACAGATAGGCCTCCTCGTCGAGTGCGAGCGTCGCCGGCGGAGCCACGTCGAGCGCGCGCCAGCGCTCCCCCAGCACCGGATCGACCCAGCGGAAGGCGACCCCTCGCTCGATCGTGAAGGAGACCTCGCCGAGCCTCACGCGGATGCGCGCGGTCAGCGCCGCAGGATTCTCGGCCAGCCCGATCGACAGCGGAGGCTCCACATCGAAGCGGCCGCCTCGGTAGGGCCGTGCCAACCAGTAGGGCTGACTCGGCGCCTGGTCCACGGGAACGCGGATCTGCAGCGTGTCATTCAAGGCGAGGCCGGGACTCAGCGTTCGCGCAGCGGGGATCTTCTTCCCCGCGAGTTCGACCGACTCGACGACCACCGGGGTCTCGACGCGCTGCAGCACCGAGGTCATGACCCGAAGCGGCGACCCGGGGATCGCCGTGCCATGAAGCGCGATGGCCTCGACCCACAGCCCGGCGCAGCTGGCCATGACGTGCTCCAGTTCGGCGCATCGAGCCTCGACCAGCGGGTCACCGGCCGGAAGTGAGGCGAGCGCGGTGTGCGCCTTGGCGAGGAACGGGAGGATCGCCTGCGGCCGCGTCGGATCGTAGCGCTTCTCGGCCTCGGCGAGCGCCGCCTGCACGCGCTCGCCGCCCGGGAATCGCCGCCACGTCAGGTCCACCCCATCGAACAGATCAGCGCTGGCCGCTTCGCCCAACTTGTGAGCGAAGTAGTTGGGCAGAACGCCGCGGCGCTCGGGCGCGCCGAAACCCTGACTCTTATGGAAGCTGCGGCTGACGCCGGCGAACTCGCTGAACGAGCGGCCGAGCAACGGATCGTAGGCGCCGACATCGATCCGCAGCCAACTCGGATCGAGCACGGTGCTACCGCGCACAAAGGCATTCCACACGAGGCGTTTCGCCTGCCAGGGCTTCACATGCGCCAGTTGCTCCGGGAAGCGCTTGGGGTCCGCCGCCGCCAAGAACGCCTCCTCGGCGAGCTGCGCGCTCGCGCTGTGGTGCCCGTGGCCCGCATTCGAATCGGGTGGGAATCGGGTGATGAGCACATCCGGACGGAATCGACGGATGGCCCAGACCACGTCGGACAGAAGCGCCTCATGGCCCCACATCTCCATGGTCTCCTCCGAGTTCTTGGAGAACCCGAAGTCGACCGCCCGCGTGAACAACTGCTCACCACCGTCGACACGCCGCGCGGCCAGGAGTTCCTGGGTCCGGATCACGCCGAGCCCGTCGCCCAGTTCGGATCCGATGAGATTCTGTCCACCGTCCCCGCGCGTCATCGACAGATAGCCGGTCCGGACCTTGCGCCCCTGCACCAACCACGTGATGACCGAGGTGTTCTCGTCATCCGGGTGGGCGGCCACGTAGAGCGCACTGCCCGCGACCTGGAGTCGCTGGAGCGCCAGACGCATCTGCGAGGCGTCGAGCGCCGCGGGCGGCCGCGGATCGGCCGAGGCGACCGGCACGAGGATCAGGAGCGAGCCAGCGAGGATGCACCGCAGGAACGACTTGGACGGCATGAGGCCTCCGACGCGGTTGGGGATCTCGGCACTGAGGTCGGGCGACGCTAGCACGAGGTGCCGGAGCGGCCGAACCACCGGGGCCCACAGGCCGACCGACGCCCGACCCGGGCGCACCGGCGCGCACCTCCCGCTTCCCGGCCCATCCGCTCAAGCGTGCAAATCGCAGTCAAGTCGAACTCTCGATGCGCCGATGAGCCCAAGGAACAGGACCGCCCCGTCTCGCTCTTGATGACGGGCGGCCTCTCGGAAACCCGTGTCGGAGGACGCCATGTCCGAACCCCAGCTCCTCAAGTTGCGCCTGTCCCTGATGGGGCGCCCCGTGCGCAACTTCACGTTCGACAAGCAGGTCGTCAGCGTGGGACGCGATCCCGCGGCCGACGTGTTCGTCGACAATCCCGGCATCTCGCGTGACCACTTCCGCATGGAGCGCACGTCCAATGGCGACTACCAGGTCGTCGATCTGGGCAGCGCCAACGGCACGTTCGTGAACGACCAGGCGGTCAACACGGCCGTGGTCCGCAACAACGACGTGGTCCGTTTCGGCAAGTACACGCTGTGGGTCGGCTATGAGATCGATCGCCGGACACTGGCCGCGGATGCGCGCCGCCCGTCGGACGCCGAGCAGCACACGGTCATCCTGTCGCGCACCGAGCTCGGGCATCTGCTCGAGACGCAGCGCGAGAAGGAGAGCTCCCCACCCCCGCCGCTGCCGATCGCCTCGACGGCTCAGGCTCCCACCGCAACATCGGCCATGGGTTCGGGTTCGGGTTCGGTCTCGACATCGGCGGCGCCGTCCGCGTCGAGCTCGACTTCCACGTTGGTCGTGACCTTCCTGCTCGGCGCCTTACTGGGCGCTGGAGCCATGTACCTGCTGCTTCCCCGCTGAGCCGACCCCCAGGGAGGGGATGACCACTCGATGGACCTCCTCAAGCGCTTCCAGGCCGGACACCTCGTTCGCCGCCTCGCCTCGACGGATGAGTCGGAGGCGCGAGCGGCGGAGGAGCACCTGTTGACGCTGGGCGGATCCGCGATCAAGTCGCTGTTCGACGCGGCTCAGGGTGGTGCCAGCTTGGACTCGCTGCAGTTCGTCCTCGGCCGGCTGCTGACGAAGGAGACGCTGTCGCACTACGTCGAGGCGCTACGCTCCCAGAGCGCTCCGGTCGCCGAGGCCGCGACCCGCGCCCTCGCAGCGGGTGAGCACTACGAGCCGACGGAGCTGCTGCCGCTGTTCGCCGATTCGCGCGTCAGCAAGGCGCGTCTCGAAGCGGTTCTTCAGGAGCAGCTGCCGCGCGTGCAGACGTCCACGCTGCTCCGCCTCCTGCCCGAGCTGACGAAGGATGCCCGTGGCAGCGTCTTCCGCTTGATCGAGCGCAGCGCCGACGCCACCATCGTTCGCGATGCCGCAGCCTATCTCTCGAACGACGACTGGTGGCTGCGGCTGCATCTCTCGCGGCTGCTCGGCCGATTCGACACGCCCGAGTCGATCCAGGCGCTGACGGGACGACTCACCGACCCCACGGCGGCGGTGCGGCTCGAGGCGGTCAAGGCGCTCGGGCAGCTCAAGGCCACGTCAGCCGTCCCGGCCCTGTGTGGCATGCTGCGTGACTCCGACATGAAGGTGCAGAACGCCAGCATCGAGACGTTGATCGCGGTCGGCGACGTCAACGCCGTGCCCCACCTGCTCGATGCCCTGAAGGATGACTCGGAATACGTGCGCCGCAGCGCGGTCGAGGTGCTCAATCAGGTCGTCACCGTCGATGCCATCAAGGACCTCGTCTCGGCCCTGCGCGACCAGGACTGGTGGGTGCGCGTTCGCGCCGCCGATGCCCTGGGCACCCTGGGCGGCACGCGCGTCGTGGAGGCCGTGATCGGGCTGGTGCGCGACGGCGATGATTTCGTTCGGCGCTACGCCGTCGAGATCCTCAACACCGTGCCGGACAAGCGCGCGGTCCCGGCGCTGATCGACGCGCTCCAAGATCCCGACTGGTGGGTGCGCGAGCGCGCCATCGACGCTCTGGCCAAGACGGGCGACAACCGTGCCGTCGAGCCACTGCTCCACCTGCTGCACCGTGACACGCGCGCCATTCCGCTCTGCATCCGTGCCCTGGCGAAGCTCGCGGACGTCCGCGCGGTCGAGCCCATCTGCCAGCTGGCGCGATCCGATAGCAGCGAGATCCGACGCGAGGCGCTGCACGCGCTGTCGAGCATGTCGAAGATGGAACTGCCGGACAGCGAGCGCACCACGCTGCTCGACACGCTGCGGGAGGCCGGTGCCGGGGGCAGTGGCAGCAACCCGATGCCGCTGGAAGTCCGCGGCAGTTACGGGCCGGACACCGGTCGATCCGACTCGGGCTCCAAGCGCGGAACACCGAGCGCCGGTGTCGAAGGCGTCCATCAGGATTCGCATCGCACGCTCCACTTCCAGCGCCTCGAGCCGGGTACCGTGCTCATCGAGCGCTTCCGAGTGCTGCAGCGGATCGGCGGCGGTGGATTCGGAACCGTGTACCTCGTCGAGGACACCGTGGTGCGCGAGGAACTGGTGCTCAAGATCCTCAGCCCGCAGCTGTCGATGGACGAGGCGATGATCAAGCGCTTCGTGCAGGAACTGAAACTGACGCGGCGCATCACGCACTCCAACGTCATCCGCATCCACGACCTGCTCGATCTGCGCGGCGCGCACGCGATCTCGATGGAGCACTTCGATGGACGCGATCTGGGCACCGCACTGCGGCAGGACGGGCCCATGCCGGTGGCGCGCGTGCTGCACATCGCCGACCAGGTGCTCGAGGGACTGACCGCGGCGCACGCGCTGGGGATCATCCATCGCGACATCAAGCCCGCCAACCTGCTCATCGACAAGCTCGACACGGCCAAGATCGTCGACTTCGGCCTCGCAGCCGTCTCGCAGAGTTCGCGCTCGCGCCTGACCCAGAGCGGCATCCTGGTGGGCACGCCCGAGTACATCTCACCCGAGCAGATCACCGGCCACGAGATCGATGCGCGTTCGGATCTCTACTCGCTCGGAATCGTGCTCTACGAGATGTTGTCGGGGAAGCAGCCATTCGCCGGCGCGAACGCCGTGAACGTGCTGTTCCAGCACCTCGAGGCCGATGTCCCGGCGCTCGACCAGGTCGCCGCTGGCATCCCGGCCGGGGTCAACGAGATCGTCATGCGTTCCATGTCGCGCTTCGCGGACGACCGTCCCCAGACGGCCGCTGCGATGCTCGAGATGCTTCGGCACTCGGGCTAGGGGACGAGAACCCATGGCCCGCATCGACGCGTTCCTCGAGATCGGCAAGCAGCAAGGCGGTTCCGATATCCATTTCGTGGTCGGACTGCCGCCGCTCGTGCGTCTCGATGGCGAGCTGACGCCGGTCAAGTACCGCGCACTCTCGATGGAGGAGACCGAGGGCTTCGTGCGCGAGCTCCTCGACGAGAACCTCGAACTCCAGCTGAAGGAGCGCGGCTCGGTGGACCTGGCGTACACCGCTCCCGGAGTCGGTCGATTCCGCGTCAACGTCGTTCGCCATAGCCGCGGGCTGAGCGCGATCTGCCGCGCGGTCCCCGATCGGACTCCCGACCTGGCGGATCTCAGTTTGCCCAAAGTGATCCAGCAATTCACGCGGCTGCGATCGGGACTCGTGCTCGTCACCGGCTCCACCGGAACGGGCAAGTCGACGACGCTCGCGGCGATGATCGGCGAGATCAACCGCACCTCCATGCTCACCATCGTGACGCTCGAGGACCCGGTCGAGTTCGTGCACAAGGGCGCCAAGGCGCAAGTCGTCCAGCGCGAGCTCGGCACGCATGTCCCGAGCTTCCGCGAAGGTCTGCGCTCCGCACTTCGTCAGGACCCCGACGTCATCCTGGTCGGCGAGCTTCGCGACGCCGACACCGTGACACTGGCGCTCGAAGCCGCTGAGACGGGCCACTTGGTACTCGGCACACTCCACACCCGGGGCGCGGCCCAGACCATCGATCGCATCGTCGATGCGCATCCAAGCGACAATCAGGCGCAGGTTCGCCATTCGCTCGCGGACAACTTGAAGGCGGTCGTCAGTCAGGAGCTCATCCGGGCCGCCGACGGTCGTGGCCGCCGCGCCGCGGTCGAGATCCTGGTCGTGACGCCGGCGGTGCAGCAGTTGATCCGCGACGGCAAGACGTTCCAGATCCCGGGCTCGATCACGATGGGCAAGCGCCTCGGCATGCAGCTCATGGACCAGTCGCTGCTCGCACTCGTGCGGGCCGGCGAGATCGATCCGGATGAGGCGTTCCTCAAGGCCGAGGAGAAGTGGGGCTTCGCCGCCTATGTCACGCGACCCGAACTCCTCGCGATGATGACCGGCGATTCGAGGTCCGCGGCATGAACCGGATCGACGCATTCCTCGAGCTCGCGGTGAATCAAGGCGGCTCCGACCTCCACTTGGTCTCGGGACAGGCGCCGCGCATCCGCATCCACGGCAATCTCCAGCCCGTGCGGTTCCGCGAGCTCTCCGAGCAGGACGTCCGCGATTTCCTCAACGAGTTCATGACCGACGATCATCGCCGACAGTTGGACGAGCGATGCGCGGTCGACTTCGCCTACGAGTGCGAGACCGCCGGACGCTTCCGCGTCAATGTCTACCTGCATACCGGCGGCATCGCTGCGGCGATGCGCCGGATCTCGAGCCAGGTCCCGCCGCTCGAGACGCTCGGGTTGCCCGCGGTCGTGCAGCAGGTCCTGGCCGTCGGCAAGGGCCTCGTGCTGGTGACCGGCCCGACCGGATCCGGCAAGTCGACCACACTCGCCGGCATGATCGACCATCTCAACCGCACGCGTCGTGGCCACATCCTCACGATCGAGGACCCGATCGAGTACGTGCACGAGTTCCAGCAGTCGGTGATCACGCAGCGCGAGATCGGTCGCGACGCCCCGAGTTTCGCCGAGGCGCTGCGCGCCTCCGTTCGCGAAGACCCCGATGTCATCCTCGTGGGTGAGATGCGCGATCTCGAGACGATGAGCCTGGCGCTCACCGCCGCCGAGACCGGCATTTTCGTGCTCGGCACGCTGCACACCAACGGCGCCGTGCGATCGGTGGACCGCATCATCAACGTGTTCCCGCCCCGTCGGCAGGATCAGATCCGCACCATGCTGTCCGATTCGCTGCGACTCGTCGTGGCGCAGCAGCTCGTGCGCAAGACCGACCAGACGGGCCGGATGGTGGCGGCCGAGGTGCTGGTCAACACGACCGCGGTCAGCGCCATGATCCGCCAGGGCAACACGCACAAGCTGCCGTCCGCGATCCAGGCGGGTGGCCGCGTCGGCATGCAGTCGCTCGACGCGCAGCTCGAGGACATGGTCCGCCGTGAGTTGATCACCGGCGAGGAAGCCTACGAGCACTCCGTCGATCGGACCCGGTTCGAGCGTCACATCAACGGGACCGAACAGGCCGCCTGAGCGCCGCGCGCTTCCATCTTCGGAAGCCCCGATTCAGCACTGCCCCCACAGCCTCAGGCGGCCAGCTGCCCGTCCTCGTCCATGCCGTACGTCTCCTCGAGCACGTTCAGCACGACGCTGCGCAGGGCATCGATGATGCTGCCGTCCCAGTCCACGTCGCGTCCGCGCTCGAGCACGTCGAGCACCGCGGCCGGAGCGAGCGGCTGCTTGTAGACGCGAGGCGAGATCAGCGCGTCGAACACATCGGCGACGGAGATGATGCGCGCCGCCATCGGGATGTCCTCGCCCGCCACCCCGAAGGGACCGGTGCCGTCGAGCTTCTCGTGATGGTAGGCGGCGATCCGCGGCACATCGCGAAGCTCCTCGGGGTACTCGATCTTGTCGAGGATGGTCTGCGTGTAAGCGGCGTGATGATCCATCTCGGCGCGCTCGTTCTCGGTGAGCCGGCCCGCCTTGAACAGCACCTCATCGCGGACACCCTGCTTGCCGAGATCGTGCAACAGCGCGGCCACCGAGAGGATCTGCAGTGAGTCCCCGGTCAGTCCGAGGTGCTGTCCGATCGCGACGGCGACGGCCTGGACGCGCTCGCTGTGGAGCGCCGCATCCGGGTCCTTGAGCGTGAGGGAGTGCACCAGCGCACCGATCGTGCTCTGGAACGCGCGCCGCTGCTGCTGATGCATCCGAAGATGTTCCAGCGCCAGCGCGGCCTGGCTGGCGAAGACCGACAGGAGGTCCAGGTCCTCGCGACCGAAACGGCCTTTACCCGGACGGCGGATGTCCATCTGGATGACACCCAGCGGCAGCCGGCTGCCAAGCAGCGGCGCCGCGATGGCGGTCTCCATCTGGGACAGCACCATGCTCTGCGTCGGATCGAAGGCTCCCTGCCCATGCGCCACCAGCATCGCCTGGCGATCGGCCAGCACGCGCTGGACGAGCGTCCGGCTGATCGTGGCCGGCGCCGGCCCACCACCTCGCGTACGCGCGAGCAGGGGACGCAGCACGGCATCGTCCTCGAGCGCGATCAGCAGATGATGCGTCGCATTGGGAAAGGCACGGAAGGCGAAGTCGGCGATGACCTCGAGCAGCCGACGCTCGTCCGTGCGGGCCGCGGAGGTCTCGCTCACCAGTCCCAGCATCAGCTCGGCGATGCGGGCATCCGAGCGCACCACCTTCCCCTGCACGTCGACCCATTCGGAGATGGGACGCGCCGCGAGGATGGTGTGATCCGCCGCCTCCTCGGCCTGAGGCGAGAGGCGATCCGGACGCAGGGGATCTGGGGGCTGGGGCTGGGCCATGATGCCGGTGAAATCGGCACTTGAGCGGAATGGCTTGAGTGATTCCATGCGCCGGTGCGCCCCTCCTTCGAGGGGGCTGAAGTCCGGTGCCGACGTGGCCGATACCGCGTGGGAACCCACTGAGACGCGGTCCGTTTCTCGGCCCGCCTCGCCCGGAGGACCCATGGACCCGCGCACACCCCTCTCGCTCACCGTCCGCGCCCTGACGTCGGTCATCGACGCCAGCGAGTCCACCACCCGCGGTCGCTCGCTGCGCATGGCGCGGTACTCCGTTCGAGTGGCGCGCGAGTTGGGCGTCCCCGGCGATGAGCTGCTCGACATCGAGCTGGGTGCCATGCTCCACGACCTCGGTCGCAACGCGATCCTCAACGACGTTCTGCTTCGCCCGAGGGCCTTGGATCCGGCCGAGCGCGCGATGGTGCAGACCCACCCGACGATCGGCTGGGAGATGCTCAAGGACATCCCGGGTCTCGAGGTCGCCGCCGAGATCGTGCTCGCTCATCACGAGCGACCGGATGGCGCCGGGTATCCTTCGAAGCTGTCGGCCGATCGCATCCCGGTCGGAGCGCGCATCGTGATGGCGTGTGCCGCTTATGACGCCATGACCGAGGACCGCCCCTACCGCCGGGGACTCTCGCCTCGTGCCGCATGCGACGAACTCAAGCGCCACGCCGGCACCCAGTTCTTCCCCGATGTGGTCAATGCGTTCGTGCAGCTGCACGACAGTGGCCGCCTGTGGGAGGAATTCACGCGCGATGAGATGGATCTCTACGTGCGTCGCAACGACCTGGCCTCCGCCGCCTGAGTCACCGGATGGCAGCGAGTCGCCCGCTCCCGGTTCACGCTGCCTGAACTTCGGGCGGATTTCACCCGGCCGGGACAATCCTGAAGCGACTGGCGCATCTCAATCGTCACACTTCTTCGTAGAGTGAACGAGGGCGAGAAGCACCCCGCCCCGCGAATGAAGGAGACGACCTTGAAGATCCGATTCTCGATGGGACTGCTGACCGCCGCCGCGCTGATCGCGCTGGCGTTGGGTTTCAGCGTCCACGCGGCATCGAAGGCGACCGCCGGTAAGGGTGAGCGCGCCTCGGTGTCCGCGAAGCGTGACTCCGCCGTGGGGCAATTGCAGCTCACGCCGGAGCAATGGAGGGCGCGGCTGGACGACGAGCAGTTCCGCGTCCTCCGCGAGGAGGGCACCGAACACGCTTTCACGGGTGCCTATTGGAAGGAGTACCGCTCCGGCATGTTCCGTTGCGCCGGGTGTGGACTCCGACTGTTCAGCTCGAAGACCAAGTTCGACTCACGGACCGGCTGGCCGAGCTTCTGGAAACCCATCGCCGCCGCGCACGTGATCGAGAAACCCGATGCCCACTTCGGTGGGATGGCCATCGAAGTCGAATGCGCTCGCTGCGAGGGCCACCTGGGCCACGTTTTCGATGACGGACCAGATCCCACCGGTCTGCGCTATTGCATCAACTCCGCTTCGCTGTCGTTCGTTCCGTCCATGTGAGTGCGGCCCTCTAGTGGTGGAACGGACACACACGGGCCCCGGTCCTTCTGGACCGGGGTTCCGTCGTTCTGTCAGACTCACCCCCCCAACGCGGCTGCATCCACCTTCGCTGAGGACCTGCCCATGCCCCGACCGCGCGCTCGAGACGCTTCGCTCGCCCTGCCCCTGCTGATCGCGGGGCTGGCCCTTCTGCCGGCTGGAATGCAGGCGGCGCACGCGGCCGGCAATGACGGGAACATCGAGTGGAATGGGCTCTCGCATATCGAGCGTCTCGATCGCCGCCCGCTCTGCCCGGTCGATGGCGAATCCTTCGCGGTCCGATTCCAGGCCTACCGCAATGACCTGAGCTCGGCCCGGGTCCGCGCCACCGTGGCCGGGGCGCCGGTGGTGATCGAGGCGGCCAAGGTGGGCACGCGCGGGTTCTACGACATCTGGTCGGCGAACGTGCCGGCGACGCTGCCGACCGCACTCGTGACGTATCACGTCGAGCTCCAGGACGGCGGCGACCTCGACTACCTCTCGTTCGCAGGCGTCACCGACGGCGTGCCGGTCGGGAGCGACTTCGTCGTCGACTTCGCGACGCTGTCGCACGCTCCGGTCGGAGCGACGCGGGTGAGCGGAAGCGGCGCGGTCTTCAAGGTCTGGGCGCCCACCAGCACGACAGCCCATGTCCGAGGCGCTTTCAACGCGTGGGGACTCGGCACCCCGATGATCAAACAGGGCGAGCACTTCGTGGTGCGTGCCGCGGGCGTCGCGGATCGTTCGGAGTACAAGTACTTCTTCAACAACCTGACGTGGAACATGGACGCACGCGGCCGCTCGCTGAACGCGCAGAGCGATCGCAACACGCACATCGAGGATCCGCTGCGCTATGTGTGGACGAGCGATTCATTCGTGACCCCGGATGCCGAATCGCTCATCGTCTATCAGCTCCACTTGGGCACGTTCTCGGGCCTCAACGATCCCCAGGGCGGCGTCGCGCATCCGAGCGGCTACCGGGCGGCGGGCGATCGCGCCCCCCAGTTGGCGGCGCTCGGCATCAACTGCGTGCAGCTGTGTCCCATCACCGAGTTCCCCGGCGACCTCTCGGCGGGCTACAACCCGATCACCCAGTGGGCCGCCGAGTGGAAGTACGGGACGCCGGATGACCTCAAGTACATGGTGGACCGCTTCCACGCGAACGGCATCGCGGTCACGCTCGACATCGTGTGGAACCACTTCACGGTCGACAGCAACTGGCTGTGGAACTACGACGGCTCGCAACAGTACTTCGACACGCCGCACATCGACACGCCGTGGGGTGCCCAGGCGGACTTCGATCGCGCCGCGGTGCGCGACTACTTCGCGGACAGTGCGCTGCTGTGGTTGGAGGAGTACCGGCTGGACGGCTTCCGCATGGACGCCACGTCGTACATGACGATCGGCGCGCAGTCGGCCGCCGGCTGGTCGCTGATGCAGCGGATGAATGATGAGATCGACCGCCGCCGCGGCGAGGCGTTCGTCGTCGCGGAGCAGTTGCCGAACAATGCCGCCACCTCCTCGCCCACGTCGGGCGGCGGTGCCGGGTTCGATGCGCAGTACCACATGCAGTTCCGTGACGCGGTGCGGGGAGCGATCCTCGCGGCGGGCCTTGGCGACCCGAACATGAACTCGATCCGCTCGGCGCTGTTGGGCAGCGGCGCGGCGATCAGCGGGCGCAAGGCGCTCAACTACTTCCAGCTCCACGACGAGGCCTGGCCGACGAGTGGCGGACAGCGGCTGGTGAAGACCATCGACACCACGGCCCCGCACGACGACCAGTACGCCAAGGGCCGCATGAAGCTCGCGACCGGACTCCTGCTCACCGCTCCCGGCGTCCCGGCGCTGCTGCAGGGTGACGAGTGGCTCGAGAGCGCTGACTTCGGCACGGATCCCGGCAACCGCATCGACTGGGGCAAGAAGACGACCTACGCGGGCATCTTCGCCTATCACCAGCAGCTGATGCAGCTTCGGCGATCGATCGCGCCGCTGCGCGCCTCCAGCAGCATCTACGTGTCGCGGGTCGATGAGGGCGCCAACTGGATCGCCTTCCGCCGCTTCGATGGCAGCGGCCAGTCGGTCATGGTGATCGCCTCGTTCGCCAACAGCCCGCTCACGGTGCGAGTCGGCATGCCGATCGCGGGCGGATGGAGCGAGTTGGTGAACAGCCAGGCCCCGGCCTACATGGGAGCCGGCCCCGTGAACCCAGGACTGCTCTCGACCGAACCGATCTCGTGGGACGGCTTCAATCAGTCGATCGAGGTCGCGCTGCCCGCGATGGGCCTGCTGGTGCTGGGCCCCGCCGCGCTGGTGGATGCGCCGTCCGCCTTGTCGGATCGCTCGCTCCGACTCTCGGCGCCGTGGCCGAATCCAGCATCGGGCGAGACGACGCTGCGCTTCTCGCTGGCGCGAGCGGGCGCGGCTTCGCTGAGCGTGCATGATCTGGCCGGTCGCGAAGTCGCCTCACTCGCCCGCGGCGTTCATGCCCCGGGCGAGCATCTCGTGCGCTGGGATGGGCGTGGCGCGGATGGCCGCCTGCTCGCGCCGGGCCTCTATCTGGCGAGGCTCGTGACGGAGACGGGCGTGCGCTCGACGCGCATCGCGCGACTCCGCTGAAGCACCGGACTTGCCCGTTGGCACCTCCCGCACGTGGCCGCTAGGCTCACGCACGTGACTCGACCGGGAAGCGAGCGGACTCCAGATGGCGTGCACTTCCGCGTGCATGCGCCGAATGCCACCTCGGTGCGACTGCAGCTGTTCGATCGCTCCGGCAACCCCGACCGCGAGATCGCGCTCGAGGACTCGCACCGCAGCGTGTCCGGACTGTGGCAGGTGCACGTGCCCGGAGCGACGGTCGGCCAACAGTACGGCTGGCGACTCGCGGGTCCTGCGGGCCCTCGCGAGGGATTCGACCCGAGCGCCCTGCTGCTCGATCCCTGCGGCCTTCTCGTCGCGGGTGGCGAGTCGTGGGGGCAGCGGGAGCCCTCGGGCCGTTCGCTCCGCTCGCAGATCGCGGAGCTGGCGTTCGACTGGCAGGGCGATCGACATCCGGACACGCCGCTCGCCGACACGATCATCCACGAGACGCACGTGCGATCGTTCACGCGGCACCCCTCGAGCGGCGTCGCGCACCCCGGCACCTACCTCGGACTGATCGAGGTGCTGCCGCGATTGATCGATCTCGGCGTGACGGCGATCCAGTTGATGCCGGTCGCCGAGTTCGATGAGACCGCCATCAGCCGAACGAATCCCCTGACGGGCGAGCGACTGCTCAATGTGTGGGGCTACGATCCGCTGTCGTTCTTCGCACTCAAGACCGGCTACAGCGCGGCGGGAACCGCGCAGGGCGCCCTCGATGAGTTCCGCACGCTGGTGCGCGCCTGCCACACCGCCTCGATCGAGGTGCTGCTCGATGTGGTGTTCAATCACACGGGCGAGGGCAGCCGGGCGCAGCCGGCGCTGAGCTGGAAGGGCTTCGATCGACCGGGCTACTACCTGGTCGATGGCGAGGGCCGCGACCGTGACACGACGGGCTGCGGCCACACCGTGGCCTGCCAGAGCGACGTGATGCAGGACCAGATCGTCGAAGCGCTCGTCCACTGGGCGAACGTGCTGCGAGTGGATGGCTTCCGGTTCGATCTCGCGACGACGCTGACGCGGGACACCGAGGGCCGCGAGCTGAGCGATCCGCCACTGATCCGCCGCATCTCGGAGGATCCGCGGCTGGCGCACTGCAAGCTGATCGCGGAAGCCTGGGACATCGGCGCCTATCAGGTCGGGCGCTTCCCGCACCACGGTCGCTGGGCCGAGTTGAACGGTCGATTCCGCGACGACGTGCGGCGCTTCTGGACGGGCATCGGGCATGTGGGACCTCTCGGCACGCGACTCACCGGATCGAGTGACCTGTACGCCGGAGCGAGACGCCCGGGGCACAGCACCAACTTCCTCACCTCGCACGATGGCTACACGCTCGCCGACCTGGTCAGCTACGAGCGCAAGCACAACATGGCCAATGGCGAGGACAACCGCGACGGCACGGACGACCACATGAGTTGGAACTCCGGGCACGAGGGCCCGACCGCGGACGCGCACATCCGGCAGGTGCGACTGAGGCGGGCGCGCAATCTCGCCATCACGCAATTGTGCTCGCAGGGCTCGGTCCTCTGGCTCTACGGCGACGACCGGCTTCGCACCCAGCAGGGCAACAACAATCCCTACTGCCAGGACTCCCCCGGCTTCTGGTTCGACTGGAGCCCGAGCCGCGAGCGTGACGCGTTCCATCGCTTCGTGCGGGGGCTGATGCGGCTGCGCCGCGCCACGCCCAGCCTGAGGCGACGCGACTGGTTCGATCACTCGCACGCCGGCCCGGGCTCGGTCATGTGGCACGGCGAGCGCGCGATGCACGCCGACTGGTCGGATCACTCGAGGCAGCTCGTCATGCAGTTGGTCGGGCTCGAAGGCGAACGCGACCTGCTGCTGATCCTCAATGGAGCGGGCGAGGCCGGCCGCTTCGAACTGCCCTCGCCCGACGCGGGCGAGGGTTGGAAGCGGCTCGCCGACACCTCACTCGCCTCGCCCCTCGATTGGACGGATCCCGAGGATGCCAGCCCGCTCGAGGGACTCACGCACTACGAGGCCGGGCCGCTCAGTGCGGTGCTACTGATGGGCGGCTGATGGCGGGCTGAAGCCCCCCTCAGTCGCCCTGATGCTCCGGCCGCAGCAAGTCGAACACCGTCTTGACCGGCGTGAACACAGCGAGCGGCACTTCGACGAACACCGTGTTCCATCTCGCCATGGCGCCGTTCCACAGACCCGGCCGCTCGAGCGCCAGCAGGTCGCGACCGCCATGCGATTTGCGCGTCACGATGACGGCTGCGTCATCGACGAAGCGATCGAGTGTCACGCTCTGTCCGTCGGTACCGCGAAGGGCGCAGGCGATGAACACGGGATTGAAGTGCGTGCCGTGGCGGAATCTGTCCCCTTGCTGCGGGTTCCCCATGTCGACCTGGGCGCTCTCGACGATCTGCGCCGTCACGGCGCCGCCCTCGCCGCGCACCCAGAAGGGTCCGCCGCCCGGTTCGCCCGTATTGGGCACCATGCCCGCCACGCGCCACGGCCGCGCAAACCGTGCCAGCAACCAGGCGTTCACGTCCGCGTCCGAGGGGAGCGCTTCACCCGTGGTCTCCGCGAGGAACGCTGCCGCGTCGCTCGCCGCCGAGGCATCACCCGCGCGGAGCCTCGCAGCGAGCGCCCCGCCTCGGGCGTGATAGCGCGCCACCAACCCCAGCAGGAGCTTGGCCCAGATCACGCCCTCGCCTCTCAGCGCCTGCACCGCGACGTTGTCGATGTTCTTGATGAACACGAGGTCGGCCGAGAGCGCATGGAGGTTGGCGAGCAGCGCGCCATGTCCCGCAGGCCGGAACACGAGCCGCCCCGCATCGTCGCGGAATGCTCCACCCCCGACTGCTCCCGCCAATGTGTCAGTCGCCGGGAGTTGCTCGGAGAAGCTCACATCCTGGACACTGGCGCCGAAGTCGAGCGCACCTCGACTGCGGGCGAACGCCCGTTCGAAGCGCTCGCGATGCTCGCTCGAGACGGTGAAGTGGATCCGCGCCCGCCCGGCCTTGTCGCTCGCGACTTCGGGCACCTCTCTCAGATGTTCCTCGAACGCCGTGCGCGTGACGCCATGGTTGCGGTGGAACGGCAGGAGGCCCTTGGGGGCGTTCGCGTAGTCGAGGCCGTCGGTATCGAGCAACGCCGAGAGCAGTGCCTGCCACGGCCCATCGCTCGACACCTTCGTGGGATCGAGTCCACGTGAGCGCAACTGCTCGGCGAGGCGCTCGGCGAATGCGAAGCGCGGCAGCAACTCGGCGAGTTGCGCGAGCGATGCGGCATCGGAACGGCCCTCGGCCGCCAGAGCCCGGACCTCGGCTGGCGTGATCGACGTCGGAAGCGCCTGGGCCGCGAGCAGGTCCTTGAACATGCGCGAGGCCGCGCCCGATGCGGGGATGAACGAACGGATGCGCCCGGCGGAGGCGGCCTCGGCGTGGGCGGCGATCAGTTCAGCGCGCTCGGCGAGCTCGATCTGTCGTACGCCATCGCCCAACGTGCACGGACGGACGAGTACCGCCTGGGGCGGCGGAGTCGCGAGCAGCCCGAGTTGACGGGCCGCTTCGGGCTCGGAGATGCCCCGCTCGGCCAGTTGGGCCCGGTCCGCTTCGGTGAAATCCCGTGTCTCAGCCGCCAAGTGCCCTCCCTGCAAGGTTCTCGAAGCCTCAAGCCGCGCGCCGAATCGACCGAGAATCAGAAGAGGGCCGGTCCCACCGGCCACGAGGCGCCCCCTATCCCTATCCCGCCGCCCAGCTTTGGGCAAGCGAGGCCCGAGCGTGCGCATCCTGGTCGCGGACGATGAATCCGTCATCCGGCTCATCCTCACCCGCACCCTCACGCAATGGGGTCACGAGGTCGTGGTCGCGCGAGACGGCGAGGAGGCCTGGGCGCTCTACCAGAGCGAGCCGTTCCGGATGGTCATCAGCGACTGGATGATGCCCGGCGTCGACGGCATCGAACTGACGCGCCGTATCCGCGCCGGCCAGTGCTCGGGCTACACGTACGTGGTGCTGTTGACCGGGCGCAGCGGTGTCGCCGCGCTGGTCGAGGGAATGGATGCCGGCGCCGATGACTTCATGGAGAAGCCGTTCCAAGCCGAGGAACTGCGAGCCCGGGTGCGAGCCGGCGAGCGCGTCCTGAAACTCGAGAGCGATCTCGCCGAGCGCGGCCGCCGTCTCGGCGAAGCGCTCGAGTCCTCGCGCGCCGATCTCGAGGCCGCCGCCAGTCTGCAGCGCACGTTGCTACCCCCTCCAGGACAGGAGTGGCCGGCGGTCCGATCCTCGTGGCGATTGCATCCGGCCAACATGGTCGCAGGCGACGTATTCGGCGTGCACGCGCTGGGCGCGCGATTCACCGCCTTCTACCTGCTCGATGTCGCCGGCCACGGCGTCTCCTCGGCCATGCTGTCGTTCTCCCTGAGCAAGATGCTGTCGCCCGAGGGCCTGCTGCTGAGAAGTACCGCCAAGGGGCGCATGCTGCCGTTGCCGCCGGCGCAGGTGCTCGCCGAACTGAACGACCGCTTCCAGGCGGACGTCGACTCGATGAAGTACTTCACGATCCTCTATGGGCTGATCGACGCCGAGACCGACCAACTCACGATCGCGCAGGGCGGACATCCCTCGCCGGTGTTGGCGCGAGGCGGCGAGCTCAAGCGGATCGGCGAATCGGGATTCCCGATCGGCATGCTGCCGGGACTCACGTTCGAGGAGGAGACGCACCCGTTCGCCCCCGGCGATCGGCTGTTCCTCTACTCCGACGGCGTCACCGAGTGTCCGAACGCCGAGCGCAGGCCGTTCCTGATCGATCGGCTCGAGCAGGCCGTGCGCGAGGGCTGCTCGCACTCGCTCGACGCCACGGTCTCGGCGATCGAGCACGATCTGCGCGCCTGGAGCGCGAGCGACCACTTCCCCGACGACGTCACGCTGCTCGGGCTCGAGCGGAGGGCGGCATGAGCAACGCCCCCCGGCCGCGGCGGATCGAGCTGAGACTCGACAGTCGGCTCGACCAGGTCCAGTTCGCGGCACGCGCGCTGAAGGCGCTGTGCATCGAGGCGGGCCTCGAGCAGCGCGCCTCGGCGCTCGTCGAACTGGCGCTGGTCGAGGCCATCAACAACGTGATCCGCCACGCCTATCGCCTCGAACCCGGGCACGTGGTGATGGTGTCGTTCGTGCATCAGGGAGACGAACTGAATGTGGAAGTGTGCGATGCGGGCGCTCCCAATCGCGGGCCGCAGCGGCCGCGATTCGAGTTCGACCCGGCGGACACCGCGAACCTGCCCGAGGGCGGCATGGGACTGCATCTGATCCATTCGATCATGGATCACGTGGAGTATCGCTCCGCCGCCGGCCGCAACACCCTGGCGATGACCAAGCGCCTGGCGGCGTAGAGATCAGCGAACCACCGCGACCTTCAGGCCGGCCGACTTGCGTCCGTCGCCACCCCGCACACTGAGCAGGTAGAGCCCCGGCCGCAGCGACGTGCCCGCCAAGGGCACGCGCACGATGTCGTGTGCCGTGCCCGCGGCGACGATCGGCCGGGTCAGCACCAGCCGCCCTTGCAGGTCGTGCAGCCGCATGGTGAGCGCGCCCGCGGCGGCTCCCGTGACCTCGAACTCGATCGCCTCGGTCGCCGGATGGGCACCCGCCCGGCTCAATCGCAGCACCGGCCCGCGCACCTCCCAGGCCGCCTCCTCGCTCCACCACCGATACCGCACGTCCTTGCTCTCGCGGCGGATGCGATAGCGCAGCGGCTGATCCATTGGCCCCGTCGTGTCATGCCACTGCATCGCCTGCTCGTCCGTGGCTCGCACGCGCGCCGCCACCTCGAACTCGCCAGACCCCACGGCTCGCTCGACCGCCCACCATGTCTCGGGGCTCGGCACGCTGAGCGACCAGCGCACGAGCGGCCGGCCACCGAGTTCCACCACCTCCGGCACGCTCGTCGTCGCGGTCGCATGGGTGTGCAGCCAGAACGCCCCCGCCAGATCACGCGAGAATGCCACCCATACGTCGCCGTTCTCGTCGCGAGCCACCTGCGGCAAGTAGCCGAACGCCGTGCCATCGAGCTTCTCACCGATACCGAAGCCCGAGTCGTTCGGGAACGCGACCCAGACGTGGTCGATGAGTTTCGCGTCGCTGAATCCGTGCCAGGCAACGGCGGGATACGGATGGGAGTCTTTGCTCACGTAGGGCTGAAAGAAGTTCCAGCGCAAGCCGTCGGGAAAGGCGGAGAGTAGGGTGTCCGTCTGGACCCAGGCCTCTCCACTCAGGCGGTTCGCGTAGATCCCACGATCGCCTTGTGCCCAGACAAGCCAGTCGCTTCGATCCGGATTCGCCCTGAACTGAGGAGAGTTCACCAGCGCCTGGGCGCTCAAGGCCGAGTTCGAGACGCTCCAGTTCGTGTCCGCTAGCACCCCCCAGTGGACTCGAAAGTCCGGATTCGCGGTCACGATCAGGACACGGGTGGAGTCCAGCGCTCTCATCGCGATGCCCCGGACCCCGAAGAAGCCCAGGTGTTCGTCGCGAACGAGCGTCCACGGCTCTGAGGCTCGAGAGCGATACACTCGCAGATGAAAGGGAAAGCCAAGCGTCGTGTTGTCCAGGTCCCGCACCGCGACCCACCGCGTGTCGCCCCAGACCGCGCCCGTGTACATGAAGGCTTCGACATCGCACACCGCCACCGTATCGGGCGCCGAGATGGAGTCGCCGAAGGCCGTTGCCGTCACGAGGTGACTCCGCCGCCCCACCGGAGGCACCGTGGTCTTCCAGACGAGCATTCGCTCGTCGCGCGGTGATGACGTCGGCCACATGATGTAGTTGTCCAGGATGCCCGACCACGTCTCGACCCAAGCGCTGTCCGCCCACTTCATCCCGTAGGCGCCATCACCCGGCCCGTACTGTCCGGTGACGATCAGTCGCAGGTCATCCGCGGAGTCGGTATCGAGCCTCTCTGCCGCCATGTACGGATGGCCATGGATCCGAAGCGTGTCGATCGGTGTCCATGCCCTGCCACTGGGGAGCGCGTCGGCTCCCGAAGGCGAGAGTGCCGAACCTGCCAGCACAGCGGTCAGCACCAGCCGCGCGATTCGCCGCGAGCGCCGCCCCGTCGAGAGTCCAACGCCCAGACACCACATGTTCGAGATGTTACTTGACCTTGCCCCCCCCCCCGAAAGCCATATTTCGTCTTAGCGAACGAGCTCACTCGTTCCGGCATCTCGCATTCCTGCAATCACCGCGTGATGACGGGAGCCGTTCGCAGGACACGGGCTCGAGAGCCCGAAGCACAGGGGGTGTGCACATGTGGCGGACCCACTCGATCATGGCGAATGCGGCGTTCGCAGCGCTCATCGCGACGTTGGTGTTTCTTCCCGCTCGACTCGAGGCTTCGGGGGTCGAGTCGTGCGGAGCG
This sequence comes from bacterium, assembly GCA_043779265.1. Taxonomy (GTDB): domain Bacteria; phylum Eisenbacteria; class RBG-16-71-46; order RBG-16-71-46; family RBG-16-71-46; genus CADEFY01. The sequence goes on along the minus strand of JAYWEM010000001.1, from coordinate 24,426 downwards.
AACCCGGACTCGACGCAGACCACGTCGGGCGGAGTTCCGAGCGTCGAGACCTTCCATCCGCATCGGACCGGGCAGAAGGGCATCGATCTGACCGCTCGCGATGTCGAGCATCTCTGGGACTCGATGTACCCGGACACACTCTCGTTCGAGGTCCGGGCCACGCTTGACGGGTTCACGGCTGCCCTGCTCGCGCTCGGCGGCAGCCCCATCGCCATTGACGCTCGGAACATCCAGGTGGTCTACGACTACTTCCGTCGTCAGGGAAGCGACTGGAATCCCACGAACCCGCGCGATTCCACCGCGGTCCGCGTCGGCTATGGCGGGGACATCACCGGCGCGAGCACGTTCACCAACGAGGACCGGTCGCATGCCGACGGCTATCTCGTTCATCCCTCTCGCGTGGGAACAGGCGGGACCTATCCCTCCGACTTCACGACGCTCGATGAGGATGCCTCGAGTGGCCGAGCCAACGGGGACGTACGGCCTGCGAACTCGATGCAGGTGACGGGTCCGCATTCGGCGGCCGCCATCGACCTGGACGGCGAGGGCTGGACCAGGCTCCACGGGCTCCACCGCCTGAACTGGAACCACGAACTCCAGCACTCCCTCCCCGGAGCGGCACGCGCCGGGTCCTACTCCGAACTATGGTCCGCCGGCGCCGAGGTGGTCGGCGGCGTGTTCGACACCACCGCGACGGCGGAGGTGCCCTACACTTGGCCGCTTCTCGCCAACAACCTCAATGTGCTCCGTGATTCGCAGGGAAATCCGATCGGCTGCGGATCATCAGGCTGGACGAATCGCTGGTCCCGCTCCAACTACCAGGGCCGCACGTCCTTCATGGCCTATCTCGCCTACAACTTCCTCAACGCGGACACTGCTCGCACGCTCTCCGGCATGCGCGACGACCTGATGTACCGGTGGCGCAAAAGCGCTGGATACGCCTCGCTCGACGGCCTCGGCACGTTCCTGACCGACGACAGCTGCGTGACCTGCCGATCGAAGGACTACTTCAGAACTCCTGCCGGACCGCTGGGGAGACGTGCTCGACTCGGGGCTCTCCTGCACAACTGGCGCGTCGCCACTTTCGTAGGCAATGCGGCGCTGGCAGACAGCCAATTCGGCTACCCCGCGTGGAGCGGGTTCTCGCCCGCACGACATCTGCGCGCCTGGCAGTCGATCGACGGCTGCGACGAGGACGACATCGTCGCGATCCCGGCGATCCTGGAACTGGGCTCAGCGCAGGTCGACCGTGAGACCACGTTGGTGGGAATTCGCAGCTTCCGCGGCGCCGAGATGCCGCTCGCACTCGCGCCCTACGCCGCGAATCACTGGGTGATCCGGCCATCAAGCGGCCTCATCGGCACCGCGAGGACCCTCGTCGTGAACATCACGCCGACCGAGTGCTACTCCTGCGATGTGGTCGCGGGCGGGACCTTCCTGGACAAGGACGCTCGCATTCTCGCGAATGTCGTGGGCTATGACCGAATCGATGGAGGGGGTGAGGAGTCCGACCTGTTCCGCTACCCGAACTCCGCGGTCATGGCGACCGCGCTCGACAGCATCTGCACCGACTCGCTCGACAGTCGCAGGATCTCGATCGTGGTGCCCGAGTTCGGCACGACACACAAGGCGGCGTTCCTCACGCTGACTCTGGCGGACGGCAAGTCGGGGACCCTCGATGGCGGAAATGAATTCGGGACCCAATACGGGGAGCGGGTGCCCTATCGGTTGGATGTTCGGCTGCTCCCGGAGGGCGCCACCTACACCCCTCCGGGTCCCATCAGCGCGGTGGCGGGGTTCGGGGATGCCCTGCCGGCGTGGTCCTGGAACTCCGATGAGATCGCGTACAGCGCCACCGACCTCTCCGTATCACCCCTGCCGAAGGTCTATCGGCGAAGGATGGATGGTTCGCCCCATCGTCTCGTCGGAACCGGAATGACCAACTTCAAGCAGTACGCTCCCGATTGGTCCCCGCTTCGCGACCTGATCGCATTCGAGGCGATGATCGGATCCACCGGGGCCATCTACGTACGGTCCACGACGGACACGTCGGCGAGCCCCTATGCGATCTCGACTCAGCCCGGACACGCGACGATGCCCGCATTCCAGCCCAACGGGCGGGGTGTCGCCTATGTTCACATCCCCCCGAACAGCGAACTCGCCTACCTTCGCTGGGTGGGGCTGGACGGACAGGGCGATCGATTGATCGATACGATCGGAACCTATATCTCCTTCACCAAGCCGCGATGGAACGCCGACGGGACCCGGATCCTCATGCCGCTCGAGGGCAAGGGGGGAAGGCTGCACGGCGTCTGGAGTTGGGGCGGCGAGTTCACGGAGGAGCCTGCGATCGGATTCGGTCTCACCGGGTTCGACCCGCATCCTGCAGGTGGGCCGATTCTCATCGCCGACAGACGACCGTTGAACAATCGAGCATCCGTTGCGCCCGATAACCCGCTCCTCGGCTGTCCCGCGGGCACCATCGCCCAGCGAGTCGCGATGCTCGACACCCTGTCCGCCCCTCGGGACACGTTCTATCGCGCGCAGCACCTGCAGTATTTCCAGGACAGGCCGGCCTGGTCCAAGAGCGGACAGCGTTTCGCCTACGAACGGCGACATCGGTCGAGCGGCGACATCGATCTGTGGATCGAGCGCATCCACGACGATCATGCCCCCGTCCTAGCTGTCCCCGACCAAACGGGAGAGACCGCCAACGCCCTCACGTTCGCGGTCAACGCCTCGGACGCCGACGGCGAGGTGGTCTCCTTCGTCCACTCCTCGCTTCCTGCCGGCTCGGCCATCAACAACGGGCAGTTCATCTGGTCCCAGCCCGCCGCGGGTGTGCACTACGCGATCATCCGGGCCACCGATGGGAGCGGCGACGTCGACACTCGCGTTGTGAAGATCACGATCCAGCAGAGTGTGCCGCCCTGCCAGCCATTCTGCGGAGGTGGCGGTGGCGAGTGGGATCCGTTGAGCTGGCGCGGTGGAGCCGGGGCCCTCTCCATGTTGCCGTCCCAATCGGATCTCACCGAGCGCAACACGTTCCTCGACGGTGTGGAGCCGGGCACACTGGCTCGTCAACTGGCCAGCCTGCCGGATCTCTCGCTCGATGCCACCGGCGAGCGCTACGCCGTCCGACTCACCACCTCGGCACGAGGTGGTGCGCTGATCGATGCCATGCGACTCCATGTGGTGGATCACCCGGCCGAGGTGCTGGTGGTCGCCACAGCCGATGGCATCCTCGCTGGCACTGCAGAGCCCCCGACTGTCGTGCTGGATGAGTCGGGAGTGAGTCTCGGCGACCTCTTCCGCTCGCCCGAGGACGGCGTGCTGATGGCACCGGGGCAGGCACTCGAGTTCGCTTGGCCGGCGTCCGCAGAAGCCCGGGGCCTCGCGCTTCGGTGCGAGCGCGCCTCGGCCGGAACAGGCGATGGTCTCGCCATCCAGGCAAGACAGGGCGGCGCGTGGCAGACGATCCGCCGAATCCATCCGAGACGGAAGATCGACACCTTCGGGATCGGGGCGATCGCGGGCGATCGCGTTCGGCTGGTCGCCGACCAGTCCACACGAGTTCATGGGCTCGATCGCATCCTCGCGAGCTCGCTGGCTCCATCGACGACCACGCATCTCCTCGAGGCGCTACAGGCTGATGGGCTCGAGAACGTGGCCGCGCTCGGTTCCGAGGATGGTGAGGGGCTGGTGCTCTCTCCTGAGAGTCCTTCGAGTGCACTGTTCGCCGCGCCGGCGCCGGTCGAGGGGCTGACGAGGAGATTCTTCCTCGAGGTCGCGGGCCACTTCAGCAACACCACCACCACGGCTTCATCGCGGAACGCAGTCGAGCATCCGGACCTTCCGCGTGAGTTCGCCATGGGCCCGGCGCTGCCGAATCCCACATCGGGGCGTGTCTCGTTCGCGGTCGATCTTCCTCGCGCAAGCCAGGTCAGGCTCGAGGTGCTCGATGCGCAGGGACGCATCATCCACACCATCGTTCGAGAGGAGCGGCCCGCAGGACGCTACCGGTTCACGTGGGATGGCGTCGGAGCGGGCGGCAGGCGCGTGGCTTCGGGGCTCTACTACGCCCGGCTCCGCGCCTCCGAGTTCACGGCCACGCGGTCGGTGGTCGTGACTCCGTAGGCGAACGAAGCCACCCGATCGCAACGAAGAGCGCCCGCGCCTCCCTCTCGGGAGCGCGGGCGCTCGTGGCTTCGGGGGAAGCGTGGGTCAGGCGGCGCGGCGGATCTCGTAGCGGCCAGCCTGGCTCACCGCTTCGGTCTCGCTGCGGACGATCGGGAATACCCGGTCCATGCGCGTCAGTCGGAAAACATCCATCACCATCTCGCCGGCGTGGCAGATCACCACGGTGCCGTCACCCTCGAGTCGCTTGTAGCTCGACACGATGGCGCCGAGACCGGTGCTGTCGAGGAACTGGATCTGCGACAGGTCGAGCACGATGCGGCGATCTCCGCTCTGGATGTGCCCGGCCATGTGGTCGCGGAAGCTGCCGGCGGCATAGGCGTCGAGCGCCGGCTCCATCGGCTTGACGATGAGCACGGGGCCCTCGTGACGATCCTCGATCTGCATCGGATGGGCTCTCCACGCGGGCGTGCGGGGGTGGCGTTGCCGACCGGCACTCGCCGGAAGGCGGCAGACCCGAGCGCTCCGGCTCGGGCTTGCGGTCCCCCAGAAGTCTCGGCGGCTCCCGCCGGAGCTTGAGCCCCCGGTTGTGCCTGCGCCCACGACTGATAGAGTCGCCCCGCTGCGGTCTCTCCCCCGCGGCAGGAGGCAGCCATGGATTTCGATTGGGGATGGGCACTGGTCATCCTCGGTGCGGTCATGATCCTGCTCGAGGTGATGCTCGGCGGCTTCGCCGGATTCGATCTCGTGCTGGTCGGTTCCACATTCGTCGCCGGAGGCGCGGTCGGCCTGCTGGTGGGCAATCCGGTCGTCGGCGGTCTCACGACGGCTGCGCTCTGTGTCGCCTACATCGTCATCGGTCGGCGATACCTCCGGGACCATCTGAGGCCCGCGGAGCACACGGCGAGCAACATGGACGCCCTGATCGGCCGCCAGGCGATGGTCGAGGCCCGTATCGGCGAGCATGAGGCGGGAATGGTCAAAGTCGGCGACGAGGTGTGGCGTGCGACGCCAGCGCCCGACGCCAAAGGTCCGTTCGAACCCGGGGTGGTGGTCTCCATTGCCGGTGTCGACGGCGTCACGCTTCAGGTGAGGTGATCCATGGAAGGTCTGCTGTCCGTTCTGATGATGCTGCTCATCTTCATCGCGCTGGTCTCATTGGCGCGTTCCGCCCGTATCGTGGCCCAGTACGAGAAGGGCCTGGTGCTGCGACTCGGGCGCTATCGCAACACGGTGGATTCCGGTCTGACGTTCCTGGTGCCGGTCATCGAGGACATGATCAAAGTGGACATGCGCGAGCGTGTCATCAACGTCGAGCCCCAGAAGGTGATCACCAAGGACAACGTCTCGGTCACCGTCGATGCGGTCATCTACTACCGCATCAGTGATCCGGTGAAGTCCACGTTCGAGGTGCAGGACTTCGCGTACGCGGCCACCACACTGGCGCAGACGAACCTGCGTAACCTGATCGGCGACAAGGCGCTCGATGAGACACTCACGGCCCGTGACCTGATCAACTCGAACCTGCGCCTGGTGCTCGATGAGGCCACCAACGGCTGGGGTGTCAGGATCACACGTGTCGAAGTGCAGAAGATCGATCCGCCCGCCGACATCACCGAGGCGATGTCGCGCCAGATGAAGGCCGAACGCGACAAGCGCGCCTCGATCCTGGAGGCCGAGGGTTTCAAGCAGTCGCAGATCCTGCAGTCCGAGGGCGTCAAGCAGTCCGAAATCCTGCGGGCCGAGGGCGAAGCGCAGGCCAAGGTGCTGCGCGCCACGGCCGAGGCGACGGCGATCGAGCTGGTCTCGAACGCCGCCGAGAAGCACTTCCAGGAACGCGCCGAGGTCAGCAAGCGGCTCGACGTGCTGCGCGACGTGCTGGCGCAGCAGACCAAGTTCGTCGTTCCGGCCAACTCGGACTTCCTCAACGTGCTCGGGCTCGACGACAAGGCGGTGCTGCCGGTCAAGCGCGGCTAGGCGAGAACCGTACGAATCGCAGCGGGGCGATGCCGACGAGGCGTCGCCCCGTTCGCATGCCCGATCAGGCGGCCCGGCGCTGCTCCGGGTTCGCGGTGGGCGACTCGAGCGACGCGATCGATGCGGCCGCCTCGGCCACTGGCTCCTCGGCCGCGACGAGCGTGGTGACCGCGGCCAGCGTGACGAGGATGCGCAGCGACTCGCCACCCGAGGCGCCACCCAATGCCGCGATCGCGCCGACCGCCATGAACGCGAGGCCCAGTCCGCGCCATCTCCAGGCCTCCTGGTGGCGCTCTCGACGCAACGTCCAGGCCCGCTTCGCCAAGGAGGCGATGAGCAGCAGCGCCACGATCGTGACGCTGAAATAGAGCGGTTGTTCGAGCAGTGCGAGCGCCTGGGAGCCCAGGCCCAGCCCCCCGACCGAGGCATGCAGCAGAGTGCCGAGTCCTCCGGCCAGTACTGCCACACGCCAAGCCGCGCTGGCACCCGGTTCGCGCGCGCGGCCGGCCGTCATGAGCGTCGTGACGAGCATCACCTTGCCGAGTCCGAACTGACTCGCCCACGCTCGATCGGCTTCCGCTGACCACGCGACGAGTCGATCGAGCCCGCCGGTGCTCGCCCACATCGCATGCAGCCCCAATCCGAACGAGGCGAGCCCGAAGACACCCCACAGGGCGTCACTCGCACCGGGCGTCCGCCGCGCCAAGGCGAGCAGTGAATAGAATCCGAGCCCGCACGCGAGGATCTGCCGCAACCACGCCGAGGATTCCACGGAGCCGTTGCGGTCGATCACCTGCAGCACGCTCAACGCGATGCCGGCGAACACGAGGCGGTCGACCGAAGAGCACCATCTCGAGGCGTTCGATCGCTCACGACCGGCGAGCACGAACGCCAGGAGCAGCAGCGAGCCCGTCATCGCCGTTGCGACCCAGATCGCTGCAGGGCCTCCCATCGCCGCGGCTGTGAACGGAGCGGCCACGAGCAGAACCCCGCACACGCGGATGAGCGCGAGCGATGGCGTGAAGTTCGGGGGGATGGATGCGGCTTGCGCCATGCTTCTCCCGGGCGGGTGCGGACAGGTCGGTGGAGTGGCCGGGGCCACTTGGGTCATCGGCCCGATCGCGACTGCCCTGCACGTTCGCGGGGGCGGGCGCAACGCCAGATCGAACGTCATCCGGGATAAGGGATGAGGCGACGCTCGCGCGCCGACACTCAGTGACCGTGGAGCCTCTCACGGATCACGGCGACCGCCTGGGCGCCCTGCGCCATCGCCACCGGGATGCTGGGCAGGAGCGGCCCCGCCACGTCGCCCGCCGCCCAGATGCGCTCGGCCGAGGTGGCGAACCGTGCGTCGATCCGGATGGTGCCCGTCGCATTCACGGCCACTGCCTCTCGGCACCATTCGCTGTTGGGGATGACGCCGATCTTGACCACCAGCGCCTCGCATGCGATCTCGCGCTCGCCCCGAGGGTCCGCGATCCGCAGCCGCTCGACGCGGCCGCTGCCCGAGACCTCCAGCACACGCACGCCCTCCTCGACTTGGATGCTCGGCTCCGAGGCGACGCGGCTGCGGAAATCCGGGCGGGCGCGAGGAACGCCTCTCGAGAGGATCCGCACCGAGCAACCGAGCGCCGCGAGATTGAGCGCATTCTCGAACGCCGCATCCCCCCCGCCCACCACCGTCACATCGCGCCCGGCGAGAAGCGCGCGATCGCGCGTCGCCGAATACGAGACCCCGCGCCCCCGGTACGCTTCGGCACCCACCGCATCGAGCCGTCGCCTCCTGGCTCCGGTCGCGATGAGCACGGCCGCGGACTCGAGACGTGTGCCATCGGAGAGGCGGACCGCCGGCAGCGAGGTCGCGTCCGCCGCCGGTTCGAGCGAGACGGCGGATGCGCCGCAGGTCACATCGACACCCGCTTCCTCCAACTGCTCGCGGTAGCGTCGAGCGAGTCCGGGACCATCCACACCCATCACACCCGCCACGTCGCGCGGACGGAAGTGCACCATGTGCAGTTGGCCGCCCGGGCCATCGCCTCGTTCGATCAGCCGGGCGCTGAGCGACAGACCGCGCGCCCAGAGCGCGGCCGAGACGCCTGCGGGGCCGGCACCGATGATCGCCAGCTCGGGCCGGATCATGCGGGCGGCGCCTTGGCCACGGCCTGCGCCACCTCCCAGAACGTCTTGGGCGAGAGCGTCGGAAGGCCATGCCGTGCCGAGAGACGCGCCAGACAGTCGAGACGCTCGGCATCTCTCGTGGCGGAGGCGTTGCCCTGTTCTCTCAGGCGCACCTCCGCGCCCACGCCCGGCATGCGCCGCACGCGGGAGACGGCCGCGACGCGCAGCACGAGGTCCCAGTCCTCGCTATAGCGAAACGAGGTGTCGAATCCTCCGAGCGACTCGAACACGCTGCGCCGGATGGCGAAGCTCGAAGGCGGCAGGTAGTCATCGGTGCGCATGAGCGCATCATCCCAGTCGCGCGCGATCGTGGCGCGCTCGATCTCGTTGCGGCTCCCGTCCTCGTCGATGCGCTCGCGGATCACGACGCTGTCGCGCCACGCGAGCCCGACCTCGGGGTCCTCGAACGCCGGGACGAGCCCCGCCAGATGATCCGGGCGCCAGCGATCGTCGTCATCGAGGAATGCCAGCACGTCGCCGCTCGCCCCGCTCGCAGCCTCGTTGCGTGCGGCCGCGGCCTGCCCGGCGCGAACGAGGCACGCCGTCAGTTCGAGCAGGGGCAGGTCGGACAGGGAGTCGAGCGCGGGGACATCGCCGTCGTCGGCCAACCGGACCTCGATCGGCCGCAGGCTCTGCGCCGCCACCGAGCGAAGCGCGTCCGCCAAGAGGGTGGGCCGATCGCACGTCACGATGATCGCACTGACGCGGGCGGCTCTCATGCAGTGGACTTCAGCCCTCGCGCGAGAGGCGAAGTGACTCCGCCCAGCGCGGCTCGGCGAGTTCCCCCCGGACGATCCGCGTCTCGACGAGGCCGGCCTTGCGAATGCCGCGCATCTCCATGCAGAGATGCCTCGCCTCGAGGATCACGGCGAGTCCGCGCGGTGCGACCAAACGCTCGAGATGTTCGGCCACTTGCTGCCCCAGCCGCTCCTGGAGCTGAACCCGGCGGGCATAGCGTTCGAGCAGTCGCGCCATCCCGGAGAGTCCGATGATGCGATCGCCCGGCAGGTAGGCGATCAGCGCCCGCCCGAAGAACGGCACCAGGTGGTGGACGCAGATCGAGTGGAACGTCACGTCGCGCAGCAGCACCAGATCACCCTCGCCCGCGTGCGGGAAGGTTGCGAGTTCGGGCTCGGTGGCCGGGTCATGCCCCGCCAGCACCTCGGCATAGAGGCCGGCGACCCGTTCGGGTGTGCGCGCGAGGTGGGGCTCGTCAGCGGCGGACAGCCCACAAGCGGCCAGCAAGCCCTCGACGGCTCGGGCGATGGCGGCGCGATCGGCTCCGGGCGGCAGGGCCATGAAGAGCTCCGCTTGGGGAAAAAGGCACGGGGCCGACTGGAGGGCCGACCCCGCACATTATGGAGCGGAAGAGGGGATTCGAACCCCCGACCCTCACCTTGGCAAGGTGATGCTCTACCGGGCTGAGCTACTTCCGCATACAGGAAAGCGGCGAGGAATGTAGTCGGCCGGCCGCGGGTGCGTCAAGCAGCGGACCGAGAGGCGCCGAACGTGCGCCGGCGGCGCGAAGCGTGTACAAAGGCGCCCCATGGCCACTCTCGTCCAGAAGTTCGGCGGCACCTCGGTCAACGGTCCCGATCGCATCCGCGCCGTCGCCCGCCGCATCGCCGATGCCCGCGCCGCCGGCCACTCGATCGTGGTTGTGGTCTCGGCCATGGGCGATACCACCGACGACCTGATCGCGCTGGCCAGACAGGTCTCGCCCTCGCCGTCCCGGCGCGAACTGGACATGCTGATCTCGACCGGCGAGCGTGTGTCGATGGCGCTGACGGCGATGGCGCTGCACGACCTCTCGGTCGAGGCGATCTCGTTCACCGGATCGCAGAGCGGCATCCTGACCGACGACTCGCACTCGCATGCGCGGATCATCGAGGTGCGGCCGGAGAGGATCCGCGCGGCACTCGAGCGCGGCAAGGTGGTGATCGTCGCCGGCTTCCAGGGGGTCAGCCCGGTCAGCAAGGAGATCACCACGCTCGGCCGAGGCGGCTCGGACACCACGGCGGTGGCGCTCGCGGCCGCCCTGGCGCCTGCGCGCTGCGAGATCCACACCGATGTCGATGGCGTGTTCACCGCCGATCCCGCCGTCGTCCCGGCGGCCCGCGTCATCCCGCGCCTATCCTTCGCGGCCTGTGCTGCACTCGCTCGCCTGGGTGGCCGCGTCCTGCACGCGCGCTGCGTCGATCTGGCGGCTCGCGAACGCGTGCCGCTGGCCGTCCGGAGCGCATTCAACGACCATCCGGGTACCGAGATCGTGGAGGAGACCATGGAGCAACCGAGAGTCGAGGCCGTCGCGCACCAATCCGACGTCTGCGTGGTGGTGGCCGAGGGCAACGCCGGCGGCGTCGCTGAATCGCGCGGCATCGTCGAGAGCGTGCACGAGGCCTTCCCCGCGCTGCACCTGGTGGCGCACGAGCAGGTCACGCCGACGCATGGCGCGCTCGTGTGGACCGGCAGCCGCGAGGACGGCGAGGAGCTGAAGACGCGCTTCCGCGAGATCCGTGGGCCCGGCGGCGAATGGACGATCAGGGTCGAACATGGCGCGGCGTTCGTCTCGCTGATCGGTCTCGGGCTCGGCTCGCCCGAGGCGACGCGCGCGGTGCGAGCGCTGGAGAAGGCCGGCGTCGCGATGCTGGCGCTTCGCACCGCTCCCTCGGCAATGATCCTGCGCGTGCCGGGCGATCGCTGTGAGGACGCCACGCGGGCGCTGCACGCCGCCTTCCTCGAGACCGACTGAAGCGAGTGGCGCGCCGGGTCAGGCTGCGGTGCGCGACGAGGCTTCGTGCACGAGCGGCCACAGTGCGAGTGCCGCGATCCCGGTCAACCCGAGCACCGCGGTCGCCTGCCACATCGGGCCGAACATCCCCTGCAGCGGGCCCGAGTCGAGCGCCCAGGCGAGCGGCAGAAGCGCGCCGTAAACGATCCACCAACCGCGGGCATCCGCGTCCCGACCGGCCCAGACCGCCAGCAGCGGTGCCCACATCGCCACGTACATCGGCATGCACTTGGGCGCGAGCGCCGCGAACGCTCCGTATTGCCAGACGCCCTGAGCCGCTGCGTCACGGTGGCGCTTCGCGAGCAACACGATGCCGACAAGAGCCAGCAGCCCGAACGGCAACCAGCCGATCGGCCCGGCATCCCAGCCGAACAGCGTGACGGGGACCCGCCACAGCGTCGGGCCGACGCCGAAGCTGGCGCCCTCGAGGCGCAGCGGTTGCAGCACATCGGCGCCCGCCATCACGAACGCGCCATAGACCGCTCCGCTCAATGCGGTCGCCCACGCGATGAGCGCGATGCGGGCGCGGGGAGCCGCGGCGATCACTAGCACCAGAGCGGGAAGCGCGAAGAGCGGCTTGGTGAAGACGAGTCCGGCCCCGAGCACGAGCCCCGCCACACCGCCTCGGCCGCGACGCAACGCCCACCACGCGAGCGCCAGGAACGCCGCTGCGAGCGCCTCATCCTGGCCGTAGCGCACGGTGAAGTACCAGGTCAGCGGCGTCGCGACATAGGCCCAGCTCGCCTCGCTCGTCTCGCCCTCGGCGGCCGAGATCGCCCGCCACGCGATCAGGTCGGCGAGCAGGAACAGCATGAACGGGCCGGCCTCGCCCACGAGCCGCAGTGCCAGCGCGAGGAGCGGGGCGAAAAGTGGCGCATAGGCGCTCGCGAAATCGCGATAGGGCAACTCCCCCGCCAGCGCGTGCCGAGCCTGCGGCAGGAAGAAGGCGTTCTGATCGATCCCCGAGTGTCCGAATACGCCCCAGACGAGTGCAGCGAAGCCGACACGCGTGGCGGTCCACGTCAGCCAGCCCAGCAGTGCCGGTCGCCTGGCCAGAGGCGGGAGTTCGCGCGCAAGCGCCATCCAGACCACTCCCAACAGCACCGGCGCCAGACTCGCGATCGCCCACAGCGGGCGCTGCTGCCAGATCTGGGGGTCCACGGCCTAGAACGTGTCGCGCACCGACTCGAGCGTCGGCACACGTCCCTTCGCGACGCGATCGACGGCCTCGTCGTACAGGCGATCGTAGTGATTCGCCGCTGAACGCCAGCTCGAGTCGCGCTCCATGCCGTGGCGCTGCAGCGCCCGCCACAGATCGGTCTCGGCGTGCACCGCGAGCGCTCGCCGCAGGGCCATCACCATCTCGTCGGCGGCATAGCCGTGGAAGACGAAACCGTTGCCCTCTCGCGAGACCGGGTCGAACTCGCGCACCGTGTCGGCGAGGCCGCCGGTGGCGCGCGCGACCGGCACCGTGCCGTAGCGCAGCGAGTACAGCTGGTTCAGCCCGCACGGTTCGTAGCGCGACGGCATGAGGAAGAGGTCGGAGCCCGCTTCGATGCGATGCGCCAGGGCCTCATCGTGCGCCGTCTCGAAGTGCCACTGCCACGGGCGCTCGTCGGCGAGCCGGCGGAGGAACTGCATGTAACGCGGCTGCCCCACCCCGAGCACGACGAAGCGCGCGGGAAGCGCGCACAGCGCCTGCTCGGCCTGCTCGATCAGATCGAGCCCCTTCTGTTCGACCAGTCGCGTCACCATTCCGATGATCGGCCAGTCGGGATCGAGCGGGAATCCGCAGGCGAGCGCCAACGCCTGACGGCAGGCGCGTTTGCCCAAGAGGCGATCGCGGTCGTAATGAGCGTCGATGAAGCGGTCGCGCGCCGGATCCCACACTTCGTCGTCGATGCCGTTCAGGATGCCGCGCACATCACCGGTGCGACGACGCAACACGCCCTCGAGGCCGAACCCGAACTCGCCGCTCGACTGGATCTCGAGCGCGTAGGTGGGACTCACGGTGCTGATCAGGTCGGCGAACAGGATGCCGACCTTCATGAAGTTGACGCGGCCGTGGTACTCGAATGGGCTCTGCGGATAGAACACCTCACGCGAGAAGCCGGCGAGTCCGAGCACCCACGGATCGACCACGCCCTGGTAGCCGAGATTGTGGATGGTGAACACCGTGGCCGTGCCGTCGAACGCGTTCTCGTCGTTCTCGTGCGTGCGCAGGAAGCACGGCACCCATGCGGTCTGCTGGTCGTGCGCGTGCACGACATCGAAGTGCTCGCCGAATCCCTTCAGGGCCTCGACGGCGGCTCTCGAGAAGAACAGGAATCGCTCGGCATTGTCCGGGTAGCCCTCACGCGTCACCGGATCATCGTAGATCCCGGCTCGCTGGAAGAAGCGTCGATCTCCCGTGTGCTCGATCGTGAGCACGCGTAGTTCGCTCGCGTCGTCCTCGGCGATCTGGAATCGCACCGGCTCCTGCCCGACGCCCCAGGGGACGCGAGTCGTGCCGAGTTCGCTCACCTTCCAGCTCGCGGGCAGCGCGAGGTCGCGGTAGCGCGGCAGCACCACGAGCACGCGATGCCCTCGCCGCACTTGCTCGCGAGCCAGCGCGGCGACGACGTCCCCGAGGCCGCCCACTTTCGCGAGCGGCGCCATCTCGCTGGCGAGGTGGACGATCGAACGTGCGGTCACCGGTGACTCATCCTGTCGCGGAAGCCACCTCGATGCTACGCAGGAACTGAGCCGCGTCCTCGGGAGGCGTCGGATTGATGTAGAAGCCCGACCCGATCTCGAATCCGGCCACGCGCGTCAGCTTGGGCATGATCTCGAGGTGCCAATGGAAATACGGCAAATCGTCATCCGAGAGCGGCGCGGTGTGCAGCACGAGGTTGTAGGGCGGACGATCCAGGGCGGCGTCCAGACGCTGCAACGTGTCCTTGAGGATACGCGCCAGATCGAGGAACTCGTCGGGGTCGGAGATCATGTGATACGACGCGCGACGTTGCCGCGGCAGGATCCAGGTCTCGAACGGGAAGCGCGGCGCGAACGGTGCCAGCGCGACGAATCGCGCCGTCGTCGAGATGATGCGCTTGCCGTTCTCCTCGGCCATCTCCTGATCGAGGATGTCGGCGAAGACGCAGCGTTCCTTCAACTCATAGTAGCGGCGAGCGCCGTCGAGCTCTTCCTGCACCATGCGCGGGATGATCGGAGTCGCGATGATCTGACTGTGCGAGTGATGCAGCGTCGCTCCGGCACCGGCGCCGTGGTTCTTGAACACCTGGGCGTAACGGAGGCGGGGATCCTTGCGCAGGTCGCGCATGCGCTCGCACCAGGCGATCAGCACCTGCTGGATGCGCTCGACCGGCTGGTCGGCGAGCTGCTGGTCGGGGTCGGGGCCCTCGATGACGACTTCGTGCGCACCGACGCCGTTCATCTTGTCGTACAGCCCCTCGCCGCGGCGATCGAGCGTGCCCTCGATCTCGAGCGCGGGGAACTTGTTGGGCACCACGCGCACCGTCCAACCGGGCGTGTTGGGTGCGCCGCCTGCCGGGCGCACCGCGTAGATCTCGGGGGGCGTCATGCCCTCGCGGCCCGACGTGAACGGCGAGAAGGTGTCAGCAGGAGTCCGGAGATCGGCGCCATAGGCGCTGGGGCGGCGACTGCGTTCGGTGGAGATGATGACCCAGCGACCGATCACGGGGTCCTTGCGAAGCTCGGGCATCGATGGTCCTCGGCAGGTGGCGTCCGGCGCATGCGCAGGAGAGGTGTCGCTCGAATGAGGCAGAGCCGCGAGTCTAGCCGCGTTCCGGGCCTCGCGTCACCCGACTCGGGTCATCGGCATCCGCTCGGCCGCGGTGGAGTCGAAAAGCCGCCGCAATGCTGCCTCCTCGCCCGCTTGCAGGGTGCGATCGCGTCTCGCCATCGCCGTACGCGCCGTCGCGACGCACTTGTCGATCTCGTGCGTCTCGGATCGATCGCCATCCCACCACGCGAAGGCGGGCGTGTGCTTGGGGGCGAAACGGCCGCCACCGAACAAGTTGGCAGCGACGCCGACCACGGCGCCGGTCGGCAGCAGCGTTCCGATGCCCGTCTTCACGTGCGAGCCCACGATCGAGCCCACTTTGGAGGATCCACTGCCGACCTCGGCGCCATCGATCCGCAGTCGGACCTCGCCGTAGTTGTTCTTGAGGTCACTGGTGGTCGTGAGCGCTCCGAGATTGACCCACTCCCCGAACACGCTGTGCCCAACGAAGCCATGGTGGCGCTTGTTGCCGTAGCCCTGCCACACGCACGCCTCGACCTCGCCGGCCACTCGGCATTGCGGTCCGAACGTACTCTGGGACACGAAGCCGCCGAGCAGTTGCGTGCCGGCTCCGATGACGCAGGGCCCCTGCACGACCGTGTGCGGGGCGATTCGAGCGCCGCGCCCGACCAGGATCGGGCCGCCACTCGAGTCGAGTACTGCATGCGCACCGATCATGGCATCCTCCTCGATCAGGATCTCCGAGGCTCCCTCGAGCACAGCGCTCGCATGGACACGGCCATTGTGCTGCGGCACTCGCGCCGAGAGATCGGCTGCGATCGCGGCGGCATTCCACTCGAAGAGCTGCCAGGGCCAGTCGAGCACGCGCGCCTCGACCGAGAGCGCCGGGAGCCCGGCCGACAACAGAACGGTCTCGAAGTCCTCGCCGCGGCCGAGCCCGGCGCGGATCCTCGCCACCTCGACCTGCGCGCCGACCACGCGGCCCTCCGCCACCCAGAGTGCAGGCGAGAGTCCGGAGCGAGCCTCGTCGAACCACGGCCCCGGCATCGCCGCCACATTCACGACCAGCACCACCTCGGAGTCGGACAGCGGCGTGCGATCCACCGCCGGAGCCTCCGCCCAGCCCGACATGGCATCCGCACGGGCCTCGATCGACGCGAGCGTCGCACCCGATGAAGCGAGCCAGCGCGCCGTCAGGTCACTCGCGCCGAAGCGGAGCGCATGAACGGGCAACAGGTCGGTCAGCGGGCGCAGGCGCCGCCAATGGCGATCCTCGTAGAGGATGATGCGCATCAGCGACTGGCCGGCTGCCGCAGCAGGAACGCGCCCGCGAACCCCGAGTCGATCGCCCGTGTCCTCAGGCGTTCGGCCACCTCCCGGAGGAGTCGCCCGCTCGAGCGGACTTTGTGAAGACCGGCCTCATGCTCGATGACGAACGCGACGAGCAACTGCGATTCGGCCGCGCGGCGCGTGACCTCCGCCTTCTCGAGCTCGGAAGGAGCGCCGACCTGTAAACGCCACACGGCTTCAGCCGAGGTGGGCATCACCGGGGCGACAGGCGTGCTCGGCGGCGGCGTGCTCGGCGGCGGCGGCGACTGGAGCGGCTCGACGCTCGGCATCGTGACCGGCACGTCGGGATCGTCCCCCATCGGCCTCGTCGGCGCCGGCACCGGCACGCTGTGATCGATCGCGCGGATCGGACCGGTGACGGAGTCGCGAGGTGTGATGGGCTCGGGCGTCGAGGGCGGACTACTCGCCGGTGGGCTCGTGGGGTCAGTCACCGACGTGCGCGCCGGCACGGGCACGGATCCACTCGGCGTCGAGCCGGCGATGGGCTCGGGGATCGAGGCGAGCACCTCGAGAGCGTCACGAGAGGGCAACGAGTCGAGCGTTGCGGCGGCCGCCTGACGAGGAGGCACCGTGGTGCGCCTCGGTGCCACATCGGGCGTCGAGCGGGCCGGAATCGGTGTGGTCATCTGAGGAACCGGCACGCTCAAGGGGGCCGGAGCGCTCGAGACGCACCCGACCAGCGCAAACGAACCCATCCACAGCGCGAGTCGGCGCATCATGACGACGCCCTCGCCCGCACCGCTTCGCTCACTTTGCGCACGTGCTCGCTCTGCGACGTCGCGCAGACGAGCGTCCCCTGCCGGGTCGCCACCACCACCATGCCCTCCAATCGCAGCGGCGCAGCGATCGCGCCGTCGCCCACCACGATACAATCGTTGCACTCGACCGGCACGGCATCCCCCCACCGCACGTTGCCGCGGTCATCACGCGGCTGCCTCCTGGCCCATGCCGACCACGAGCCGAGGTCGTCCCATTCGAATCGCGCCTCGATCACGACGGTGTTGGGGGCCGATTCCAGCACCGCATAGTCGACGGAGACCGACTCGATCGCCGGGAAGCGCTTTGCGAGCGCCTGTTCGAACGCGGCCGTCTCGTGCGGGGCGAACGACAGATCGGCGAGGGCTGCTGCGATCGCGGGACGGCTTGCGGCGAGCGCGGCCATGAACGTCGCCCGGGTCCACACGAACATGCCGCTGTTCCACGCATAGTCCCCGCTCGCCACCCACTCCTCGGCACGCGCGCGATCGGGCTTCTCGGTGAACTGCGCCACGCGATGCACGCCATCCGCCAGGGCATCGCCTCGTCGGATGTAACCGAAGTTCGTCTCGGGGTGCGACGGACGGATGCCGAACGTGACGAGCACCGGGTCGCGCGAGGCCCGGGTGAATGCGGCATCGAGATCGGCGCTGAACGCCTCCTCATCATCGATCGCATGGTCGGAGGGCAGGACCGCGAACGCGGTCTGCGGCGAGAAGAAGGCCGCGGCTCCCGCGATCGCAGGGGCCGTGTTGCGCATCACCGGCTCGCCGACGACGATCGCGCCGGGGGCCTCACGGCGGCACGCCTCGACCAGCGATTGCGACGTCATGATGACGATGCGGTCGGCTGCAACGAGGCGGCGCGCACGATCGAACGTGGCGGCGAGCAGCGTACGGCCGCCCGATGCCAGCGGCAGCAACTGCTTGGGGCGCTCGGACGTGCTCCACGGCCAGAAGCGCTCACCGCGGCCTCCTGCCAGGATCAGCACGCCACGATCGGTCGGAGTCGGGGTCGGGCTCATGTCAGGCAGAGGGGTAGCACAGCGTCCGCGCGAGCGTCCACGCGGTCACGGCTGGGCCAGGCCGCGATAGACCTCGGCAGTCGCCTCGGCGACCTTGTCCCATGAGTAGTGTTCGAGGATGTGCTCGCGGGCCTTGTCGCCCATCTCCCGCACGCGCGCCGGATCGGCGAGCAGAGCGGCGAGCTTGTCGCGAAGGTCGCCGACATCCTTGCTGCGGAAGCTGACCGCGCAGTCCTCGGCCACCTCGAGATTCTCGGGGATGTCCGAGAGCAGAACGCAGCGCCCATACGAGAGCGCTTCGAGCAGTGCGATGCTCAGGCCCTCCATCGTGGAGGGCTGCACGACGCAGTAGGCATGACTCCAGAGTTCCTCGAGGCCCTCGCCGAACACGTAGTCGAGCAGCCGGATACGCGGACTCTCGTAGCGTCGGAGCAGTTCGACGTAGTCCTTCGAGAACGAAAGACCACCGACCAGCGCCAGCGTCATGTCGGTATCGAGCTGGCTGAACGCCTCGCACAGATAGTGCACGCCCTTCTCGGGCACGAGGCGGCCGACGAACAGGATGTACTTGCCCGGCGTCAGCCCCAGCTGCTGGATCTTCTTGGCAGGACGCACGACCGGGATGTTGGTTCCGTTGGGGATGAAGACCGCATCGGTCCCATGATGCTGGTGGAAGTGCTGCCGCAGCGTCTTGGAGACCACGATCGTCCGATCGGGGAAGTGCGCAGCCGGTCCCTCGCAGGAGCGGAGGAACCAACTCGCCGTCTTCCCCCACTTCTCGCGCTGCCAGTCGAGGCCGTGCACGGTGACGACCGTTCGCGAACCGACGAGCCGAGGGAGCCCGGCCAGCAGCGAGGGTCCGAGGGCGTGGAAGTGCACGACGTCGTAGCGTCGCATCATCGATTCGATCGTCGCCCACGTGACATGGGTGATCGTGTCCAGATGCTTGGTGTGGATGCTCGGGCGCCGCAGCAACCGGATGCCGTGATACGACGTGTCCGGAGGCGTGTAGTAGTAGCGGCAGAACACATCGACATCGATGCCGAGCGGGACGAGTCGCCGCGCGATCTCATCGACATGCCGTTCGATCCCGCCGTAGGTGGCGGGAATGCCCTTCTGCCCGATCATGGCGACGCGCATCAGGCGGCCCCTCCCACGACACGCGGCGTCAGGCGGGACTCGTAGATCCGTCCGAGCCTCGCACCCAGCGCCGACCACGCGTAGCCCGCCAGTGGCCCAGGTGGAGGTTCCCGGCGAGCGGCCCAACCGAGCGGCCTCGCACGCAAGGCGTCGGCGAACGACGCCCGCTCCGCCACCACGCAGTGGGTTGCGAGATCGGCATAGCCGCGCACCCCGAACGATGTGGTCAGGCAGGCGAGGCCGGCCGCGAGATAGCCCGGGAGCTTCACGTTGCTGCCGCCACCTTCGGCCATCGGGTTGAGTCCAACGTCCGCGGCATGCAGCACGCTGCGGAGATCCTCGACCACGCCCAGGGCCCGCAGCCACGGCTCTCGACGCGAAGCGATCGCGCTGCACACCGAACCCGCGACCAGCAACCGGACACCGGTGCCCGCGAGCGTCGGCATCACGTGATTGACCAGGAAACCGAGGGCCTCTCGATTCGGTCCCCAGTCCGCACCCACGAACACGGCTGCGAAGGCGTCCGCGGGCAGGTCGAGCGCCGCTCGCGCGGCCGTTCGCTCGGAGTCGGTGGGGGGATGGCTGACACGTTCGTCGAACCCGTTCGGGATCACGGCCATCGCCTCTTCGCGCGCACCGTAGAGCGCGCACAGGCGCGCGGCGTCCTCATCGCTGCAAGCCACGGTCAGGTCGGCGCGGGCCACGACACCGCCTTCGAGCGCGCGAAGTCTCGCCGCCCAGTGCGAACGTGCGATCAAACGGGAATCCGATGAGAGGAACCGATCCGCCTCGACATTCTGTGAAGCATACACCCGGAGCCGCGCTCGGCTGCGCTCGAGCATGCCGGAGAGGTGGAGTTCGCAACTCAGCACATCGGCCTCGGCGCCGAGCGCTCGGGCATAGTGTGCGGCGTTACGAGCGTGGCCGTGCGCGGTCGTGAACATCGGCGCCAGCCCCCAGCGATCGAGTCGCCACGCCAGGCTGGTGTGCCAGGCGCGCCTGCGGATCAGGTGAACACCGTCCACCTGAGCGTCCCCCACCGAACCCTGCCGGTTGGGCACGATGCAGAGCACGCGAACCTCGTGGGAGCTCGCCAGACCTCGCGCGAGCCCGAACGCACGCTGTGTCCCGCCGCTGCGCGGCGGGTGGATGTCATCGTCGACCGCTTGTTGGATCAGCACGCGGCCTCCTCTCGCGCGAGCGTCACGGGGACGCCGCCTCGAATGAAACCGACGACCATGCCCGCCGTGTTGATCCCCCAGGTCAGCAGGGAGTGCAGCGCGAGCCTCGGACTTCTCTTACGCAGCGTCATCACGGCGAACAGCACGAGCGGCGCGAGCGCCCATGCGAGCAGGCCACGAGGTCCAGCCGCGAAAACGGCCACGGGCGCCGCCAGCAGCAGCGCGAGCATGCCGAGGTAGTGCCACTGCCGCGCCAGATGCTGCGAGAGCCCGGCTCGGCCGAGGTAGAGCCGCAGCACCTGCCCCTGACCGAAGCAGAGTCCTGTGCTCCATCGTCGGCTCAACTCACCGAAGCTCGGCCGCGGGGCGCTCCAGTGCCGGCCGGCACAGGGCGTCACGGCCCTCAGGCGGTGGCCACGCTGCCTCATGCGCAGTCCGAGTTCGAAGTCCTCCTCACTCGAGAGCCTCGGCTCGTAGCGACCGGCCGACTCGAGCGACTCGCGGTGGTAGAGCGCGAGCGTGGCGAGGTAGTCGGAATCATGATCGGTGTCGCCCAAGCGGTAGAGATCGCGGACTCCGGGCCGCTCCTCGGCGCCGTCGATGAACCATTCCTCGAGCCTGCCCCACAGCCCGGCAGGGGCACCCGGCGATGCGGCGATCGAGAGTGCGCGGTCGATCCAGGCTGCGTCCACTTCGACGTCGGCATCGACGAACAGCACCCAGTCCCCTCCGCACGACTCGAACCCGAGGTTACGCGCAGCGCCCGGCGTGAGAGGCCTCGAGACCTCGGGGCGACGAACGCTCCAGCGCTCCGAGAGTGCAGGCAGTGCGGCGCGCTCCCCGGGCGCGGCGAGAACCAGGACGCCTCGCCAGTCGCGGCCCGTGAGCGCGGACTCGAGTGCCGCGAGCGTGCGAGGCAGAAAGTGCTCCTGCCGGTAGCACGGGATCGTGACGCCGAGCGTCATCGGTGCCCGCCTGCTTCGCCGGCCCCGATCTCCGGGGTCACGGTCGCCAGGCCGAGCACTTCGTCATACACCGCCTCGAAACCCTCGCCGACGGCACGCCACGTGTAGGACTGCCGCACCAGCTCGGCTCCGGCACGGCCGAAGAGGATCGCACGATCGGGTCGATGATGGAATCGCTCGAGCGCATCGGCCAGCGCCGTCACGTCGCCCGCCGGGACCAACTCGCCATGGACCTCGTGCTCCATCACCTCGCTGACCCCACCGACGTCGGAGGCGACCACCGGCCGGCCGCGCACCAGCGCCTCGAGCAGCACGAGCGGCAATCCCTCCCAGTGCGAGGGCAGCACAACGGCATCCGCGGCCGCGAGGAGCGAGCCGGCGTCGTCGAGTGCGCCCACGAAGCGCACACGATTCGAGAGTCCGAGCGCCTCGGCCTCCTGCTCGAGCGACGTGCGCAGACTCCCGTCACCCGCCACGGCGAGTGTGAAATCGAGCCCACGCTGGCGGAGCGTCGCCAGCGATTGGAACAGCACGGCATGCCCCTTCTGCTCCTCGAGGCGGCCGACGACCACCCACAGCGGACGGATCAGCGTCGCCGCGAATCGGTCTCGCCACGCCCTCGCGGGCTCGGCCTCGGCGGCGTCATCCGGGAGGTCGGCACCGTTGGGGACGATGCGAACGCGTGAGCGCGGCACGCCATAGTCGCGCACGAGCGTGTCGGCGATCGCGCCGCACACCGCGGTTACAGCGTCCGCTCGCGCCAACTCATTGCGCTTGAGCACACGTTGCCCGTCGGAGTGCGCGAAGCCGACGATGTGCTCGGTCACCACGAATCGGCGGATGCCAGCCGCGCGCACGAGCATGGCGAGGTACCGGTCGGCAGCGGGCCACACGTGATGCACATGCACGAGGTCGGGCTTGAGTGACCGGAGCAGTCGCCACGTGGCGAGCATGCCCTTCCAGTCCCAGCAAGAATCGATCTCCTCGACGCGCGACACGACGAATCCCGCCGCCTCCAGCGCCTGCGCGAACTCGTCCAGCGCGGGCGCGGGCGATAGCCAGAGGTGCACGTCGAAACGCGATGGGGGCAACCGGGTCGCCAACTCCCAGACCACACGCTCGGTGCCGCCCACACTGCGACCGCTCTCGATGAGGAGGACGCGGTGGCGCGCCGGAGCGCCTCTCATGGGAGCAACGTCCCGTACGCGCGCAACAGCTCGCCGACGTTGTGCTCCCATGCCATCTGCGTCAGGAAACGCTCGCGATTGTAGGCGCCCATGCGCGCCCGCAGCTCGGGGTCCCCGAGCAACTGCTCGATGCAGTCGGCCAGCGATTCGACCTGATCCGCCTCGGCGTACAGCGCCCCCTCACCCGCCGAGAAGCGATGCTCGCGCAGGTCGTAGCAGACGACGGGCTTGGCGCACGCCATGTACTCGAGCACCTTGTTCATCGTGCTCACGTCGTTGAGCGGATTGCGCGGATCGGGACTGACGCACACGTCGGCGGTCGCCAGCACCCGCTCGACCTCGGCATCCGGCACGCGGCCCGTGAACAGACAGGACGACTCGAGACCCAGATCGCGCACCATGGCGCGCAGGTCCTCGTACGAGTCGCCGGCGCCGATGAACGTGAATGCCACGTCGTCGCGGCCTCGCTGCTGCACCATCACCTGGGCCGCGCGTACGAGATGGTCGACGCCATCCTGCGGGGCCATGACGCCGAGATAGGCCACGAGGAAGCGCTTGCCGCGACGGAGTTCGGGATCGGGGTCCCGGACCGTCGCGAATCGCTGGTGGCTCGGCCCGCTCCGCACGACGAACACCCGCTCGGGGCGTTTGCGGCCGCGAGAGAGCGCCACCTGCCGATAGGACTCGTTGGTCGAGATCACCATGTCCGCCGTCGCGAACTGCATGCGCTCCAGCCATTGCAGCGCCCGATGCACCGCAGAACCGGACTTGGACTCTCCGAAACGCGAAAGGTAGAGCTCGGGGCAGAGGTCGTGATGATCGAACACGAACCGCTTCCCGAACAGCTTGTAGAACGCCGCGATCGCCCAGAACGTATCGGGCGGATTGGCCGAATGGATGACATCGAATCCCTGCCGGGCGAGAACGGTCACCGAGAGACGAGCCGTGTGCAGCCAGCAGTAGAGGAACTCCCACACGTAGCTGAGGAAGCCCGAGGCCTCGGGTGGGGCGGAGTAGCGATAGATGTGGATGCCGTTGAGAACCTCATGGTCCTCGGTGCCGCCGTCGCCCTTGGGACAGATCGCCGAGACCTGATAGCCGGCGTTCCGCAGCGCGTTCAACTCCATCCAGACGCGCCGGTCGAACGGCAGCGTCAGGTTCTGGGAGAGATGGAGGATGCTACCAGGCGAGGCCATGGTACTCGCCGGCGGTCACGGTCTTGCGGTCCACGGCAGCCACGAGATCGATGAGTATCTGACCCGACCGGAGCCGCGGACCGATCTCGCGATACTCGCGCGAGCGATTGCCCACCACGATCACCTCGCTCTCGGCGAGCAGCTCGTCGAGATCGCCTCGCAGCCGTTCCGGCAGGTAGGGCACTTCATCCTCGACGAAGCGGCGATTGGCGCCGAGCACGCGCTCCATGTCGATGTTCGGGTCGTGCAGCAGCACGCCATAGCCCTTGCCCACCAGTGTGCCGATCACGCGCAGAATGGGGCTCTCCCGCAGGTCGTCCGTGCCCGCCTTGAACGACAGTCCGAGGAATCCGAGCTTGCGCTTGCGGAAGCGCTCGATCAGGTGGATCGCCTCCTCCACATGCAGGTCGTTCGAGCGCATGATATTGCCGAGGACCGGCAGTTCGAGACCGTGCTGGCGCGAGCGCGAGTGGATCGCGCGGATGTCCTTGGGCAGGCACGAGCCACCGAACGCGAAGCCAGGCGACAGGTACACGGTCGAGATGTTGAGTTTGGTGTCGCGGCACATGAGGCTCATGACCTCGTGACTGTCGATGCCCTCTCGCTTGCAGAGGCGCCCGACCTCGTTCGCGAACGCGACCTTCAACGCATGGAACGTGTTGTTCACATACTTGACCATCTCGGCGGTCGGGATCGCGGTGACCATCAACTCGCCGCCGACGCCGTCGTAGAGCGTCCGCATCGCGGCCGCGCTGCGCTCGCATCCCGCTCCGATGAT